>JALCBB010000120.1:2521-5565 GCA_028066985.1 Alphaproteobacteria bacterium
AAGGCGCCGTTGAAAGTCGTCAAAGGGGGGACAAAGACGGTGACGAAGGCGCCGTTAAAGGTCGTCAAGGTCAAAGGAACGACGACAACAAAGGCGCCGTTGAAAGTCGTCAAAGGGGGGACAAAGACGGTGACGAAGGCGCCGTCGCGAGTCGTCAAAGTCGGAACGAAGACGACGACGACAGCGAAGGCGTCTCCGAAGCGTCGCCGTCGCAGTCCCTCCGCCGCCCGATGAACCCGCACGCCCCGCACCGCTGGCAAGGCGACGCCTTCGTCCTCGTCCTGCGACCCTACTACCAGGACACCGACGCCGGCGGAGTCGTCTACCACACCCGATACATTGAATTCGCCGAGCGCGCCCGCAACGAACTCCTCCGCGAACTCGGACACCCGACCACCGAACTCACCCGACAATTCGGCGCCGTCTTCGCCCTGCGCTCCCTGGAGGCGCAATGGCGCGCCCCCGCCCGCCTTGAAGAACTGCTGGAAATTCACACCCGCCCGGCGGCGATGGGCGGGGCGCGGCTCGTCCTGGAGCAGTCGGTGCGGCGCGGCGGACACACGCTCGCCGACCTCTCGCTCGTGCTAGTCTGTGTGCGTCCCGACACCGGACGCGCCGCGCGCCTGCCGCCGCCGCTGGTCGCGTCCATCCGCGCGCGCTGGCCGCGACTTCCCGCGCCGCCGCCGTCAGAAAAAGGAACCCGCTGATGTCACCCGCCGACGCGCTTCAATTCTTCACCGCCGCGCCCCTCCTCGCCCAGGCCGACCTCGCCTCCGGACAATGGAACGCCTGGACGCTCATCCTCGCCGCCGGATGGGTCGTCAGACTCGTGGTCATCGTGCTTGTCCTCGCGTCGGTCTGGACATGGGCGATCATCCTCGCCAAACTCGCGCGCCTCAAGCGTCTCAACTACAAGTCCAGCGCCTTTGAAAAAACCTTCTGGTCGGGAACGGAGCTGGAAGAACTCTTTGAACAGACAAAAGACAAACCCGACAGTCCGTTCGCGGCGCTCTTTATTTCGGCGATGCGCGAGTGGAAACGGGCGCCGTCGCTGCGCCGCGAGAGCCGCGTCCTGGAAAGGATTGAACGCGTCACGGCGCTCACCATCAACCGCGAAATTGACCGCCTGGAACGACAACTCGGCGTGCTGGCGTCGGTGGGATCATCGGCGCCCTTCGTCGGACTCTTCGGCACCGTCTGGGGAATCATGACCGCCTTCATCAACATCGCCGACAGCGCGAACACCTCCCTCGTGGTCGTGGCGCCGGGCATCGCCGAGGCGCTGGTCGCGACCGCGCTCGGACTCTTCGCCGCCGTGCCGGCGACGCTCGGCTACAACAAGATTTCCTCCGACATCCAGCGCTTCGCCAACCGCATGGACGACTTCGTGACCGAGATCACCACGATTCTCTCGCGCAACCTTGAAGGCGAAGGGGATCTCCGCTGATGGCGATGCATCTCGCGGACGCGGCGCGGCGGGCGTCTCCCGGGCGGCGGCGTTCGCGGCGTCCTGTGATGAGCGAGATCAATGTCACTCCGTTTGTGGATGTGATGCTGGTGCTGCTGATCGTCTTCATCATCACGGCGCCCCTCCTGACGGCGGGCGTGCCGGTAGACCTGCCGAAGAGCCAGGCGAAGCCGCTGTCGGAACCCGTGGAACCGCTCGTCATCACCCTGGACGCGGCCGGCGACATCTATCTCCAGGAGACGCCGGTGCCGCTCGCGGCGCTGGTGGCGCGGCTCGAGGCGGTGGTGGCGAGCAAGTCCGACACGCGGATTTACATCCGCGCCGACGCCGGACTCGCCTACGGCGAAGTCATCGCGCTCATGGGACATGTGCAGGCGGCGGGTTTTGAGCGGGTGGCGCTGGTGTCCGAGTGGGAGTCCGGAGACGGGGGGTAGCGTGAGGCGTCCGCGGCCGATTCGGGTGGAGGAGGAGCATGTTCCGCGCTTCACGGGACAGGCGGGGGCGCCGCGTCCGATTTTTTATGTCGCGTCGTTTTCGCTGCACCTGGCGGTGCTGGTGACGGCGCTGGCGGTGGAGCGCTGGACAGCCGCTCCGCCGCCGGAGAGCGTGCCGATAGCGGAGGTGATTTCGGAGCAGGAACTGCAGGAGTTGCTGGAGCCGGAGCCGGAGCCTGAGCCAGAACCGGAACCGGAACCGGAACCAGAACCGGAGCCTGAACCAGAACCGGAGCCTGAACCCGAACCAGAACCGGAGCCGGAGCCGGAACCCGAACCGGAGCCGGAACCGGAGACGGAGGGTGTTCCTGACCTTGCTTCGTTGAGCGAACCTGATCCTTTGCCTGTGCCGAAGCCTGAGCCGCCGCCGGAGGATCCGATTCAGAGTATTTTGCGCGACATTTTGGAGCGTCCGGAGCCGGAGCGTTTGACTTCGCCGGCGGCGCGGGCGGCCGGACCTGTGGTGTCGGACGCGGAAGTGCTGGCGTTGCAGCGCACGATAGCGGCGCGGGTGGCGAGTTGCTGGCGGCTGGATCCCGGGGCGCGGGCGGCGGAGGATCTGGTGGTGCCGATTTTGATGCGATTGGAGCGTGACGGCACATTATCGGGCCCTCCGCGCCTGCTGGCGACGGATCGGGCGCGGCGCGATCCGTATTTTCGGGGAGCGGCGGAGCGGGCGTTGCGGGCGGTGCAGAGTTGCGCGCCGTATCCTTTGCCTGTGGAGCGGTATGTGTTGTGGCGTGAGATTGAGTTTCGCTTTAACCCGAGCCGCCTTTTAAGGTGACGGCGCACGGCCTTTGGCATTAGTGATGCTTTTAATTATAGAGACAAACGAAGAGCGGTCTTTGGCATTAGTGGGAGTTAAATTCAGACTAGCCACGACAGCCGCTCAAGCGAACCGCGCCCGCTGATGCCCGCAGGCGCTGCCTGCAAAAAAAATTAAATTAAAAAGAAATTAATTTATTTAATTAGACACCTTTAATTGTCTATTAATGAAAAGGCAATTGATTTAATTGACCCCTTAAACAGTCAATAAATTATTATTTATTTTTTTGCGGGCTAGCCCGCACCCATTAGTTGGC
>JALCBB010000121.1:0-1177 GCA_028066985.1 Alphaproteobacteria bacterium
TTTTTTGCGGGCTAGCCCGCACCCATTAGTTGGCGTGCTTTCGCTTGAGCCAACAGCGTGACTTTCTTAGTCAAACTCCCACTAATGCCAAGGGCAGTGCTTCGTTGTCTCTTAATTAAGAGAGCGGTAGCGGGACAAAATGCGGCGGGACAAAGACCGGGCGTCCAAGCCTGCCTCCGTCAATTGCTCGTCGCGCGTCGCCTGTCGGATAAACTTATCCGGCAAAGTGCAAGGCAAAACCGAAACCCCTAACCCCTCGCCACCCAGCCAATGCATCACACACGATCCGAACCCACCCGCCGCGCCGTCCTCCAATGTCACCAGCAGCCGACTGCCCTCCGCCAGCCTCCGCAACAACACAACATCCAGAGGACGCGCAAACCGAGCATCAGCCACACAACAACGCACACCCTCAGACTCCAGCAAATCCGCCGCCCCCAACGCCTCCCCCAATAACGCCCCGAACGATAAAATCGCCACATCACCAGCACCGTCACCGTCGCCGTCACTGTCACCGTCACCGTCACCGTCGCTAAAGCCGGCGCTGTCTCCCGCGACCGCAGACACAACACCGCCTCCGCCGTCACCACGAACCACACGACCAACACCCGCAGTCAAAGCATCCGTAATCAAAGAAGAAGACGCGTCCAGATCCGCCGTGAACTCGCCGCCATAATCATCAACCGTCACCTCTCCACGCGGAAAACGCACCGCGGAAGGTCCGGCGTCATAACGCGACTGCCACTCCACCATCCGGCGCAGGTCGCGTCCGTCAGCCGGCGCCATCACCACCAGTCCGGGCAAACAGCACAGATACGCCAGGTCAAATGAACCATGATGCGTGCAGCCGTCGGCTCCCACAAGTCCGGCGCGGTCAAGCACGAAACGCACCGGCAGCCCCTGAATCGCCACATCATGCACAACCTGATCATAGCCGCGCTGCAAAAATGTTGAGTAAATCGCCGCGAACGGACGAAATCCCGCCGCCGCCAGTCCCGCGCAGAAGGTCACGCCATGCTGCTCCGCAATGCCGACATCAAAACAACGCGCCGGAAAACGCGCGCCGAACGCGTCAACTCCGGTGCCGCTCGGCATCGCCGCCGTCACCGCCACTACACGAGAGTCGCGCTCGCCCGCCTCAACAAGCGCCGCCGAAAATGTCCGCGTCCAACTCGGC
>JALCBB010000121.1:1277-5451 GCA_028066985.1 Alphaproteobacteria bacterium
GTCGCGCTCGCCCGCCTCAACAAGCGCCGCCGAAAATGTCCGCGTCCAACTCGGCAATTGCTTTTTCGTCGCCGCCGCCTTCGCTGGCGCGGATTGCGTCGTCGTCTGCTTCGTCGTCGTCTGCTTCGCTGGCGCGGATTGCTTCGTCGGCGCCTTCGCTGGCGCGGACTGCTTCGTCGTCGTCTTCGTCTCCTTTTTCGCTGGCGCGGAATTTTTCGGCGACGGGACCTTGTCAAAGCCCGCGCTCACGCCGTGCAACTTGTCGGGCGCCGCCTCGGCCGGAGCATAGCCGCGTCCCTTCTCGGTCACCACATGCAGCAGAAACGGCTCGCCCGCGTCGCCGTAACGGTCGTGCGCCGTCCGCAGGTTGCGGAGCAGGGGCAGCAGGTGCGACAGGTTGTGTCCGTCAACGGGGCCGACATAAAAGAAGCCCATCTCTTCAAACAGGGTGCCGCCCGTCAACATGCCGCGCGCGTATTCCTCGGCGCGGCGCGCCGTGCGTTCCACAGGGCGCGGAAAGCGCGACGCCAGGGAACGGCTCACAATCCGCGTGGACTGGTACGAGCGCGACGACAACAGGCGCGACAGATACGCGCTCATCGCTCCGACCGGCGGCGCGATGGACATGTCGTTGTCGTTCAGAATCACAATCAGGCGCGAGCCGAGGGCGCCGGCGTTGTTCATCGCTTCGTATGCCATTCCCGCGCTCATCGCGCCGTCGCCGATGACACAGATGACGCGCTGCTGACCGTCGTCGTCTTTATTAACACCCTTTTCACCCGCGCCTTTTGTCGTCGTCCCTGTCGCCGTCCCCGTTTCAGTCGTCCCTGTCCCCGTCACCGTCTCTGTCGTCCCCGTCCCTGTCCCCGTCACCGTCGCCGCCGCCCTCAAATCGCGCGCGACCGCGAACCCTAAACCCGCAGAAATAGAAGTGGACGCATGCGCCGCGCCGAACGGATCAAACTCGCTCTCGTCACGCTGCGTGAAACCCGACAAGCCGTCCTTCTGACGCAAAGTGTGAATGCGCGAACGGCGTCCGGTGAGAATTTTGTGCGGGTAACACTGGTGTCCGACATCCCAGATGAGAATGTCGCGCGGCGTCTCGAAAATGTAGTGCAGCGCCACCGTCAGTTCCACAACGCCGAGACCGGCGCCGAGATGGCCGCCCGTCCGCGAAACCGCCGCTATCGTCTCGGCGCGAAGTTCGTCCGCAAGCGCCGGCAAAGACTTCTCGTCAAGCGCGCGCAGGTCGGCAAGATCCGAAATGCCGTCAAGCATAATTAACGCAGTAAATTTATGCCGAACCCGAGAAGCCGCTTGTGAGCGGACTTATGCACATAATTCATAAAATCACGGTGGAACGACAGCGGCTCGGCATCCGCGAAACGAGTCAATCCGGTCTTTTTGGGGCCGCCTACAGGCATCCGCGGATGCCGCTCGCCCGCGCCGCGACTCGTCACCGGCGGCGTGCCGTCCGGCGGCGGCGGCGCATGAACAGGAATGTTCCTCTTGCGGACACCGCCCGTCGGCGGCCGCAGACGCCGCCGCGCCGACAACGTCGCCGCCCGCGCGACCCCCTCATCGCCCGCGTCCTCCGTCGCGTTCTCAAGCATCGCCAGAGAGTTACGGGCGTCGCCGCAGCACTTTCTCAGAATCTTGTCCGCCTCTATAACACCGAGAGACTTGACAATGTTGCTCGCGCCGTCGCCGTCGCCGTCACGCATGTCGTTGAGATCGTCCAGAACCTGATACGCCACGCCCGCGTTCTCGCCGTACTTCCGCAGCGCCGCGACCTGGCGCGAGTTCGCGCCCGAAATCAGTCCGCCCAGAACACAGGCGGTGCCGAACAACGCGCCCGTCTTGCGAATCGCCATGTCACGCCAGCCGTCAGCGCCGGACACGCCGTCCGCGCCGTCAGCGCCGTCCGCGCCGGCCATGTCCATCGCCTGGCCGCGAATCATGCGCATCACACCGTAACCAAGTTCAGACACCGCCTCCGGCGACGCCGCCGCCGCCCGCCAGAACGCCAGAGTCAAAAGAGCATCGCCCGCCAATAACGCCGTCGCCTCGTCATAGGCGCGGTGGAGACTGTCGCGTCCGCGGCGTTTGTCGTCATCGTCCATCGCCGGCAGGTCGTCGTGCGTCAGCGAAAAATGATGCGACAACTCAATCGCCGACACCACATACGACAGCAACTTGACCTCCGTAGGACGATAAGCGCCGCCGCGACCGGCGCCGACAGGGTTGAAAAAACGCCACGACTCAATCGTGAAATTCGGGCGCAGACGCCGTCCGCCCGAAAACATGGCGTACTTCATCGCCGACTCCAGACGCGCGGAAGCCGCGATGTCGCCGTTGCCGCGGAACTCAAGCGCGTCGATCAGCGCCATCTCCACAAATCCAAGATTGTCAGCGAGGCGCGCACGGTAAAAATCGCCCGGCATGACGCTATCCGTCAAACGGCTTCGTTCCCGTCGCCTCGCCCGCCGCGGTCGTCAACTGTTCAATCTTCATCTCCGCCTCGCGCAGACGCCGCTCGCAGAAATGCCGCAACTGCGCGCCGAACGCGTAAATCTCAATCGCGTCGTCAAGACCGAGATCCGTCTGCTCCAGCGCCTCAACCTGCTCGTTCAAAGCGCGCAAGGCAGACTCAAACGAAACGCCCGCCTTCGTCATCGCCTCGCTCGCGTCCTCGGGGGAGAGGTCGGCGTAGTCCGCCGCGCGAAGCGAAGCGGTTTTTTCAGAAGAAGGCGCGGCGGTGGAAGCCATCCCCCTACAATAGCCCGCGGACGCGTCCGCCGCAAGTCAAAGCGTCGCCGCGAAATCCGCAAAATGCCGCGAAAGCGTCAAAGCCTGACGGTCATAACCCGCGCCGTCACGCGCCGCGCGAGCATACGGCATCTCGGTCTCCTCGGCAAGCGGGCTGGCAACAAGGCGGCCGACCGCCTGTCCGTCTTCAAGGACGAACGGCACCTCGTGCGAGCGCACCTCAAGCACCGCGCGCGCGCCGCCAGGAGCGTCAATGCCGAAACCAGGATCAAAAAAACCCGCGTAATGCACACGGAACTCGCCCATCTCCGCCGCGAACGGCTCCAACTCGCCCGCGACATCAGCGCCGAGACGCACCCCGGGACGCGACACCAGAATGTAAAACGCGTCAGGGTCCAATACCAACTGACGGCTCGGCTCCGCAGGGAGCGGATCCCAGAAGCGGGCGGGCGGCGCCGTCGCCGTCGCGCTCAGGTCAACAATGTCGGTGTGCTTTTTGGCGCGGTAGCCGATGAGTCCGTCAGTGTCGGCGCCGGAGAGGTCAACGCGCAAGGTCGTCTCGGCGACGGGGGTCGGGTCTCCATTGAAAATGCGGAGGGAATTGAGACAGTCGCCGCGCCGCGCCAGAACCGGAAACGCGCACGGCGCAATCTCGCAATACAAGGCGCCGTGGTAGCGGGGCGGCACAGCGTCAAAGGCGGGGCCGTGTTCGGTGATCAGGCGCGTGAAAAGGTTGAGGCGTCCGACGGAGGATTTGGCGCTGGCGCGGGCGTGCAAGTGCGCGGGGAGGGCGAGGCTTTCCTGGAGTTCGGCGATGTAGACGCTGCCAGGCTCAAGGACAGCGCCGGCGTTCAGATTCATCTCGTGCGACGCAAGGCGCGCGATAAGATCGGCGACAGGCTTCTGCGGATTGGGGAGAAAACTCGCGCGGACGCGCCAGATGCGGGTGTCAAGGCGGAGGTCAAGGCTCGCGGGCTGAAGGCGCGGCTTGAGGAGATCGGGGTCGCGGAAGAGTTCTTTGCCGCAGCCGGGGACGAGGATGTGTCCTTGTTCAACGAGTTTGCGGATGTGCTGCGCGGGCAGGATGGCGCCTGTGTTTTCGGTGTGTCCGTTGAGGGGCATGGTGATTTAGTTTAGCGTTTTTCCGCCTGTATATTTTTAAGTTGTGAATAAATAAATTTATTAATTGACCCCTTTAATTGTCTAAGTTAATAAGAGAACAATTTATTTAATTGACACCATTAATTGTCTAACTGATAAGAAGGCAATTTACTTAATTGACCCCATTATTTGTCTAAGTTAATAAGAGAACAATTTATTTAATTTGACACCATTATTGTCGTCCATTCATTAATAGTCCAATTATTTTTTTAATTTTTTTTGCGGGCTAGCCCGCACCCATCTG
>JALCBB010000122.1 GCA_028066985.1 Alphaproteobacteria bacterium
CCATTAATTGTCAATTAATAATAAGAAAACAATTTATTTAATTGACCCCTTAAATTGTCTATTTAATTTTAATTTTTTTTGCGGGCTAGCCCGCACCCATTAGTTGGCATCGCTCGCTTGAGCCGGCATCGTGAATGTCTTAGTCAAACTCCCACTAATGCCAGAGGCTGAACGCCGATTTAATTGACACCTCTATTGTCGCCCGTCCCAGAATTGTTGAAAACCTGTCAGTAAATCGTCAGAAACTCGCCAGAAACAGCCCCGCCAGCACCCCCGAAAAGCCGAAATATCCGCTTGCATAACCCCCCGCCATCCGATACCATCACAAAAGACACAAAAAAGGAGACCACCATGCTCAGAAGAACCTTCCTCTCCTCCCTCGCCGCCAGCACCCTCCTCCCAGGACTCCGCCAGGCCGGCGCCCAGAACCTCCCCTACGGACTCCTCCCGGGAAAACCCCACGAAGGAACCACCCTCAACATCCTCAGCGTCGTCACCCCCCAGTTCAACGGACTCAAACTCCGCGACGACGAATTCACCCGCCTCACAGGCATCAACACCGAATGGACCTTCATCCCGTTCGGCAACCTCTAGGAAAAAGTCACCGCCGAAGGACTCGCCGCCACCGGAACCTTCGATGTCGTCAACTACCTCGACTCCTGGGGACCCGCCAACGCGCACTGGCTCGTCCGCATCGACGACCTCATGCGGCGCGACGGCATCTCCATGTCCAGATACCCCGAAGCCTTCGCGCGCTCCGCCCAGTTTGAAAACGAAACCCTCGGCTTTCCGCTTCGCGCGCATCCGCAGCTCCTCTTCTACCGCAAAGACCTCATCCCCTCCCCGCCGCGAACCTGGGACGAACTCGTCACCCTCGGCAAGGAACTCAAGCAGTCCAATCCCGAGATCTCCCCCCTCGCGCTCTACTTCAACAACGACGGCAACCGCCAGAACCTCTTCATCTGGCTCAACTTCCTCTGGGCCGCCGGCGCCGACATCTTCAACCCCGACTGGACCGCCGCCTGGACCTCCGAAGAAGGACTCCAGGCCACCGCGGACTACATCGCGCTGCACACCGTCCACGAGGTCACCAACCCGAACTCCCTCGCCTTCGTGGAGCAGGACGCGCGGCAGTCGTTCATGCAGGGCAACTCCGCGATGATTCCGGTCTGGTGGTGGGCGTACTCCGGCTTCTACAACCCCGACACCTCCACCCTCTCCAAGGAGCAGGTCGGCTTCACGGGCATGCCCTCCTACAGGGGCAGAACCAAAACCTACGCCATCTCCATGCCCTTCTCCATTTCCTCGCACTCGCGCAATCAGGATGCCGCGTGGGAATTCCTCAAATGGCTCTCCAACCCCGACCTTGACAAAAAGAACGCCGTGGAACGCGAGGTCAAGGGCGAACCTATCGTCAACAATGTCGTCACGCACATCACCTCGCTCACCGACCCCGAGGTCAACGCCGCCAACGACGGAATCCAGACCGCCGCGTGGGATTCGCTCAAGGAGTCCGGCATCATGCCGCAGATTCCGGAGTGGCCCGAAGTCGGCGACATCCTCTCCGCCGCGATCGCCGACGCCGCCGCGGGCGGAAATGTCCGCGAACTCATGCTCGCCGCCGCCGAGCGCTCCGACCGCATCCTCAGACGCGCCGGACGAATCAAGTAGACAAAACCCGCGCGGCGCCGGAGCCGGAACCGTCAGGGCAGCCGCGCGCGGACGCGATGCGCGACGACAGACTCAAATATCTCTTCGTCCTGCCGGCGGTCGCCGTGGTCTTCGCCACCGCCGTCTGGCCGCTCGCCGAGTCGCTCAGGCTCTCCTTCACCGTCGGACGCCTCAACAGACCCGGCTTCCCCCAGGGATACCTCGGACTGGAAAACTACCTCTGGGCGTTCTTTGAAGAACCCGCCTTCTGGAACTCGGTGCGCGTCACCGCGCTCTACACTTTCGCCACCGTCAGCCTGACGACTCTCATCGCTCTCGGGCTCGCCCTGCTGCTCGCGCCCGGCGGCAGACTGCGCGGCGGCGTCCAGACGCTGCTCATTCTGCCCTTCGCGATGTCGCCGGCGCTGATAGGAGTGTCTTTCCGCTTCATGTTCAACCCCGAATTCGGCCTCTTTGACGCCTTCTTCGGATTTCTCCTGCCGCCGCTCGCCGAGGTCAGCTGGCTCGCCGATCCCGCCCTCGCGTTTTCGGTGTGCGTGATGGCGGATGTCTGGGGCTGGATTCCTTTTCTCACGCTTGTCCTCATCGGCGGACTCGCCGCCGTGCCGCGCGAAACCCTGGAGGCCGCCGCCGTCGACGGCGCCTCGGGATGGCGCGTCTTCAAGGACATCACCCTTCCCCAGCTCGTTCCCGTGCTCGGAGTCGTGGTGATCCTCAAGAGCGTCTTCAGTCTCAAGACCTTTGATCAGGTCTACATGCTCACCAACGGCGGCCCCGGCACCGCCACCCAGACTCTCAGCCACTATGTCTACTTCAACGGACTCAAATACGGACAACTCGGATACTCCGCCGCCGTGGCGTGGCTGATGGTGGTGCCGATGATCGCGCTGACCTGGCTCTACGCCAGATATGTCTTCCGCGGCTCGCGCCCGGACTCGTGACGGACTTGTGACGGACTCATGAACGCGCGGCGCGTAAGAGCGATTCTGGAGACGACACAGGTCGTCTCGATTCCGCGGATTCGTGACGGGTCTCATGGCGAGACTTGCGACGGACTTGTGACGGACTCAATGAACGCGCGGCGCGGCAGAACGATTTCGGAGACGACACAGGTCGTCCTGATTCCGCGGATTCGTGACGGGTCTCATGACAAGACTTGCGACGGACTTGTGACGGACTCAATGAACGCGCGGCGCGTAAGAGCGATTCTGGAGACAACACAGGTCGTCCCGATTCCGCGGATTCGTGATCAGTCCCGCGATCAGTCGCGTGATGAACGAGTGACGGACTCATGAACGCGCGGCGCGGCAGAGCGATTTCGGAGACGACACAGGTCGTCCCGATTCCGCGGATTCGTGACGGGTCTCACGACAAGACTTGCGACGGACTTGTGACGGACTCATGAACGCGCGACGCGGCAGAGCGATTTCGGAGACGGCGCAGGTCGTCCCGATTCCGCGGATTCGCGGTCAGTTCCGTGGTGAACGAGTGACGGGCTCATGAACGCGCGGCGCAGAAGAGCAATTCTGGAGACGACACAGGTCGTCCTGATTCTGGCGTCCTGCGCGGTGATGCTGGTTCCGATTCTGTGGATCTTCCTCGCCGCGTTCAAGAATCATGTGGATGTCTATCAGCTGAAACTGGCGTTCACGCCGACGCTGGACAACTTCGCGGCCGTCTTTGACTCCCCCTACAACCTCGGAGAAAAACTGGCGAATTCCACGCTGGTGGCGCTGACGACAGTCCTGATAGCGATTCCGGCCGCGACCCTGGCGGCGTACTCGTTCAGCCGTTTCCGTCTGCGCGGAGAGACAATCCTCCTGGTGATGATTCTGGCGACGCAGTTCGTGCCGGCGGTGGTGATCATCCTGCCGTTCTTCGTGATGTTCCGCGACCTCGGACTCCTCGACACGCGCACCGGACTGGTGCTGGTCAATCTGGCGCTGGTCATGCCCTTCGCGATCTGGATGATCAAGGGATTCATTGACGGAATTCCCGTTGAGACCGAAGAAGCCGCGCTCGTCGACGGTTCAACGCGGCTGCAGGTCGTCGTGCGAATCGCGCTTCCGATGGCGGCGCCGGGAATTCTCACGGCGGCCGTGTTCTGTTTCATCATCGCCTGGAACGAGTTTCTCTTCGCGCTGATTCTCACCGGCAGAGACGCGGTGACGCTGCCCGTCGGCCTCGCGCTGTTCAAGGCGGAGGAGGGCGACCTGTGGAATCTCCTCTCGGCGGCGGGCATCATCATCATGCTGCCGATGTTCGTCCTGGCGCTGACGATTCGCCGCTACTTCGTCCAGGGAATGACGATGGGGGCGGTGCGCTGATGTCGGGAGTGAGCCTGCGCGCGGTGACGAAGCGCTGGGGAGATGTCGTCGCGGTCGACGCGCAGAGTCTGGAGGTGCGCGACAGGGAGTTCCTCGTTCTCCTCGGGCCGTCGGGCTGCGGCAAGACGACCACGATGCGCATGATCGCCGGCCTGGAGCGTCCGACGAGCGGCGAGATCTGGATCGGCGGGCGCATGGTCAACGACGACCTTCCCAGGGACAGAGACATCGCGATGGTGTTTCAGAACTACGGACTGTATCCGCACATGACGGTCTTTGACAACATTTCGTATCCGCTGCGTGTGCGGGGCGTGTCGCGGCGCGAGATCGGCGGACGCGTGCGCGCGGCGGCGGAGCAGGTCGCGCTCGGCGAACTTCTGGAGCGGCGTCCGCGCGCGCTGTCCGGCGGACAGCGGCAGCGGGTGGCGCTGGCGCGGGCGATCGTGCGGCGTCCGCAGGTGTTTCTGATGGACGAGCCGCTTTCCAATCTGGACGCGAAACTGCGTGTCTCCATGCGCGCCGAACTGCGGCATCTCTCGCGCCGTCTGCGCACCACGACTGTTTATGTCACGCACGACCAGGTGGAGGCGATGACTCTCGCCGACAGAGTCGCGGTGATGGCTGACGGCGTGATTCGCCAGCTGGGGACGCCGTCCGAGGTGTACGACGACCCGGCGGATCTTTTTGTCGCGGGTTTTATCGGCTCGCCTGGAATGAATTTGCTTGAGGGTTCGGTGCGCGGCGGCTGTTTTGTTCCGGGCGACGGGGTCGCGCCGGACGATGGCGGAGTCGCGCCGGAGCGCGGGGACTTCGCGCTGGCGTGTGACGACATGGAGGGTGTGGTTCTGGGGGTTCGTCCTGAGGATATTGAGGTTTGCGCGGCGGGCGGCGGTGTGGCGGACGGCGAAGTTTACGCGTGCGAGAACACGGGCGACAGTTCGTTGCTGACGGTTGAGTTGTTCGGGCGACGGGTTGTGGCGCGCGGGGATCGTCATTTACGCCGGGAGTCTGGCGAGCGGGTTGGTCTTGGTTTTTCGCGCGAGCATGTGCGTTTATTTTCGGCGGAGAGCGGCCGCCGCCTTCGCCTGTGAAGTTGACGCTTTAATCAGGAGACGGACGAAGCACGATACCTGGCATTAGCGGGCGTTTGACTTAGACATTCACGATGCCGGCTTATGAAGACAACGAAGTGCAGTCTTTGGCATTAGCGGGCGTTTGACTAAGACATTCACGATGTCGGCTCAAGCGAGCGATACCCACTGATGCCCGCAGGCGCTGCCTGCAAAAAAATTAAATTAAAAAGAAATTAATTTATTTAATTGACACCATTAATTGTCAATTAATAATAAGAAAACAATTTATTTAATTGACCCCTTAAATGGTCAAATTAATTTTTAATTTTTTTTGCGGGCTAGCCCGCACCCATCTGCCGGCATCGCT
>JALCBB010000123.1 GCA_028066985.1 Alphaproteobacteria bacterium
AATTTTTTTGCAGGCAGCGCCTGCGGGCATTAGTTGGCATCGCTCGCTTGAGCCAGCACTGTTAATGTCTGAATTTAACTCCCACTAATGCCGGAGGCGGCTCTTCGTCTGTCTCCTGATTAAATTTAATCAACTACGGCCTCCGCCTCCACCGCCGCGCGCATCCCCACAGACAGCATCACCTCAAGCATCCCCGCCGCCGCATCACGCCAGTCAGCATCACCGCTCAACTCAACAGGCATAAAATCCGATAACCCGAACAACGCCGACATCACCCCCGAACCCGTAGACACACCCCGCAAACAAGCCCGAATCTCCCCGGCACGCGGATCAATCAACTCATATACCCCGCCGCGACCCGAAGCCGTCGCATGAAACATCCACGCCGCCGTCGCAAACGCGAACGGACGAATATCAATACCGCGCGCCCGCGCGTCCAGCGCCGCCGCAAATACACGCTGCGGCAACTTCTCCGTGCCGTCCATCGCTATCTGACGCGTCTCATGCGCCAGATAAGGATTGGAAAAACGATCCGCCAGAACCCGCGCATACTCCCCCGCATCAACACCGGACGGCGAATCAAATGTCGCCAGCGCCGCCGACATATAACGCCGCACAAGACAAGAAAGCGAAACATCCGACATAACATCACGCACATACACCAGACCCGAATGAAATCCGGCATACGACAGCATGGAATGAGTCCCGTTCAATACCCTCAACTTCATCAACTCATACAAACCGACATTCTTCACAAAAATCGCGCCGCCAGCCTCCCACGCCGGACGACCCGCAGGAAAATCATCCTCAATCACCCACTGATGAAATGTCTCCGTCTCCACCGCCGCCCTGTCCTCAACACCAAGCAGACGAGCCGCCTCCGCGCATGTGCGCTCCGTCGGAGCCGGCGTGATCCTGTCCACCACCGTGGAAGGAAACGAAACCTCGGAAGCAATCCAGTCGCCAAGATCGGAGTCTATACGCCGCGCAAAGTCCGCCGCCGCCCCCGACAACAACACCCCGTTGCGCGGAAGATTGTCACAACAGACAACCGTAAACGGCGCCAGACCCCCGCGCCGCCGCAACGCCAGCGCCCGGACAATAAGTCCCAGAACTCCGCGCGGCGACTCCGGCGACGCTAAATCCGCAGACACCGCCGGATGATCCGAAGCACAGCCGCCGGCGGCGCGATCCAGTCCGTACGCCTTCTCCGTCACCGTCAGCGTGACCACGCGGCACCACGGCGCCGTCAACGCCGCCAGCGCCGCGTCAGAACCGCCGGCGCCGCTCGCCACTCCCGCGACAGAACCGATCACCCGCGCGCGCGCGCCGTCCGCGCCGCGCTCAAGCAGCGTGTAACGGCCGTCCTGCGGAGCCAGTTCCGAGAGCGCGCGGCCGCCGCGCAAAGTCACGCCGAGAATGCGCCAGTCGCCGCCGTCCGCCGCCAGCGCCGCGTCCGTGTAAAACGCCTGGTGCGCCTTGTGAAACGAGCCGGGGCCAAGATGCACAATCCCGCGGACACGGAAGAATGTGAAAGCGCCGTCATCACTCCGCGCAGTTCCGCCAGCCCGCGCATGCGCCCGATGGTCGGATATCCGGGCTGACCTTCGCGCCCCAGGTCGTCCAGAATGTCCAGACCGTGGTCGGGACGCATCGGAATGTTCCAGTCCGCGCGACCCTCGGCGCGGCGTCCCTTTTCTTTTTCCAGCACCGCCGCGATCATCACCACCGTGTCGGTGTCGCCCTCAAGGTGCATCGTCTCGTAAAACGAATTACAGATGTCGTCGCCTTCCACGGCGACATTCCGCAGATGCAGAAAATGCACGCGGTCGCCCAGATTGCGCATCATGCCGGGCAAGTCGTTGTCAGGACGCGAGCCGAGACTCCCCGCGCAGAGCGTGATGCCGTTCGCGGGAATATCCACGGCGCGCATGATCTTCGCGTAGTCCTCCTCGGTAGACATCACCCGCGGCAGGCCCAATAACGCCAAAACCGTCACCGTGAAGGCAAGCACCGAAATCAAAAATGCGCGCTCCGCATCAGGTCATCATTTCACAACCCTAAATCCTCATGCAAAATAACTTCTTATATTTATTGACTTTTTGCTGCCGTATTTATCTGTTGCCCCCTATTGACTTATTGCTACTATAGTGTAAACTCTGGGTTCTGGAGAGGTGGCCGAGAGGCTGAAGGTGGTGACTTGCTAAACCGTTATACGGGTCTGGTGTCCGTATCGTGGGTTCGAGTTTCCCCTCCTCTGCTAGCAGAAGTGTCACAATCCACTAGTTGGAGAAGCGGGTCATGGCCAGTCGCAAAATAACCTTCATTAACCACATGAAGAAATTGGCTCGATCCCTCGCGGATCATGTTTCAACTAGTGGTGACGACTGGTCAATTAAGGGGTTCATTGATGTAAACAGAAATGTTTACACGATTTCTTCTGATACAAAAATGATATCAAAAATCTTGGAGATACAGTTACTCCCAAAGCTGATCGAATTCGCTCATTCTACGGGCTATGAAATTGTGCTGCCTGAAAAGCAAAATTGGTATCCCGATCTGTCTTTTGTGTGTAAGAAAAACTCCAACATTAAATTTGCTGTGGATATAAAAACCACGTACAGACTCGCCAACTACAAAGATTTTTGCAACGGGTTCACTTTAGGGTCTCATGGCGAATATTTCAAGAACAGGAAGAGCACCAAGAATGTGCAATTCCCCTACGGGGACTATCTCGGTCATGTTGTTTTGGGCGCATTATACACAAGAGTCGATCTGGACCATGATTTTGGGACAAAAAATATTAACGAGCTGGATTCCATCACCTCTGTGATCACTGATTTTCTCTTTTTTGCAGAAGAGAAGTGGAAAATTGCAAGTGACAAAGGTGGGAGCGGGAACACAGCAAACATTGGAAGTATAGATTACATCCCTGATGTTGTGTCAGGGAATGGGGCTTTTGCCAACCTGGGAGAGAATCTTTTTGATGAATATTGGACGAATAGAGGAATTTTGGAAGTCAAGGATAAGCAAACAGGCGACTTTAAGAAACTGACAAAATTGTCAGAATTTCTTGAGTTCAAGGGCATGGATCCTTCTCTGCTGAATCCTCCTGCGCAGAAGCGAAAGAACAGGGAGTAGCTGAAAAATGGCGACTGTTCCTCCAATCAAATCCCAGGGCATAAAGACCAAGCTTTCCGCATGGATAAAAGTTCATGCGGAGAGCAGGTCTTACACGCGCTGGATAGAGCCTTTTATGGGAACTGGCTCTGTTGTGTTTAATGTACAGCCTGAAAAGGCTATTTTGTGTGATACAAATCCACACCTGATCAATTTTTACAATGCGGTTAAAAGCGGGAGCATCACCTCAGCAAAAGCTAGAGAGCATTTGAGTCATGAGGGCAGCGAGCTGCTCCGTTCAAATGGAGAGCATTACTATATTGTGCGAAACAGGTTTAATGCGACCGGCGATCCTCTTGATTTTCTTTTTCTCAGCCGTTCTTGCTTTAATGGCATGATGAGATTTAGCAAAAGAGGCAACTTCAATGTTCCTTTTTGTAAGAAGCCCAATAGGTTTGCGCCTGCATTGGTTACGAAAATATGCAATCAAATTGAAAACGTCTCCAAAATAATTCACAGGAACGATTATCAGTTTCTGTGTCAAGATTTTCAAGATACAATTGATTCTGCAGATTCGCAGGATATGATTTATTGTGATCCTCCTTACATTGGTAGACATGTGGATTATTTTGATTCCTGGGACGTGAGCCTGGAGTTAAGATTAAGAAATTCGCTTGTCGGATCTGATGCTAATTTCATGATCTCAACATGGCTGGAAAATAAATATCGGAAAAATTCGTATATAGGGGAGATCTGGGGTGGTTGCTACATATCCACGATAGAGCACTTCTATCATGTTGGCGCCAAGGAGAGCAATAGAAATAAAATTACAGAGGCTCTTCTGACAAACTACAGCACGAAAATGTCAATTGACGTGCTGAGGCCTGAGAGTAATGTACAGGTGATGCATCACATGGCGGGCACTCTCCTATAGTGCCTCCGTGTCGCCGGACTTTTGACGGTCAATTGTCTTGAACGACGAAGCAACAGGAACATCGGCGCCCCCTTTTCTGTCGCCTTCACCATGCCGTCTCTGTCGCCGTCATTGTCATCAAACTTCTGATGGTCAAAGGTCACAGTCCGCGAGGCGGTATGGACATCGGCACCCCCTTTTCTGCCACCGTCGCTGTCACCGTCGCCGTCGCCGTCTTTGTCATTGGACTTTTGACGGTCAAAGGTCTTGGGCAACGAAGCGGCAGGAACATTGGCACACCCTTTTCCGTCACCGTCGCCGTCGCTGCCATCGAACTTTTGACGGTCAAAGGTCTTGGACAACAAAGCGGCAGGAACATCGGCGCACCCTTCTCTGTCGCCGTCACCGTCCTCTTTTTCGTCACCGTCACTGTCCCCGTCGCCGTCATCGGACTCCTGCCTTTTCTGGAGCGCTACCCGCGTCATCTTTCGGGCGGACAGCGCCAGCGCGTCGCCATGGGACGCGCCATCGTGCGCGCGCCTTCGGTGTTTCTCTTCGACGAGCCGCTCTCCAACCTGGACGCGGCGCTGCGGGTGCGGATGCGCGCGGAAATCAGAGAACTGCACCGCAGACTGGAGACGACGGTCGTCTATGTGACTCACGACCAGATCGAGGCGATGACCATGGCCGACCGGATCATCGTGCTTGACGGGGGTCATGTCTCGCAGGCGGGGACGCCGCTCGAGCTGTATGACTGTCCGCGGAATGTGTTTGTGGCGGCGTTCATCGGGTCGCCGGCGATGAATCTCCTGCCCGCGCGGACGCGCGCAGACGGCGGCGCGCGTCTGGAGGACGGCCAGATTCTCGCGCCGCGCGCGGAGTTCGGCGGTGTCCGTGATGTTGTTCTGGGGGTGCGTCCGGAGCATCTGGCGCTGGCGGAGGCGGGCGGCGCCGGGACGCTGCGCGTGCGCGTCTCGGTTGTGGAGCCGACGGGTTCCGAGACTCTGGTGTCCGGCCGTCTGGGCGGCGGCGATGTGACGGCGGCGCTGCGCGGACGCCGCGAGGTCGCGCCCGGCGACATGCTGAGTTTCGCGCCGGAGGAGGGTCATGTTCATGTGTTTGACGCCGGCACGGGGCTGCGGATCGGTTCTTGACGCGCGCCCCGGCGTTTGACTTCCCGCGATGTGATCTCCGGCATTGGCGGATACTTTAATTGGGAGACAGACGAAGCGCGGCCTCTGGCATTAGCGGGCGTTTGATTAAGACATTCACGGTGTCGGCTCAAGCGAGCGATGCCAGCAGATGGGTGCGGGCTAGCCCGCAAAAAAA
>JALCBB010000124.1 GCA_028066985.1 Alphaproteobacteria bacterium
CATAGTCTTTTTTCGTCCATCGGTTTACAAAGCGACAACGAGATTGTCGGGCCGAAAATTCCCGCCCGGAAACACCAAAGCCCGCCCTTCGTCGTCTCTTAATAGTCAATTGCTTTTCAATTTATTTTTTGCGGGCTAGCCCGCACCCATCAGTTGGTACAGTTCGCTTGAGCGGCTATCGTGACAAGTCTGAATTTAACTCCCACTAATGCCAAAGATCACGCCAAAAAACAAAAAAACGCGGCAGGGTCAATGCCTCCCGTGGAACAAAATCAGCGGCGGCGGCGAAGACCGTCTAATTATCCGCCATCTCCTCCTCCCCCGCCTCGGACTCCAGTTGCTCGGCGAGGCGCGTCAGGCGTTCGGCGAGTTCGCTCTGGTCGCGCGCGCGCGCCTCGTCCATCGCGGCGAGCCGCGACTCGCGCGCCGCGACCGCCGCCTCCGCCTCGGTATGCACTTCGAACAACTCGTCCGCCATCTGCAGCGCCGCGGCGATGAGCAGCGACGGCTCGTCGTCCGCCGCCTCGCCGCCGAGTTCCTGGAGTCTGTGTTCCAGTTCCAGGGCGTGGGCGCGCAGGCGTTCTTCTTCGCCTTCGCGGCACATGAAGACGCGCGTCTGTCCGAGGATGACGACCTCGACGCGCGCGAGCGGTCTTTTGTCGGCGGAGTTCGCGTCTTCGGCGAAATTTTCGCTCACTGTTTGTCGTCCTTCTGCTCGTGTCCTGTAAACGGATGCCACTCCGCGCCTGTCTCGCCTCCGTCACCGCTGTCATCATTCTCGGCGACACCGCCTGAAATTTCGTCCGCAACTTCGTCGGAGACGACAACGGCGCCCTCGTCGGCAACTTCATCGGGGACAATAACGGCGCCTTCATCGGGAACATTAACAGTCCCTTCATCGGAGACGACAACAGCGGTTTCGTCAGGGACATTAAAAGTCCCCTCGTCCGCAACTTCATCGGAGACAATAACGGCGCCTTCATCGGGAGCATTAACAGTCCCTTCGTCGGAGACATTAAAAGTCGCCTCGTCAGCAACTTCATCGGGGACAATAACGGCGCCTTCATCGGGGACATTGACAGTCCCCCCGTCCGCAACCTCATCGGCGACATTAAAAGCCCCCCCGTCCGAAACATCGCCGGCCGCCGCGCCCTCCGCCGCCTCGGCGTCCAGACGCGCCGCCAGCCCCCGCAGCCGCTCCGCCACGCCGCCCAATTCGCGCTCCAGCCGCTCGCGCGCCCGCGCCTCCTCGCGGAACGCGCCGCGCTCCAGCCGCCGCCGCGATGCCGACACCAGCACCGCCCGCTCCAGACGCTCCAGAACCCGGCTCAATTCACCGTCCATCGCAAAAACCCTTCAGTCCGCCGAAGCCCCCCGCCAGAGACTGCCACAAATGCACAGCAAATCCTACACTCCCCCTTTGACCCCGCCGCCGCCGCACGGCACGATGAAACCATGACCCCGCCGCCCTCGCCCGCGCAACTCCGGCGGATGGCCGCCGCCGTCCGCGTCCTCGCCGCCGACGCCGTTGAAAACGCCGCCAGCGGACACCCCGGCATGCCCCTCGGCATGGCCGATGTCGCCGCCGTCCTCTTCACGCGCTTTCTGAAATACGACCCGCGCCACCCCGACTGGCCCGACCGCGACCGCTTCATCCTCTCGGCCGGACACGGCTCCATGCTGCTCTACGCGCTTCTCCACCTCTGCGGGTATCCGAAGATGACGATCGCGGAACTCGGAAACTTCCGCCGTCTCGGCTCTCTCACGCCCGGACATCCCGAATACGCGCACACCCCCGGCGTTGAAACCACCACCGGCCCCCTCGGACAAGGACTCGCCAACGCCGTCGGCGTCGCCCTCGCCGAGCGCGTTCTCGCCGCCGAGTTCGGCGCTGATCTTGTCAGCCACAGGACCTACGCCCTCGCCGGCGACGGCTGTCTGATGGAAGGCGTCGGACACGAAGCCGCCTCGCTCGCGGGACGGCTGCGTCTCGGCCGCCTCGCCGTCCTGTGGGACGACAACCGCGTCACGATTGACGGCCCCGCCGACCTCGCCTTCCGCGAGGATGTCGCCGCGCGATTCGCCGCGCTCGGCTGGCACACCGTCGCCGCCGACGGACACGACCCCGCCGCCGTCGCCGCCGCCCTGAAAGAGACCCTGGACGACCCGCGTCCGTCGCTTGTGGCGTGCCGCACGACCATCGCCTTCGGCGCGGACAAAAAAGCCGGCACCGCCGCGAGTCACGGCGCGCCGCTCGGAGCGGACGAGATCGCCGCCCTGCGGAAGTCGCTGGACTGGAATCATCCGCCTTTTGAGATTCCCGAAGACATCCGGCAACTCTGGCGCGACGCCGCCGCCCGCGCGCATGACGAACACGAAAACTGGACGCGGAGGCTGAAAGACCATCCGCGCGGCGACGAGTTCCGCCGCCGTCTGAAGAATCGTCTTTTGCCGGAGGCTCGGACGGCGCTTGAAGACCTTGCGCGCAAATTCGCCGAAGACGGGACTTCCGTCGCCACGCGCCAGGCGTCGGGACAGGCGATCGCCGCCCTCGCCGGCGCCATGCCCGAACTGCTCGGCGGCTCCGCCGACCTGACCGGCTCCAACGCGACTCGCGCCGAAAGCCAGAAGCAGGTCGCGCCCGAGACCGGCTACGCGGGAGAGTATATTTTCTTCGGCGTGCGCGAACATGCGATGGTCGCGGCGATGAACGGCGTCGCGCTGCACGGCGGTTTCCGTGTTTACGGCGGCACTTTTCTGGTTTTCACGGATTACGCGCGTCCGGCGATTCGTCTCGCGGCGCTGATGCGTCTGCCGGTGATTTTCATCATGACTCACGACTCCATCGGTCTCGGCGAGGACGGCCCCACGCATCAGCCCGTGGAGCATCTCGCGTCCCTGCGCGCGATTCCCGGTCTTCTGGTTCTGCGTCCGTGCGACGCCGTTGAGACCGCGGAGGCGTGGCGTGTCGCGCTTGAGCAGCGGGAGCGTCCGTCTTTGCTCGCGCTTTCGCGTCAGAGTCTGCCGGCGCTGCGCCGCGAGACGGAGGACAACAAAGTCGCCGCAGACAACGGAGTCGTCGCAGACAACGAAGTCGCCGAAGACAATGGAGTCGCCGAAGGCAACGAAGTCGCCGCAGACAACGGAGTTGCCGAAGACAACGAAGTCGCCGCGGGCAACCGTGTCGCCGAGGGCGGATATGTTCTGCGCGAGGCACTCGGCGGTTTTGACGCGCGGCGAGTCACGCTGATCGCCACGGGTTCGGAGGTTTCGCTTGCCGTCGCCGCCGCCGAGGAACTTGAGAAGGGGGGCGCGCCGACCGCGGTTGTGTCCATGCCGTCGTGGGAACTTTTCGCGGAGCAGTCCGAGGAACACCGCCGCGCTGTTCTCGGCGATGACAACGGGATTCGGGTGAGCGTGGAGGCGGCGTCAAGTTTCGGATGGTCGCGTTTCGCGGCGAATCCGAAGAAGTTCGCGAGTGTCAGTCTTGACGGTTTCGGCGCGTCGGCGCGGGCTTCGGATCTGTTCGCGCATTTCGGCTTCACGCGTGACAATGTGGTTCGCGTTGTTGAATCTCTGCTCGCGGACGGAAACTGATGGCGACAAAGAAGGCGCCGCCGCTTCGTCTCGCCGTCAACGGTTTCGGACGCATCGGCAGACTTGTCGCCCGCGCCGTTCTCGAGGACAAAAAGCGCGGACTTCGGCTGGTCGCGATTAATTCCAACGCGCCGCCGGAGACGCTCGCGCACCTTCTGCAGTATGATTCTGTTCACGGACGCTTCCCCGGTGTTGTCGCGGCTGACGGCGACGCGCTCAGAGTCGGGCGTCATCGGATAGAGGTTTTTTCGCGGCGCAATCCGCGGGACATTGACTGGCGTCGTCCGGGCGCGGAGATTGTTCTGGAGTGTTCGGGGGTTCACAAGACGCGGGCGGCGCTCGGGGCGCATCTTGCGGGCGGCGCGCGGCGGGTTCTGGTGTCTTCGCCGGCGGCGGGGGCGGAGCGCACGGTTGTGTACGGAGTCAATCACGGCGACATTAAAAGGTCGGAGCGCGTGATTTCGTGCGCGTCCTGCACGACGAATTGTCTTGCGCCGCTGCTGGTGGTTCTGGAGCGGAATTTCGGAATTGAGCGGGCGTTCGCGAGCGCGGTTCATGCCTACACATCCGACCAGCGTCTGGTTGACGGGAGTCATCGTGATCCGCGGCGCGCGCGCGCGGCGGGCTTGTCTATTATTCCGACGAGTTCCGGACTGGCGGAGGCGGTGTTTCGGGCGCTGCCGGAGTTTCGGGGACGGCTTGACGGTTCCGCGGTGCGGGTTCCTGTGGCGAATGTGAGTTTTCTGGAGGTGACGGCGACGCTGGCGCGCGCGGTTGACGCCGACGAGGTGAACGGAGTTTTTGTCCGGGCGTCGCGTGGCGCGGGGATGCGGGGGATTTTGTCTGTGTCGGAGGTTCCGCTTGTGTCGGCGGATTTTAATCATGATTCGCATAGCGCGGTTGTTGACTTGCATTCCACGCGTGTGGTGGACGGCTGTCTGGTTCGGGTGGCGGCGTGGTATGACAACGAGTGGGGTTTTGCGAATCGGATGGTTGATCTTGCGGTTTATCTGGGTCGCGGCTGATGGCTGGCGCGGGCGGTGTTGTCTTTGCGGAGGTTCGTGCTGCGCGTGATGTCGCGCGTGCGGTGTCTGAGGGCGGGGGGTGTTGCGCGGCGTTGATATCGGCGGCGTCCGCGGGTTTATTTCTGGGGGCGGCGGGGTTTGTGTCTGTGGTTGAGGCTGGTCTGGGGGGATTTACGGGACGGGTTGTGTGCGTACTGGACTGCGGTTCGTCGGTTTCGCGGGCGATGGAGGCGATGGATTTTTTCGCGGGTTTAGGGCGGGGCGAGTGGGGGGTTGTGTGTGATTCCGGCGAAGTTTTGTACGGCGAACTTTACCGTCATTCTGTTTCGCGTTCTTGCGCTCTTTACAGAACGAGACCGAAATTCATTTAGCCCCCCCCTGAGAGCAGACCTCCGGCATTAATTAAATAATTATAGAGACAACGAAGGGCGGCCCTCGGCATTAGTGGGAGTCTGACTTAGACATTCACGATGTCGGCTCAAGCGAGCGATGCCAACTGATGCCCGCAGGCGCTGCCTGCAAAAAATAAATTAAAAATAATTAATAATTAAAGAGACAACGAAGAGCAGCCCTTGGCATTAGTGGGAGTTAAATTCAGACTAGCCATGATGCCGGCTCAAGCGAGCGATGCCAGCAGATGGGTGCGGGCTAGCCCGCAAAAAATAAATAATAATTTATTGACTATTTAAGGGGTCAATTAAATAAATTGTTT
>JALCBB010000125.1 GCA_028066985.1 Alphaproteobacteria bacterium
ACCAACTGATGCCCGCAGGCGCTGCCTGCAAAAAATTAAATTAAAAAAGAATTAAATTAATTAAAATTACCATTCCATTATTTGTCAATTAATAAGAGAGCAATTTATTTAATTTACCTCATTAATTGTCTATATTAATTTTTAATTTTTTTGCGGGCTAGCCCGCACCCATCTGCTGGCATCGCTCGCTTGAGCCGGCACCGTGAATGTCTCGGTCAAACTCCCACTAATGCCAGGGGCCGCCCTTTGTCGTCTCTTAATAGTCAATTAATCTTTAATTTATTTTTTGCGGGCTAGCCCGCACCCATCTGCTGGCATCGCTCGCTTGAGCCGGCACCGTGAATGTCTAAATCAGACTCCCACTAATGCCAGGGGCCGTTCGTCGCTGTCTCTGATTGGTGGGCCCGGCAGGACTCGAACCTGCAACTCCACCGTTATGAGCGGTGTGTTCTAACCATTGAACTACAGGCCCAGACACACCATACCATAAACTCAACCCTCCAGAAAACTCCGCAAAGCACGCGAACGCGTCGGATGCTTCAACTTCCGCAACGCCTTCGCCTCAATCTGCCGAATCCGCTCGCGCGTCACCGAAAACTGCGACCCCACCTCCTCCAATGTGTGATCACTCGGCATCCCGATCCCGAAACGCATCCGCAACACACGCTCCTCGCGCGGCGTCAACTGCGTCAGAATCTGCGTCGTCGCCTGACGCAGATTGGACTGAATCGCCACATCCAGCGGAATCACCGCGCTCTTGTCCTCGATGAAGTCCGACAACTGCCCGTCCTCCTCCTCGCCCACAGGAGACTCCAGCGACACAGGCTCCTTCGCGATCCGCAAAACCTTCCGCACCTTCTCCGCCGGCATGGACAAACGCTCCGCCAGTTCTTCAGGCGTCGGCTCGCGTCCGACCTCGTGCAGAAATTGACGGCTCGCCCGCAGCAGTTTGTTGATCGTCTCGATCATATGCACCGGAATGCGGATCGTCCGCGCCTGATCCGCGATGGAACGCGTGATCGCCTGGCGAATCCACCAGGTCGCGTAAGTGGAAAACTTATAGCCGCGGCGATACTCAAACTTGTCGACCGCCTTCATCAGTCCGATGTTGCCCTCCTGAATCAGGTCCAGAAACTGCAGTCCGCGGTTGATGTACTTCTTCGCGATGGAAATCACCAGACGCAGATTGGACTCCACCATCTCCGCCTTCGCGCGCTTCGCCGCCCGCTCGCCCGCGCGGACCTCCGCCGCGATCGCGCGAAACTCGTGAATCGGCAGAACCAGGTCGTTCGCCAGCGCCACCAGCCCCTTGCGGAGTTCGCGGATTTCGGCGCCGTCCTTGTTCGCCAGATTTTTCCACTCCTGCCCCGAGAGACTCCGCGCCCGCGACACCCAGCGCGCGTTGAGTTCCTGTCCGTGATGCCGCTCCAGGAAGTCGTCGCGCGAGATTCCGTGCTTCTGCACGATCTTCCAGATCCGGCTCTCGATAGACAGCAGACGCTGCTGCGCCGCCTGCAGTTCCGCCACGAGGTCGTCCAGGAACTGCATCGTGAAATGATACTCGCCCGCCGACTCGCTCAGCTGCTTCAAAGTGTTCGCGCAGCGCGACTCCACGCTCGCCGAAATCACCCGCCCCTGCTGCATGCATCGGATGCGCTCCGCCTGCAGACGCTGAAGACGCCGATAACGGTCGGCCGTCAGTTTGATGAGCGGCAGCATCTTCGGCGCCAGCTGCTCCTCAAGTTCGTTGATGCGGAGAATGTTCTCCTGATCGTCGTCGCTTTTGCCGCCGCGACCTTCGCCGCGTCCGTAGGTCGCCTCCAGGTCGAAGATTTCGCGGAGCTGGTGCGTGTTGCCGCTCTGCCGGCTCTCGTGCCACTCCGCGATCTTGCGATACGGAAACGGCGAGTTCAGCAGCGCCTCCAGCATGCGGTCGCGTCCGGCTTCAATGCGCTTCGCGATCGCGACCTCGCCCTCGCGCGACAGCAGTTCCACCGAACCCATGTCGCGGAGATACATCCGCACCGGGTCGTCGGTGCGGATGAGGTCTTCTTCCTCCAGGTTGCCGCGCTCTTCAATGAGCGCCTTGTCGTCGCTGTCATCAAGCGTGAGGATGGCGCGCGAGTCCTCGGAGTCGCGGATTTCGTCGTCGCCGTCAAAGGAGTCCGGCACGACGGAGACGCCCGCCGACTCGAGCGCGTCGTGAAAGAGATCAATGCGCTCGTCGGTCGTGCTTTCGGGAGGCAGGGCGGCGTCAATCTCGCTCTGCGTGACGCCGCGTCCGCGCACGCGCAGGCGCTCAACGAGTTCGGAGAGGTCGCGGTCGTCTCTGTAGCCCGGCGCGGGCTGCGGGTCGGAGAGCGCCGCCGGCAGCGGCGCCGAGACGACGGTCGCGCCGTTCGCGGTCGCTGTTTCTATCGCGGGAAGCGGCGCCGTTTTCGCCTCGCCCGTCTTTGCCTCGCCCGACGGAGCGTTTGACGGCGCCTTCGCTGTTGTCTCCGCCGTTGTCGTCGCCTTTGACAATGACGCCGCCGCCGTTGTTGTCATCTTTGACTCTGACACCGCCGCCGTTGTCGTCGTCTTGGACACCGACACTGCCGCCGCTGCCGTCGTCATCTTTGACTCCGACACCGCCGCCGTCACCGTCGTCTTTTTTGACTCTGACACCGCCGCTGTTGTCTTCGTCTTCTTTGACTCCGACACTGCCGCCGTTGTCGTCGTCATCTTTGACTCCGACACTGCCGCTGTCACCGTCGCCGTTTTTTCGGCGTCGCCTTTTTTGTCTCCCGGACGCGCGGCCGCCGCCGCGGCCTTCTTACGCGTGTTCTCCCTGCCGGCGCTGTCCCTGGCGGCTGCGCCAGAGCGAGACGAACTGCCGCTCTCCCGCCGCCGCGACTCGGAGCCGGCGGTCAAACTCGCGGAGGGTCTCTTCGCGGTCGCGGAGGTTCCCTTCGCGTTCGCGGAGGTCCCCTTCGCTGTCGCGGAGGTTCCCTTCGCGGTCGCGGACTTCTTCTCCCGCGTTTTGCGTGTTGTCGTCCGCGTGTCCTTCGCGGCTCTGGAGGTTGTCGCTGTTTTTCTGGTCATCGGTGTCGCCTTCGTGCGCGCCCGTCTCCGCGTCCGCGGGCGAGGCGGCGGAGGAGGCGAGTCCGTATCGTTTGAGAAGCCCGGAGTATCCCTTGCCGTCAAGATAGGCGCGCAGGGCGGATTTGTCAATATCGGGGTCGTCGGCGAGCGCCTCCAGCAGCGACTGCCGCAGCCGCGCGAGATCGGGCGCGCGCTCGGGCAGGAGAGCGAGCCGCTCGGCGCGGTCTCCCTCGGCGAGGAGCCACGGCGCGGCGAGCGCCATCTCCAGAACCCGCGCCTCGCGCTGGAGGCGGTTTCCCGCCATCGCCGTCTGGAGACTGGCGCGGCGGCGGGCGATTTCGCGAGTCGCGCCCGCCCCGCCGACACTGCCGCCGACACCTGCACTCCCGCCGACACCGCCGCCGCTTCGGCCTTTGGATGTCCCCTGCTTCTGCCACTGACGGGCGCGCCACAGACGCTCTTTAAAGTCGCGCTCATACGCGCCGCGGACGAGCGGATCTTCAATCTGACGCGTGAGGGCGTATATTTCGCGTTCAAACGCCGCCTGATGTTCGGGGCTTGCGGACTTGCGCGTGTTCTGCAGTTCCTGCCAGAGGATGTCGGCGAGCGGACGCGGCGTCTGCAGGGCGCGGCGCAGACTCGCGGCGCCTCCGCCCTGAATGAGGCTGTCGGGGTCCTGCCCGGGCGCGAGGAGCGCGAACGACAGACTTTTCCCGGCTTTGAGGAGCGGCGCGGCGCGGGTGGCGGCGCGGGCGGCGGCGCGTTGTCCGCTGTTGTCGCCGTCCAGGCAGAGGACGGGCTCGTCGGCGAGCCGCCACAGGGCGCGCAGTTGTTCTTCGCTGACGGCGGTGCCGAGGGGGGCGACGACATTTTCCATGCCGGCGCGGACGAGGGCGATGGCGTCCATGTATCCTTCGACGACATAGACGGCGTTGTTTTTGCGGGCGGCGGCGGCGGCGCGGTCTATGTTGTAGAGGGTTTCGCGTTTGCGGAAGAGGATATTTTCGGCGCTGTTGAGGTATTTGGCGCGTGTGTTGTCGTCCATGGCGCGGGCGCCGAAGGCGATGACGCGCTTGCGGGCGTCGTTGATCGGAAAGATGACGCGGTTGCGGAAGAAGGGGTAGAGTTCGCCGGTCTGGTCGTCTTTTTTGGCGAGACCGGCGGCGGTGATGTCGTCTTCGGGGCAGCCGTGTTTTTTGAGCGCGGCGAGGAGAGCCGTTGACGCCTGCGGCGCGAAGCCGAGGCGGAATTCGCGGATGGTGTTGTCGTCCATGCCGCGAGTTGATTTGAGGTAGTTGAGGGCGTCTTTTCCCTCGTCGGAGAAGAGGCGGGCGGAGTACCACTGCGCGGCGTACTCGGTGATTTTGCCGAGACGCTTGATCTGGTCGTATCGTCTGGCTTCTTCGGGGGACTTGGGTTTTTTGCCCGGGGGCGGGGGCATGCCGGCTTCGCGCGCGGCGGTGCGGACGGCGTCCATGAAGTGGAGGCCGTCGTGCCGCATGAGGAAGGCGATGACGTCGCCTTTGGCGCCGCATCCGAAGCAGTAGTATCCTTTGTCGTCGTTGATGTTGAAGGAGGGGGTTTTTTCTTTGTGGAAGGGGCAGAGGCCGACCCATCTGCGTCCGCGGCGGGCGAGGCGGATGCGCTTGCCGATGACGTCGGAGAGGCGCGTGTTCTGGCGCAGACGGTCCATGTAGTGTTCAAATTCGGCGCTCATGATTTTATATTGCCACAGCGGGGACGGGTTGTATTGTGGATTTTTTCGCCTGTGAGTTTCCTGTGGAACGCCTGTGAATTAGTTTTTAATCGGGAGACAGACGAAGTACAGCCTCTGGCATTAGTGGGAGTCTGACTAAGACATTCACGGTGTCGGCTCAAGCGAGCGATGCCAGCAGATGGGTGCGGGCACTGCCCGCAAAAAGCGGGCGGCGCCCGCAGGCATAAGTTGGTGTCGCCAGCAGGAGCGTCTTTCACGGCTAGTGCGAAGTCCGCTCTCACTGGTGGAAAGGCTTGCTCCCACGGGACTCTCCATAGCGCGGCCTCTGGCATTAGTGGGAGTTTGACTAAGACATTCACAATAGCCGCTCAAGCGAGCGATGCCAGCAGACGGGTGCGGGCTAGCCCGCAAAAAAAATTAAATTAAAGATTAAATGGACTGTTTAAGGGTCAATTAAATAAATTGTTTTCTTATTAACTAATAGACAATTAATGGTGTCAATTAAATAAATTAATTTCTTTTTAATTTAATTT
>JALCBB010000126.1 GCA_028066985.1 Alphaproteobacteria bacterium
TCACGATGTCGGCTCAAGCGAGCGATGCCGGCAGATGGGTGCGGGCTAGCCCGCAGAAAATAATTGTTTTTCATTAATTACTGATAGACAATTAATGGTGTCAATTAAATCGGCGTCAGGCGTTTGGCATTAGCGGGCGTTTGACTTAGACATTCACGATGTCGGCTCAAGCGAACATCGTGGCCGGTCTAAAGTCCGCGCCCGCTAATGCCGGAGAGGGTTCCTCAGGACTCCTCGGTCTCCTCGCCCTCGTCGTCCTCGCGATTGTCGTTGTCATCGCCTTCGCCCTCGCCGTCGCCTTCACCCTCTTCGTACTCTTCCTCGTACTCCTCCTCCTCGCTCTGCCGCGGCGTCCGCGGAGCGCGATCATGCCCGCCGTCTTCGCGCGCGACCTTGCTCCGTATCCGCGCCAGGTCCAGGAAGTTGTCCGCCTGCCGCCGCAGATCATCCGCAATCATCGGAGGCTGCGTAGAAACCGTCGACACGACCGTCACCCGCACGCCGAGCCGCTGCACGGCTTCAACGAGTCGCCGAAACCCGCCGGCGCCGGAAAACAGAACCGCATGATCCAGATGCGATGCGATTTCCATCATGTCGACGGCGAGGTCGACATCCATGCTGTAGCGCTTTTGCGCGCGCCCGCCTTGCTCGCCGCCGTAGTCGCGCACAGTGCGCGTTGTCATTGCGTAGCCGTTGTAGTCGAGCCAGTCTATGAGCGGCTTTAGCGGCATGAAGTTCTGGTCTTCGTGGATGGTGGTATAGTAGAAGCATCGCACGAGGCGTCCCTGGCTGCTGAAGAGGTTGTGCAGCTTGCGGAAGTCGATGTCGAACCCGAGTTCGCGCGCGGTGATGTGGGAGTTCACGCCGTCGATGAACAACGCTATTCTCTCCTGGGGGTAGAATTTGACCATTTCTCCGTCCTTTGTCTTATGATTTCTTCAGCATCGGGCTGCGATTTTGCCGCCGCCCGCTTGGCACGAGGTGTCATTCTGGCAGTTTCTGGGAGGCGTGTCAAACGGCTTTTGCGGATTTTTTTTCGGGGATTTCAGGGTGATATTAGTCGGCATCGGCTCTAATTTGCGCGACCTTCGGGGACGCGCCCCGCGGGAAATTGTGCCGGCGGCGGTGGCTTCGTTCGGCTTATATTCGGTGGAGTTGCGGGCGATGTCGCGTTTGTGGAGCAGCGCGCCCGTCCTGCCCGGCGGAGAGGGCGGCGGCGACGGTGCCGAAAAAAGCGACAAAAACGGCGCCGAAAAAGGTGACGAAAATGGCGCCGTTCACGGACGCTATATTAATGCGGTTGCCGAGGTTGGCTGGGAGGGCGACGCCTGGCAGTTGCTGTCTACGCTTCATCGGATTGAGCGCGACTTCGGCCGCGACCGCTCCCGCGAGCGGGGACAGCGACCTTCCCCGCGCACCCTGGACCTGGACTTGCTGGATTTCCGGGGCGAGATAATTGACGACAACAGGGGTCTGACGCTTCCGCACCCTGAGATTTTGCGCCGCGGCTTTGTGCTGCGCCCGCTGGCGGAGATTGCGCCTGGCTGGCGGCATCCTGTGAGCGGCGCGGGGGTGTTGGAGAGCCTGGTGGCGCTGCCTTCGGGGGGCGCGGCGGCGGATTTGCATTTACTGGACGACCTGGGCTAGAATGGTGTCTGGCGCGCTCGCGCCGGTATCGCAACGAACGGAGCAGAACGATGGCGAGGGTTACGGTTGAGGATTGCATTGAGAAGGTGCCGAACCGCTTTGATTTGATAGTGGCGTCGGCGCAGCGCGCGCGCGAGATTGGCAGCGGGCATCCGATTTTGGTTGAGCGCGACAAGGACAAGAATCCTGTCGTGGCTTTGCGCGAGATTGCCGACGGACACATCACGGCGGAGGGCATGCGTGAGAAGAAGGTGCTGGCGTTGTTGCGCGGCGATGAGGAGCATGACGAGGAGGCGCACTCGCATGAGCAGGATGACGAGGCGACTTTGCTTGAGCGCAATCAGGCGTTGGAGGCGGCTTTGGGCTCGGAGCTGCGCGGTTCGTTTGCGAGCGGTTTGGGTGAGGATGACGATGATGATGTCGGAATTTGGGGCGGGAGTGGTTTTGGCGAGATGGGTTTGGGTGATTCGCTGGGACTTGGTGATGAGAAACCGATGCCTTCTTCGTCTGAGTTGGCGTCGCCTGTTTTGTATGAGGACATCTCGGATTCGGGCGAGGGCGAGGGGGACGGTGACGGTGCCGCCGTTGACGATGAGTAGGCGCGGCTTTTGTCGTTAGCCGTGGACTTTGGACTTCCCATGGCGCGATCTTTGGCATTAGTGGGCGAGGCTTTCAGACTCTTGAGGTCGCCGCTCAAGCGAACCGCACCCACTGATGCCTGCGGGCGCTGCCCGCAAAAAAATAAATTTGTCCTCTCTTTAATTAAGGGACGGACGACAATCACGGTGCCAATTGATCCGTCCTTGGCATTAGTGGGCGTTGCCTTTGGACTTTCCGTGGTGCGATCTTTGGCATTAGTGGGCGGGGCTTTTAGACTCTTGAAGTCGCCGCTCAAGCGGGCTGTACCCACTGATGCCCGCGGGCGCTGCCCGCAAAAAAATAAATTTGTCCTCTCTTTAATTAAGGGATGGACGACAATCACGGTGCCAATTAGCCAGTCCTTGGCATTAGCGGGTGTTTACCTTGACATCTGAAGGCGGCGTCTCATCCCCCTCCGGCGTATCGGCGGCGCCGCTGCCGCTCCCCGGGACAGGCGTCGTCCTGCCGACCGAACTGGTCGCCGAGGCGCGCCGCCGCGAACAACACGCCGCCACAATGGAGCCGACCGCCGCCGCCCGCGAAATGATGGACAGAGTTTGCGGCTACGCCGGCGAGTCGTCCCGCCCGCGCCTTGAGGAGGCGGTGCGAAGTTGCGCTCACTTTCACGGCGAACAAAAGCGCGGCTCCGGCGCCCCCTACTGGACACACCCCCTCGCGGTCGCCGAAATCCTCGCCGACCTGAAACTTGATGTTGATTCCATCGTGACGGCGCTGCTGCACGATGTCGTTGAGGACACCGCCGCGACCGACGCGCAGATTCGCGAGTCATTCGGCGAGAGCGTGGCGCAACTCGTGAACGGCGTGACCAAACTCGGACGCATTGAACTCGCGACGCAAGAAAGCGAAGACGCCGAAAATTTCCGCAAACTGATGCTGGCGATGAGCGATGACATCCGTGTCCTGCTTGTGAAACTCGGCGACAGGATGCACAACATGCGCACGCTGCCCGGCATATCCAGCGCCGACCGCCGCCGCGCCCTCGCGATTGAGACGATGGAGGTCTACGCGCCGCTCGCGGAGCGCATCGGCCTCAACCGCATCCGCACCGAACTTGAGGAGTTATCGTTCGCCGAGATTCAGCCCGAGGCGGTGGCGTCCCTCGGCGGACGCCTTGCGGCGATGCGCGAGTCGGGCCAGACGCAGGTCGGCAGGATCATCCGCGAACTTGAGGATGTGCTGCAGGACGCCGGCATCCGCGCGCAGGTCAACGGCCGCGTCAAGGGCATTTATTCAATCTGGCGCAAGATGCGGCACCGCGCGATTCCGTTCGAGGAGTTGGCTGACATCGTGGCGTTCCGCGTGATTGTTGACGACTCTGCCGACTGTTATCCGGCGCTTGGGGTGTTGCATGGTCGTTATCCGATAGTTCCCGACCGTTTCAAGGACTACATTTCGCTGCCGAAGAGCAACGGCTATCAGTCCATTCACACGCAGATTATCGGGCCTTCGCGGCGTCGTGTTGAGGTTCAGATTCGCGATCGGAAGATGCATGAGTATGCCGAGTTTGGAGTTGCGGCGCACTGGCGTTACAAGGACTCCCCTGCCGACGGCGATTACACGGGCCGCCGTCTTGCGTGGGTGCGCGACTTTCTTGAGATTTTGGAGGAGGCGCAGAGTCCCGAGGAGTTTCTTGAGCATACCAAGATGGAGATGTATCAGGACCGCGTCTTTTGTTTCACGCCGCGCGGCAAACTGATAATTCTGCCTCGCGGCGCGTGCGCGGTTGATTTTGCGTATGCGATTCATTCCGAGGTCGGCCATCGCTGCACGGGCGCGCGCATTAACGGACGTCTGATGCCGTTGCGTACATTGCTTGTGAACGGCGACCAGGTTGAGGTGTTGCAGAGCAGGGAGGCGCAGCCGTCCCCCGACTGGGAAAATCTGGTGGTGACGGCGAAGGCGCGCGGCGCGATACGGCGTTATATGCGGCAGGCGCGGCGCGGCGAGTTTGTGCGTTTGGGGCGTGCGTTATTGGAGCGGTCGTTTCGGCAGCGCGGCTATGCTTTTAACGAGGCGGCGCTGGAGGCGGTGTTGGGCCGCTGGTCGTTGAGCGATCTGGACGACTTATACGCGCAGGTTGGCGAGGACAGGATTTCGCCGCAGATGGTTCGCGGCGCGGCGTATCCTGAGGAGCGTCCGCCTGCTGCGACGGCGGCTGAGAAGGTGACGGCGGCGGTGTCGCGCGGACGCGAGCGTGAGCGCGCGCGTGAGGAGCGCAGTCCTTTGGCGTTGCGCGGGCTGATGCCTGGTATGGCGGTGCATTTTGCGCGTTGTTGTCATCCGATTCCGAACGATCGGATTGTGGGGATTATTGTGACGGGTCGTGGTGTGACGGTGCATACTTTGGACTGCGAGAATTTGTCGGCGTATCATGAGACGCCGGAGCGCTGGGTTGAGTTGAGTTGGCGTGATGAGATTGACGCGGACACTGTGCTGGCGAGTCGTTTGCGTGTGACGGTGTTGAACCGGCCTGGGGGTTTGGGTTCGTTGTGTACGGCGATTGGTGGTGGTCAGAGCAACATATTGAATCTGAAGATTACGGGGAGGAGCCGTGATTTTTTTGATGTGACGGTTGATGTGGAGGTACGGGACACGGATCACTTGGATGCGGTGATTGCGGCGTTGCGTGGTAATGCTGATGTTTGCAGTGTGAGCCGCGCCCGCGGTTAAGAGTTCCGAAGTGCCGCCTCTGGCATTAGTAGGAGTTTGACCTAGACTAGTCACGATGCTGGCTCAAGCGAGCGATGCCAGCAGATGGGTGCGGGCTAGCCCGCAAAAAAAATTAAATTAAAAAGCAATTAGACTATTTAAGGGGTCAATTAAAATAAATTGTTTTCATTAATTAAATAATAGACAATTAATGTGTTAAAAAGTGATGTGTTCTGTTGCTAGTTAGACAATTAATGGGGTCAATTAAATCGGCGTGCTGCTTCTGGCATTAGTGGGAGTTTGACCTAGACTAGTCATGATGTTGGCTCAAGCGAGCGATGCCAGCAGATGGGTGCGGGCTAGCCCG
>JALCBB010000011.1:0-9750 GCA_028066985.1 Alphaproteobacteria bacterium
TGCGGGCTAGCCCGCACCCATCTGCTGGCATCGCTCGCTTGAGCCAGCATCGTGACTGTCTAGGTCAAACTCCCACTAATGCCAGAAGTCGCACTTCGTCTGTCTCCTAATTAAGGAGGGGAAAGGCGGCGCCGTTAATGTCAGGCGTTCGCCTTCGTCTTCGTCTGATGCTCTGCCTCCAAAATCTGAGACAAAGTCTGCAACACAGACTGAATGAACTGACGCATCTGCTCCTCAGCCTTCGCATCACGCTGCTCGCGTCCGCCAGCCTGCTGCGACATCGCCTCAGATCGTTTGCTCTCAGCCTCGCTCTCCTTCCCTACACCCGCAAAAGTGCCGCCGGTCGTGTCGCCAAACGCGTTGGCAATCCCGCTCCCCGCATTAATACGATTCATGTTCGCATTGTACACACCCAGCTGCTGATTAATATCACCACCAGCACGCGACGAATTCCGCGCCGCCTTCATACCAGCACCTAAACTCCCGATTGACGCGCCAACCTTGAAACTCCCCGAAACCGCCGCGCCCGCAATCGTCCACGCGGCCTCGTCGTCAATCTTGGACGCCGCCGTCTTCATCTCCGACACCTGCGTGTTGATCTCAATCACATCGGCCGTGTCCTGCGTCTCGCGCAACAGAAACAAAGACTGCAAGATCATCAGAATCGCGTTCGTCAGAACCGCCTGCAGTTCATTGCCGTCAGACATCAACTCCGTCAATGCCGCCTTCGCCGCCTCCAACTGATCCGGCGTCATCTTGCTTCCCATCAAAGGACGCGCGCCCTCAGCCCCAGACAACGGCGGGGGCGGCGGAGGCGCCGGATGTTCTCCGACCTTTTTGCCATGCACCGCGCCCGCCGCGCCCGAACCCGACACTGCGCCGAGTCCAATCGCCGCACTCGCTCCGGCATCTCCGCCGGGAATTCTAATGTCGCTCATCGTTCCTCACTCCTCACAAAGTCCATCACCTTCCACCGCAAAAAAAACACAACACCTTCCCCCGTCCAACCTTCCCTCGTCTTATTAACCGCCTTCCGACTGACGCGCCGCCGTCGTCGTCATCCGTCGTCACCCCTCCCCCCCGCGACTGCCTGCACCCCCCCTCCCCTACGCCATCGCCGTCGTGCCGGTCACAATCTTCTCGCGCGTCTTGTGACCGACATCCAGCGCCGAGTTCGTGTCCTGGCGTCCCTGCTCAATCAACTGAATCAACTCCTTGATCAGTTTCTGATCGCGCGAAATCAACGCCTCCAGTTTCTTCATGATGCCCTTGTCGCGCATCGCCTCCGCCGTCAACTTCATCGCCTCGCCCGAATACACGCCCGAAGCCACGCCCGCGCCCGCAGAAGCCATGTTCACCGTCTCCGTCACCGCCGTGCCTATCTGAACACACTTCACCGCCACCTTCGCCGCACGCTGCGCCACCACGCTCGTGATCTCTCCAACCGCCTCGCCCAGACTGGAACCGCCCGACACAATCGCCAGCGCAATCTCAATCGCGATAATCAGCACCGCAATCAGCACCTGCGCCACAATCTTGCCGATGCGCTGCGCCTCGTCCTTCGCGACGCCGCACATCTCAAGAATGTCGCCGATGCCCTCGCCTATCAGCGAAGTGAGTTTGTCCATGACGCCGGTCTCGTTGAGAATCGTCACCGTCACCGCGATCGCCGCCCCAATCAAAGCCACCACGCCCACCGCCACCGAACCCGCGCCGAACGACACCACCGCCACTACCACAGCGAGAATCATCGCCAGCACAAACGCGATCCAGGTCAACGCCTCGGAGACGATGCTCGCCGTCTTGGACGCCTCCGCCTTCTGGTCGGACTCCTTCAACTGCGCGATCGTCTTGTCATGCTGCGCCTGCAGTTTCAGACGCCGCGTCTCGATTCCGCGCTGCGCCAGTTCAATCTGCGCGTCGTGACTGCGCGTGCGTAAAGCCTGGATCAGTTCAAGCAGGGCGTCGGAATCAATGCCGCTGTCCATCTCGTCAAGCAGGGACGGCATGAGATCAGGGCCGAGCGTCTCGTCAATGTGAGACCGCCGCGCCGCCGCGCGCGCGCTCGGAGGCGGCGGCTTCGGCGCGGACTTCGCCGTCTTCGTCTTAGTCTTCGCGGAAACAGAAGCCGCGGCGCCCGCCACATGCGTCTGCGAAACAGGAATCCCGCTCCGCGCGCCAGCCACATCATCAACCATCGCACCCTCTCCCGTTCAACAAAGGGCGCCTCCCCGGAAAAAATTGACGGCACCATCGCCGTCGCCTTCAATTGTCACCTTCCCATCACCAACAATGACGACGCCATTTGTCGTCACCGTTTTTGTCATCGCCTTCCCATTTATTTTTTTTGCGGGCTAGCCCGCACCCATCTGCCGGCATCGCTCGCTTGAGCCAGCGCATTAAGAGTCTGAAGTTAACTCTTACTAATGCCAAGGACCGTTCGTCGTCTGTCTCCCTTTTAAACGGGGAAGGCGGCGGCAACGACTCGCGCCGTCACCACCGCCTTCCCTCTTTGTTGCGATACGGGCTCCAGACGACCGTCGCCCCTGTCGCAGCCTTCTCAACTCCTCCGTGCCACATCACTGCGACACCACGATCAGAAACACCACAGCATCGCCATAACCTGGTCGTCGCGACGCCCGTTGTTAACGACCGTAAGCACCAATTCTAGCACCTCCCGCAAGCGTTGGCAAGCGAATTAAATTCTTCAATGATTTCAACGCTTAAAGCCTCCCCGCCGCCCAGATCCCGCCCGCTCTCCACCGCCAGAAACGCCTCCTCAGGGTCGCCCGCCGCCAGTTCCGCCCGCGCCAATTCCGCATACAAAAACACCTCCGGACGCAACTTCAACGCCGCCCGATATGCCACCGACGCCGCCTCAGGCGACTCCAGAAACATCAGCGAACGCGCGAGCGCGATCCACGACCGCGAATCCGTATGACGCATCGTCGCCGCGAACGCGAAACCATTCGCAGCCTGAACATAATCACCCTCGCCGAACGCGCGCGTCGCGACGCCGTACGCAAGATCAATCGCCTGTCCCGGAAGTCCGTGCAACTCGCACAACGGACGGTTGTCCAATACCGCGCGGACCGCGCTCTCTGATGTCGGCAGCGAAGTCATTTTCGCTCCTCTCTTAAAGTCGCCTCCCCGAATGTCCCTAGCGGGACGCGAAACACGGATGGCCCAACACCCTCCTCTCGTTCTCCGAAAGCGCCGGCGCCGTCAGCGCCGCGGAGTCAATGTAGACAAAACCCTTCACAATCGGAATAAAATCACCGAAGCCGGGCGAAATAAACGGACGAAACACGCTGTTCGCGTCCGGCAGAAACTGATTGCGCCGGTAAATACGGTAATGACCGCAGGTGTAAGTGCCCTCGCCGTCATCCTGATAGACACGGGTGTTCTGAAAAGCGATGCGTCCCGCCCCCGTGATGCTGTCGCGAATCGCGTCATGCGCCGAAAAAATCAGGTTGCACTCGGGGTCGTCAAGGATCTCCTCGCTGCACGAACCGAGATGGCGGACGACGCGTCCTATCACAATGTAACCGCTGCCGATCGTGCTGCCGCCGACGCCGCCGATGTCGTCGCGCGGCGTGCCGGCGACAACCGCCGTGACGCGTCCGAACAGAGAAGCGTTGCCGCTGCGGTCGCGTCCGGCCTCAAAACCGAGCGAGCGCACCGACACGGACACGGCGCCGTCACTGGAACTGTAGGCGAAGTCGGTGCCTCCGCGCTCGGCGAGCAGGTGCGACAGAGAACGCTCGCGCGGGTCGTCTTCTCCGCCGCGGAACAGGAGCGCGACCGCAAGCACGAGAATCGCGAACGCGATAATCACACTGCCCCAGAGACGCAGCATCGCAAACTCGCGCGCATGCCCGATGTCGGCGCGGCCGCCGAATTCGTCCGCCATTCTTTTGTTGTCCATCGGAGTCGTGGTGGTCGCCATGATGATACTCATTTTTCGGGCATTTTGCCAGCCTCCGCGCTAGACGCCCCGCAGGTCGCGGCGCGGCGGACGGCGGGCGGGCGCGACATCTGTCGCGGGGTTGTCGGCGGCGGCGGGAGAGGATTCGTGTCCGCGGCGGCCGAAAAGGGAGCGGGCAAGGCGGCGGCTCATAAAGGCGCGGAAGGCTTTGCGGTCAGGGTCGGGCAGGCCGTCAAGGGGCGGAGGCGCGGCGGCGGTGAAGTCTTCAGGCGAGGCGGACGAGAGACAGGCGATTTCCTGATCAAAAGTCCAGGCGACGGCGGCGCGTCTCGGTCCCGGCGGCAGAGTCTTAAGGGCGGCGTCGCGGGCGGCGCGGACGGCGGCGACGAGGTCGCCGAAGTCTCCCGTGCCGGCGACACTCGCGGAGGTTGTCTGCTGCATTGTCTTACTTCCCCTTCCCCTTTTTGGCGACACCTTTATTGTCACCTTTGTTGTCCGCGACACCATTAACGGCGGCGCCGTTATTGTCCCCGCCGAAATTCGCGGCGCCGTTTTTGTCTCGGTTTGCGACGCCGTTATTGTCGCCGTCACCGTCGCTGTCTCCGCTGTCGGCGAGGAGAGCCTCGGCGCGCTTCTTAAGGGCGGCGTGCTGTTCGTCATCGCCGGAAAGAAGAATGCTCGCCTTCAAAGCGTCGCGGGAACGGTCGCGGAGTCCGAGTTGACGCAGACATTCGGCCGCGTAAAAGGACGGCTCCGGATCGCTCCGCGACAAGACCGCCGCCATCTCATACGCCGCCGTCGCTTCCTTCCATCGGGACTGGCGCTGGCGCGCCGCTCCAAGCGCCTTGTAGTTGCGCGGCTGCGCGAACCCCTGCAAACGGCACAGACGCGAAAAGACCGACTCGGCCTCGGGGAAACGTCCCTGGCGGTGAAGGCCGACGGCGAGATCCCAGAGGAGGTCGGCGTCCTTGTCGTCAATGTTCAGAAGCGCGCCGATGCCGCCGAGAATCGGAGGGTTGTCGTCAAGAAAAAGGTCAAAGACCTGCTCGGTTATCGCCGCCGCCTGTCCCTTTTCAAGGGCGCGGGGCTCAGGCGCAGAAGCGCGGATTTGCTCGGAATTTCCGGTCATGTTGCTCCAGGGGGCTGGGTCGCCTTCCGCCGAGTTGCACGATTTTGCCACAGAATAGCATAATAATCGGCAAAATTCAAGCCGAAATGCCGATTCCGCGAATCTTTTTCGCTTCCCGGAATTCTCCTGTGAAAACAAAGAGTTAGACGGGGGTTTCGGTTTTTAGCCGTCCGAGGGCGCGGCGGGGGTGATTCGGGCATCGGCAGGGTCTCCGCGGGCGAGCCTTTCATTAAGTGCCGCTGATCGCGCGGATGATGGACGACAAACTGCGTCCGATGGATTCAATCAGGCTGGACGCGAAGTCATAACACTCGTTGCGCGACTCATAAACCCGCTTCATCCGCGTCTGGACGGTCTCGTTCTGCGATCCTATCGTCTCCGAGCGCGAGCGCACCGCCTCGCTTATCTGATTGACCTGACTCTGCGTGATCGTGCCGCCTCCCGAAACCATGTCGCTCATGCCGGAGTCGCGGATCGGATCAAAGCCGTACTTCGTTTTGAACTCCGCCGCCTTGTTGCGGAGGACGGACTTGTCAAGCGTGCCGTCGCTGTCGGCGGGAGTTTTCTCCTGAACGAAGGCGAGGAACTGGCGCATCGCGTCAAGTTTGGTCGTGAGTTTGTTCGCCTCGGCGGCGTACTGCTCAAGGAGCGAGCCGAGCGACTTCGCCTGATCCAGAGTGCTTTCGGTCAGGTGTTCAATGGAAAGGTCTTTCGCCTCCGCCTCGGTTATCGGCGGAGCGTCGGCGGCCGGCGCGGCGGCGGGTTTGTTCTGCTGTTCGGCGGCGGGTTTGTTCTTTGACGGCGTGTTGTGCCAGATGTCGCCGTAGGCGCCGGACATGCCGGGGGTGATTATGTCGGACATGACTGGTCTCCTTTTAATGTGCGGGAAGGGCGCGCGCGACGAGTTCGCGGGCGCGAGTCGCGGCGGCGGCGAGAAGGCGGAGGCGGGCGGCGAGTTCGTCTTCGGTGGCGGGACGGGCGGCGAGGCTGCTTTGCAGGGCGAGGGCGGTGTCGGCGGTTTCGTTTTGAACGAGGGCGATGCCGCAGGCGAAGCGGCGGGCGTAGGCGTGGTTGATGTCGAGGGCGCGCTCAATGATTTTCTGGCGGGCGGGGGCGGCGGCGGGCATTGGTCCCAGGGTGATGGAGAGGCGGACGGGGGCGGCGGGTTTTGCGGGATCGTAATGCGCGGTGATTTCTTCGTCCGAGAGGTGGAACGAGAGGATCATTGTCTGTCCATCACGCCGCTCGGCGACGCCGTTTTTCGCGGCGAGCGAACGGAGGGCGGACAGCGAGGGCTGTTTATGCGTCATTGTCATTGCTGACATTTAAGCCGCTCCCTTAAATGTCACCCGCCCGGCGACAGGCGCGGCAACGGGCTGTTCAAGGACGCGCATCATTGACGCCGCCCTTTTACTGTCAATGTTGTTCGTCAACTTGCGGACGACAACAACGGGCTGTTCAAGGAGGCGTGTTATTAACGACGCTCCTTTAATTGTCATCTGTCCGACGACAAGCGCGGCAACGGGCTGTTCAAGCGGGCGTATCATTGACGCCGCCCTTTTACTGTCAATGTTGTTCGTCAACTTGCGGACGACAACAACGGGCTGTTCAAGCACGCGAATCATTGACGCCGCTCTGTTGTCGTCAAATTCATTGACAACAACAGCGCCGTTAATGTCAATTTTTTCGTCAATTTTATGACGGAAAACGCGGCGCCGTAACTGAGCCACCAAGCCAAACATCACTCCCCCTCCCCGCGCCACGACAAACGCCACGAATTCGCAGCATTACGCAAACGCGCCGCCCCCGAACCAGAAACATCCAACTCAAACGCCGAATGCAAAAAACTGCGCCCGGCGTCCAAAGGAAAAACCGTCGTCCCGTTCGCCACCAAACCCGTCGGACGCGTCGCAAACGACAAACGCGCCGTAAAAGTTCCGTCACCATTCAGACGAAGCGAATACGCAGGACCGTCACTCCACTCGCCGCTGCCAGCAGAACGATCCTCATCACCGCCGCCCTGACCAGGAATGATGCCGAAGACAAACTTGTCAGCCGTCTCCGGCGTCAGCGAAGTGCTCGCCACCAGATCGCGCGGCACCGGACCAAAGCCGTCCTGCAGCGCAAGCATCGGATTCACCGCGCTCATCAATGTCGTCTGCACCAGCAAATTGCTCGCGCGCCACGCCAACTCGGTGTCGCCTCCGGTGAAACGCAAAAGCGCGTTCTCCAGAATCTCAACCTTGCGCGGATTGGAATTCGGAGAATCAGCGCCCGCCGTTATCTCCGCGCGCTCGGCCGCAGTCAGAAACTCAACGCGCGAACCGTCAGCCGCGAAAAACGCCTTGTCCATGCGGAGAAAATCCTTGGCGAAAAGCGAAGTCACCAATGACTCGGAACCGTCAGGCAGACGCGCGCGCGAAAATCCCCACTCAAAATTCACCATGTCGCGGAATAAACGCGCGCCCTCAGGATGACGCGCGAAGGTGTCCTCGGTTATCTCGCGGCGGCCGTGCGAAAAACTGCCGCGGTCGCTCTCCTTTAATAAGCGGGCGGCGGTCGCCTCGGCGCGGCGGACAGCACGGGCGTCATTCTTGTCAGCAGGGGCAAGGCGCGCGGGCGACTCGCCGCGAGACTCAACAGCAGAACGAACCGCCGCGCGCGTCTCGCGCAAACGCGCCGACATCTGCAGCGCCGCCTCGCCGTGAACATCAGGGCGTCCGGCGCAGTCGTCAGGACGGACACCGCGCGCGCCGCGCCCGTCAAGCGCGGATATAAGAGACGACATGCCGGAATCATTCAGACGGCGCTCAACACGGCGAAGTTCAGACAAAGAAAAATTCGCAAGCGTGTCCTTAAGAGCGATGCGGTATTTTTTGTCGTCGGCGAAGGGCGCGTCAAGTCCGCCGCCGACAGACGCGGCGGCAAGTCCGCGGATGAATTTGTCGCGCGAAAAACGCATCGGCAAAAGCGGATTCAAAGTCGCCGCAAGACGGCGGCGGTGCGGCGGGGCGTCAACAGCGACCTTCACAACGGACGGACGGCGCAAACTCTGCACAATGCGCCGAAACAACGACGGCGCGCCCCGCGATCGCGGAAGCCGGCGCGGAATATGCGGATGCAAGGCGCTGACAGCACGGCCGGCGACAGCGGCGCCGTCACTGCCGGCGGCGGCGGGGGCGGCGGCGGCGTCCGCGACGGCGGGGGCGGGATGCGAGGCGGCGCGGGGACCGCCGCCGTCAATTGAACTCATCGGGATTCTGCTTCGGGGAGGCGCGACATGGTGCGCGTACGCTTCCGTTTTCGGTCGCCTTCCGCCGGCGGCTCGGTGAGCCTAGCACATTTTCACGCGGACGGGAAGGCGTGGAATAAAAAAAAATTATTCCCCGCAACTACAAGTAGCGCTATGATTCTGCGGAACTTTTTTAATTTCTGTTTACATTTGTCGTCAATGTTAATAAAAAAAATAAAAAAATCGGCGGTGTCGTGTTGTCATTCGTATTTTTGTGGTATAGTTAACAGAACGAGGAGGGCGCACGGACGCAGGGGCGACCGGCGTGAATAAAAGTTTTTCTGCAGCCGACACGATGCGGACGCGCCCCGGCGCGGTCGTTCGGAGTTAACGCGGTGCTGGATCCGCTCGCCGGAAATGTCGGGCGTCATGAGGGCGCGGCGGCGGCGGCGTCCGCGAAGACGGCGGAGGCGGCGGGCGCGTTCTCGCGGCTCACGGTTCAGCGCGGCGACCCGCTCTCGGTGCTGCTCTCCGACCTGAACGACGAGGCGAGTTTCATTCACGCGGAGTCGCTGGAGGATCAGGCGAAAAAAGACAAAGCCGGCGACATTGATGACGGCGAGGCGCGGCGGCGTCTCCTGCTGCTGGAACGCGTGCAGTCGGTGTGGAACGAGAACGATTCGGAAGTGTCGCGGGACCTGGACGCTCTCCGTCGGGCGCGGGCGCGGGGAGGGCGTGAAAAATTTCAGGAACTGCTGCGCGAATTCGGCGGGGGAGACGCGAGCAAAGAAGCGGCGCTGCTCGCGGCTCTCGCGGAAAGCGATCCGGCGCATCGTGAAGAATACGCGGCGGACCTGGAGGCGCTTTTGTCGGGCGAGGCGCGCGCGGTGCGGGCGGGGGCGAACACGCTCGCGGAGTCGCGGGCGCGGGCGCGCGAAGGCGGGGAGGAATTGCTGTCGCTGCAGCGGTGTTATCAGCAGGCGCTGGCGGCGGGGCAGAGTGTCGCGCAGGTGCTGGCGGCGACAACGGCGGCGTTCGGGACGGCGCGCTTCGGGGCGGGGTGCGATTTTTTGTCGCGGGCGGCGGCGGCGGAACTGGCGGCGGAGGCAAGGCCGCTGGAGCGGGCGCATCTGGGGGAGTTGAGCGCGCGCTTTAAAGGACTGCGCGTTTTTCAGGGCGTGGTCGCGCGGCTGGAGGAGGCGGCGGAGCGCGTCGCGAATATGTCAAAAAAAATGCAGGAGACAATGACGACACCTTCATTGTCACCGTCATCGTCAACAACAGATGAGACAACAACGACAACACCTTCATTGTCGTCGTCATTGTCAACAACAACGGAGACAATAACGGCGCCTTCGCTGTCGTCTCCTTCATCTTTGTCATCGTCCCCGTCACAAACATCTTCGGGGACAATAACAGGGGGAAAAACTGCGGCGCCTTCACTGTCTCATTCGGCGGTGT
>JALCBB010000011.1:9850-29837 GCA_028066985.1 Alphaproteobacteria bacterium
CGTCGTCTCCGCCGGGGACAATAACGGGGGCGAAAACGGCGGCGCCTTCACTGTCTCATTCGGCGGTGTCGTCGTCTCCGCCGGGGACAATAACGGGGGCGAAAACGGCGGCGCCTTCACTGTCCCCTTCGGTAATATCGTCGTCTCCGTCGCCGGCATCACTGACGGAAAAATTTTTCGCCGCGCTCGCCGACCCCCTCAAATTCAATGAAGCCTTCGCAGCGCCGCTGGAATCACTCTCGCCGGCGCCAAGACTCAGACTGCTCCAGGAAATCCGCGCAACCGTCCGCGAACTGCCCGACTGGACATTCACAGGCGAAGGCGAACGCGCCCGACTCCTGCAGCCGATCCAGGATCACATAGACTTCCTCGTCTACGAAAAAGGCGTATGACCTTCTCAGCCGCAAACTTCTACACAGCCTTCGGCATCACGCCGAGCAGCACGCACGACGCGACGCACAACTTCAGCATCGCGCCGCTCGGCGAACTCGTCGTCTCCGATCAGCACTGCCAATTCATCGCCGACACGCGCGCGCCCTATGACACGCTGCTCTCCGTCTTCGCGCGGCTCGCAAATCACGACCGTATCGTGTCGCGGTCGCCCGGCGGACGGCTCTGTCTGACATGGAACGCCGTCAGCGAACACGAAAACTCCGCGCGCGTTCTCAATGACATTGAACACCTCGCCAGCCTCCTGAACGGAAACTGAAATGACGAAAAAACCGGCGCCGTCAACAAAGCCCGCGGCAATCACCGTCTCCACGGACACCGAAATGCAACTGCATATCCTCGCCGGCGAAAAATCCGGCGCCGAAATGCCGCTCTCCCCGACGCGATACTCAATCGGCAGCGGGCGCGGCGACGATATCCGCATCGCGGGAGACGGCGTGAGCGAAAAACACATCAGCGCCGTCTTCGCCGACAACACCCTCACACTGCTCTCCGCGCGCGGCGCCGTGTTCGCCGGCACAACACAGGTGACTGAATTTCCGCACGACATCAACGCCGGCGAAGTCGTGACACTGGGCGCGGCGGCGTTCACCTTCGGGGCGGCGGGGCGCGAGTTGCCCGAAGTTCCCGACATCACCGCGGCGCTGTCGTCTCCGTCCGAACAAAAATCGCGGCGTGGAAAACTCGCAGTCGCGGCAGGGTCAATGGTCGTGCTGGTCATGGCGGCGCTCGGCGCGGCCGCGTTCTGGCTCTCAAGTCCGGCGGCGGAAGAGTCGTCCGCCGAAATGCTCGCGCGCGTGAGAACCGGACGCGTCAGCACACTGCAGTCCGCGCTCAACGGCGACGCGTCATTCCGACGCGTGCGGCTGGAAATCACTCCGGCGGAATCATCGGAAAATTCGCTCGCGACACTCACGGGCGTCGTCTCCGACACGGACGCGCTCGCAAAACTGCGCGAGCAAGCCGAAAAAGCCGCGGGCGAAACAGAACACATACGCGTCCGCGTGCGGACACTCGCGCAAATCAACGCCGAAATAGAAAACAGCCTCCGACTCGCCGGCGCGTCACTCGCGCACGAAGCCGCAATCAGCGGCACCGGCGACCTCACACTGCGCGTCAGCGGAGTCGTGCCGGACGACCTCTTCGCGGCGCGCGTGCGGCGGACGCTGGAGGCAGACGCTCCGTTCGTGGACAGCCTGACGCTGGAATTGACAACGCCGGACACCCTGACAGCGCGGATTGACAGGAATTTAATGCGGGCGGATCAGTTTTCACAAGTGCATGTGCATTTCGCCGACGGGGCGCTCGTCGCCGAGGGGTTTCTGTTCGCCGACGCCGTGGACGACTTTGAAACGCTCGTCAAAAACGCGACGGCAGACCTGCCGTTTGATGTTCCGCTGAGAATGGAAGCGACACGGATTCCGTCACTGCCGGGACAGGTGCGCGGCGTCCTGCTGGGGCCGAATCCTGTCGCGCGGCTGGAAAACGCGGACGGCGAAAATCTCATTCTGCGCGAAGGCGACATGATCGCCGGGCGGTATCTCGTGCGGCGGATTGAGTCGTCCGGACTGCTGCTGGAATATGAAGGCGAGTCCGTGCGGCTCTCAGTGACGGCGGCGGAAGGCGGCGACGACAAGGAGACCGGCGATGAGCGCTAAAATTCCGCCGTCAACAACAACGGCGGCGGCAGAACACGCGAAGGTCAGCGCGCGGCGCGAGCAGGGCAAAGAGCCGTCGGGCGGTGAAGTCAAAAATTTCCGCGAGCGGATGCAAAAACTGGCGCGGGAACGAGAGGCGCGGCGCGAAGAGTCGTCCGTTTCCCCGGGCGGGCGGTCGCCGGCGAAACGGCAGGCGAAGGCGGCGCCGAAGTCGTCTGTCTCTTTAAATAAAGAGACAACGGACAAACAGCCCGCGCGGCAGTCGTCCGTCTCTCTTAATAAAGAGCAGGCGAAGGAGGCGCCGAAGTCGTCTGTCTCCTTTAATAAGGAGCAGGTGACGGATCACGACGAAGAGCGGACAAAAGGCGCCGCGCGGTCGTCTGTCTCTTTAAATAAAGAGGCGGCGAAAGAGCCGACGAAGGGCGAGGCAAGCACCGCCGTCTCTGTCTCTGTCAAGAGAGAGGAGGCGAAAAGCGCCGATGGTCTGTCCGTCTCTGTCAAAAGAGAACAGGTGAAGGGCGCGGCAAAGCCCGCCGTCTCCGTCAAAAAAGAGGCGGCGGAAAACACGGAACGCGGCGCCGTCTCCGTCAAAAAAGAACGAGCGCAAATTTTGCGCGGCAGGGGCGAGGGTCCTCCGGCGAAAACGGCGTCAGCCGAAGTCGCGGCAAAAACGGAAGCGTCAGCATCCGAAGCCGCAGCCGAAATCAAAACCGAAACAACGGCGGACGCGGAAATCACTCCCGCCGCAACAGTCGCCGCGGCGCACACCGCGCAAACGAACGCGACGGCGGAGGCGAACCTGTCGCCGCCTTCGTCGTCGCATCACGCCGCCGCAACAGCAGAGTCAAGACAGGCGCTGCTCTCCGCCGTCAATAAAGTCGCCGACAGAATCTCGTTCGTCGCCGCCGATAATAACGCGTCGGGCGGCGCAATACGCGTCTCAATTCAGGACGCTATCCTGCCGTCAACAACGCTGGAAATTCAGCGCGGCGCGGACGGCGGGCTGACCCTCACCTTTCTCACAGACGCGGGCGCGAGCGCGTCCGTTCTGCGCGCGCACGGCGATGCGCTCGCGAGTCATGTGCAAACACAGACCGGAACGCCGATCTCAGTGCGTCTCTCGGAGCCGGGGAACGCGGATCAGATCGTCGGCGGAGGCGGCGCGGATGACGGCTCCGACGCCGGGGACGGGCAGAGTCGCGGGCGCGACGACGCCGAGGCTCGGCTCGAGTCGCTGTCGCCGGGAGCCGCTGAATCATGAGCGGAACGGCGGCAGGGTCGCAGGGTCTTCTGACCTTGCCGCGTCTGCGGACGGCAGAAGCAGAAGCACGCAACTCGTGCGCGGCAGCCTTACGCGGCAGAGTGTGGAACGGCGGCGACGGCGCGGCAGTGTCGCTGTGTCTCGGAGACGAACGGCACGCTCCGCGAAAACGATGGCCGCTGTTGTTATCGCTGTCGTGGCAGGGGCACGGGTTTCAAGTCGGGCTGGCAGGCGCGCCGTTCGTGGAGGCGGTGGAGGGGCGGCTGCGTCCGTGGGGGGCGGAGGAGGTGCCGGAGTTCCTGCTGCGCGCCGCGCTCGCCGGACTGATGGAAGAGCGCGGGCTGGCGGCGCTGCGGCTGCGCGAAATCAAGCGCGGCGCGATGTGCGGCGGGGACGGGGGGGTCGCTGTTCCGTTGCGGATGTTTCGCGGGGGCGAGGAGGTGTCGCGGGGAGTGTGGTGCGGGGGTGTTGATTTTCCGTTCGGGGGGTGCGCGGCGGCGTTGATGTCGCGCGCCGGGGTTTCTCCGCCGGATATCTGGGTCGGCCTGGAATTGAACGCCGGCGCCGCCGAACTGAGAATTAACGAATTTACAGACCTGGACGAAGGCGATGTGATCTTCGTTGAGGGATGAAAAAAATAATTATTTGACACCATTAATTGTCTACCAGCAATTAATGAAAAACAATTATTTTACGACACCATTATTTGTCTATTAATAAGAAAACAATTTATTTAATTGGCCCCATTAATAGTCAAAATTAATTTTTAATTTTTTTTTGCGGGCTAGCCCGCACCCATCTGCTGGTATCGCTCGCTTGAGCCGACATCGTGAATGTCTAAGTCAAACTCCCACTAATGCCAGAGACTGCTCTTCGTCTGTCTCCTGATTAAAGCCCGCTAATGCCAAGGACCGTTCTTCGTCTGTCTCCTGATTAAAGCCGGAAATTTCGGCGCCGTCACCGCCTCCCGTGAGCCAAGCCCGGCTCAACTCTTGCCAACAACACGAAACGGCACAGCAGCCAGACGACTCAAAGGAGCCGCCCGCTTCGCCACCAAACCTATATCCTCACGAACCACCGACATCACAACCTTGCGCTGATCCCTCACCTCCTCAAAGCGTCGGTAAAAACGCATCGCGTCCGCATTGCCGCGATCCACCATCCATATCAAACGACAGCACTTAGAAGACTCGGCCTCCTCGGCCACACGCCGCATCAACAACCCGCCAATCCCCAGATTGCGAAACTGCTCAAAAACAAAAATCTCCTTCAGCAACAGCGCAAGGTCGCACTCCGATGTCCAGAACGCCCGCGCATATAACGCATAGCCCAAAGGGTCGCCCTCGCCGTCCAGAGCCAGGAACGCCTCAAAACCAGGCGACACATTCAGATAACGACCCAATCGCTCCCGCGTCGCGCGGTGGTCCGGCAAACGCCGCCGCGGATGATAATAATGCGCGTAGGTCGCCAGCACCAGACGCAGCAACGCCTCCAGGTCTCCGCGCTCGGCGCGGCGAACCTCAACATCAGCCAGGCGCAACACCGAAACCTCCGCACTGTCCGCGCTGGCGCAAAGCATGGTCGGCCAGGACCAGCGCGAGCATCGCCTCGCCTATCGGAACCGCCCGTATGCCGACACACGGATCATGGCGTCCCTTCGTCTGCGCTTCAACTTCGGCGCCGCCGGTGTCGACCGTCCGCAGCGGACGCGCCAGCGACGAAGTCGGCTTCAAAGCGAAACGCGCGACTACAGGCTGTCCGCTGGAAACACCGCCAAGCACTCCGCCCGCGTTGTTGGACAGAAACTTCACGCCGCCGCTGTCGTCTTTGCCGCTGTCGTCAGAACGCATCTCGTCGGCATGATCCGCGCCCGTCATCCGCGCCGCGCCGAAACCCGCGCCGACCTCAACCCCCTTCACCGCATTAATAGACATCAGCGCCTTCGCAATGTCGGCGTCAAGACGGTCGTAAACAGGCTCGCCCAAGCCCGCCGGCACCCCGCGCGCCTCCACCTGACAGATCGCGCCGAGCGAATTCTGATCCTTGCGCGCGTCGTCAATTCGTTTCTCCCACCGCGCGACAGCATCCGCGTCAGGACAGAAAAACGGATTGCGCGGAATTTCGTTCCAGTCCCAGTTGTCACGACTGACAGCATCGCCGCCGAGTTCAATCAGCGCGCCGCGCACACTCGCGCCGTCGCCGAACAAATGACGCAAGACCATCAGCGCCAGCGCGCCCGCCGCGACGCGCACCGCCGTCTCGCGCGCGCTTGAGCGTCCGCCGCCGCGCGGGTCGCGGACGCCGTACTTCTGCCGCCACGACCAGTCGGCGTGCGACGGACGATACAAGTCCTTAATAGCGCTGTAGTCCCGCGGGCGGGCGTCACTGTTCGCAATCATAAACGCGACCGGATGCCCCGTCGTGCGTCCCTCGTATATGCCCGAAAGAATTTCAACCGTGTCCGTCTCGCGGCGCTGCGACACGAAGCGCGACCCGCCCGGCGCGCGCCGGTCAAGGGCGGACTGAATGTCGGCGATGTCAACGGCGACGCCGGGCGGCATGCCGTCGAGCGCTCCGCCGATCGCGGCGCCGTGACTCTCGCCCCAGCCTGTGAGAACGAGCGCGCGTCCGAAAGAGTTGCCAGGCATGATGTCGGTGTCGTTGTCGCGGCGATGTCAAAATTTCGGCTGTGTCGCTGTCGCGAAATGTCGCGGCGGTTTATTTATTTTCGCGCGCGAGTTCGCCGAGGAGGTCGCGCACTTTGTCGGCGGCGTCTACGGCGAGCATTCCGACGGTGTGGTATCCGCAGTCCACATGATGGACTTCGCCCGTCACGCCCGCCGACAGCGGCGACAGCAGATACAGTCCCGCCATGCCGACCTGTTCGCGGGTCACATTGCGGCGCAGCGGCGCGTTGTACTCGTTCCACTTGAGGATATAGCGAAAGTCGCCGATCGCCGACGCCGCCAGCGTTTTGACGGGTCCTGCCGAGAGCGCGTTGACGCGCACGCCGCGTCCGCCGAGGTCTGCGGCGAGGTATTTGACGCTCGCCTCGAGCGCGGCTTTGGCGACTCCCATGACATTGTAGTGCGGCATCACGCGCTCGGAGCCGTAGTAGGTCAGCGTCAGCGCGGAGGCGTCGTCTCCGAGGTGCGGTTCGGCGGCGGCGATGAGGCTTGTGAAGGTGTGGCACGACACGACGAGCGAGCGCGAGAAGTTTTCGCGGGTGGTGTCGAGGTATCGTCCGCGCAGGTCTTCTTTGGACGCCCACGCGGCGCCGTGAACGATGAAGTCAATCTTGCCCCAGTCGGCGGCGAGCGCGGAGATCATGTCGGCGACGCCGTTGTCGTCGGTGAGGTCTACATGGAAGCACTTGTCGCTGCCGAGGGTTTCGGCGAGCGGGATGACGCGCTTGGCGATCTGCTCCACCTGGTATGTGAAGGCGAGTTCGGCGCCCTGGGCGGAGAGTGCGCGGGCGATTGCCCAGGCGAGCGAGCGGTCGTTGGCGACGCCGGTGATGAGTCCGCGGCGTCCCTGCATGAGAGTGCCGGCGGGGAGCGGTGGGGTGCTTTCGTTCATGGGCTGTAGTGACGGTGACGGGTGAAAGGGACGGGTGATGGTCAAAGTTGACAGATGATGGTGACGGATGATGGCGGTGTGATTGTCGTTGCTGCGTTCAGGTTAACGGAGACAGGCGAAGGTCGTAGTCAAGGGCGAGGGTGATGGTGACGGGTGATGGCGGTGTTGTTGTCGAAGTTCGTGGTCGTTGCGTTCAGGTTAAAGGAGACAATGGAAGGCGGCGGGGTTATTGTCGTTGATGGTCGTCGTTGCGTTCAGGTTGAAGGTGATGATGAGGACAATGGACAATGGAAGGCGGCGGGGTTGTTGTCGTTGATGGTCGTCATCGCGTTCAGGTTAAAGGAGACGATAAAAGACAACGGACGGCGGTGCGGTCATCGTCTTTTAAAGTCTCGTTCAGAAAGACGAAAAAGGCGGCGCCGTTTCCGTCTCCCTCGGACATGAGCATCATACAATTTCGCGCCCGTTAAGGCTATAGTAAGAAGATGACCGCATCCCCGCAATTCCGCCGCCGCCTGGAGCGTCCGCCCGCCGACCCGATGACCCTCTTCGCCCGATGGTTCGCCGACGCGCGCGAAAACGAACCCTCCGACCCGAACGCGATGACCCTCGCGAGCGCGACACCCGCAGGACAGCCCTCGGCGCGCATCGTGCTGCTCAAAGACTGGAACCCCGCCGGCGAATTCCGCTTCTACACAAACGCGCAAAGCCGCAAAGGACGCGAACTGCAGAAAAACACCGGCGCCGCTTTATTGTTTCACTGGAAATCGCTGCGCCGCCAGATCCGCATTGAAGGACGCGCGAAACTGCTGTCGCCGCAGGACGCCGACGCCTACTTCGCGACGCGTCCGCGCGGGGCGCAGACGGGAGCGTGGGCGTCGGCGCAGTCGCGTCCGCTCGCGGACGGACTTGAAACACTGCGCCGCCGCGTCGCCGAAACCGAGGCGCGTTTCGCCGGCGGCGAGGTGCCGCGTCCGCCGCACTGGCGCGGATACTCGCTGCGCGCGCGGCGCATAGAATTCTGGAACGAAGGCGCGCACCGCCTGCACGAACGCGTGGAGTATCGCCGCTCCGCCGCCGGCTGGCGATGGACGCGGCTCTATCCCTGAAAAATGGCGACCGAAAAAACAGCGAAGCCGCGCGCGCGTCTGAACGCCGAAAAGCGACTGCTGCGAAGCGCGACCTGGGCGTCCTTGACGGTGGCGGGCGTGCTGGTCCTGCTCAAGGGCTTCGCGTGGCTGACGACAGGATCGGTGGCGATGCTCGGCTCGCTCGCCGACTCGGCGCTGGATTTCGTGGCGTCGCTCGGCGTGTTTTACAGTCTGCGCCTGTCGCACGGCGGCGCGAGCGCGGAATACCGCTTCGGACGCGGCAAGGCCGAGGCGGTCGCGGCGTTCGTGCAGGCGGGACTCATAACCGGCTCGGCGCTGTTTGTGCTGAGCGAGTCTGTGGCGCGCGCGCTTGCCGGCGCCGAGGTGCAGTTCGGCGGTGTCGGCGTCGGAGTGGCGGCGTTCGCGCTTGCGGCGACCCTGGGGCTGGTTTTGTATCAGCGTTATGTTCTGTCGCGCGCCTATTCGCTGGCGGTGAAGGCGGACTCAATGCACTACATGACCGACCTCCTCGGAAACGGCGCCGTTTTGGTCGCGCTTGTGTTGTCGCAGTTCGGGTGGTTGTGGGCGGATCCTGTGGCTGGATTCGGGATCGCGTTGTGGCTGTTGTGGTCGGCGTGGGAGATCACGCGCGAGTCGATGGGCGTCCTGCTGGACAGGGAGTTGTCGGCGGCGGAGCGCGAGCGGATCGCGGCGGTGGCGGCGGCTCCGAGCGAGGTCCTGGCGGTGTCGGGACTGCGGACGCGCGCCGCGGGCGCCGACAAATTCATTGAGTTGACCGTGGAAATGGACAGCAACATGCGCCTCTACCGCGGACATGCCGTGATGGCGCTGGTGAAGTCTGATTTGCAGACGGAGTTTCCGGGCGCGGATGTCGTGATTCGGCTCGCTCCCTACGGCGCCTTTGAGGGCAGTTAAAAAGATGACGAGCGACAACGGCGACGGCGACGGTGACGGCGGCGGTGTCGTTGTTGAAAAAGACGACGGCGACGGTGACGACAATGGCGGCGGTGTTGTTGTCGCCGAGGGTGGTGACGGTGATGGTGACAAAAAAGGCGGGCGCCGTCACCGTCCGCGGCGACGGCGGCGGTGGGTGCGGGCGTTGTTGTGGGGATGGGCGAGTTGTGCCGTTCTGTTATTGGCGTTGTGGTTCGGCGTCTACATCTGGGTCGGCGGCCGCTTTGACGACATTCTCAGCGGCGCGATCTCGCGCGCCGAGTTCGCCGGACATCGCGTCGTCTATCGCGGACTGACGCGCGGCGGCTTTCCGCGCTCGGTGCTGCGCGTCTATCGCGGACTGGAAATCCGCTTCACAAACGGACTCTACCTGGAGAGCGCGGCGCTCGCGGCCGAGTATTTCATGGCCGACCCGCGGCGCGCCGAGTTGCGCGGCGAAAAAATTTTGTTGCGGAGCGCGGGCGGCGGCGACTTCGGCGCGTTTGAACTTGGCGGCGAGGCGGTGTCTTTGCTGTTGCGGCGCGAATTGACGGGCGAGGCGCGGGGGGTGTCTTTGCGGGGCGAGGGCGTGCGTTTCCGGCGCGTTGACGGCTTAGGCGCGACCTTCGCGGAGATGGCGGCGGATCTGGATGTCGCGGCGGCGGACGCGGATCACACGCTGGACTTTTCGTTTTCGTTCGGCGGCGGGGAGGGACTTGCGTCGGACGACGGCGACATTAACGGCGCCGGCGGTTCGGCGTGGCTCGGGGATTTTTTGCTGGAGGGGAGATTTTTCGGTGATTTGCTTGGTTCGTATGATCGCTACGGGATTTTGTACTGGCGTGATTCCGGCGGTTATGTGGAGATGGATGTTTTGCGTTTCGGCAGCGGCGCGGCTTTGATTGAGGCGGATGGTTCGCTGGCTTTGGACGGCGAGGCGCGTCCGTTGGGTTCGGGTCGTTTTATTTTTTCCGGGGGGGAGGAGTTGTTAGAGGAGTTGGGGATGTCGCGTGAGATGGCTTTGCTGCTGGGTGGCGGCGAGGGGGGTGAGTTGTTGCGTCTGGAGTTGTCGTGGCGCGCGCAGGACGGCACATTGTTTGTGGGGGGCTTCCCTGTCTATGAATTTGATCCGTTATTTTAACGATTCGTAGAACCGCCTTTGGCATTAGTAAGACTTAAATTCAGACTAGCCACGATGCCGGCTCAAGCGAGCGATGCCAGCAGATGGGTGCGGGCTAGCCCGCAAAAAAAATAAAAAAATAATTTGACTATTTAAGGGGTCAATTAAATAAATTAATTTCTTTTTAATTTAATTTTTTTGCAGGCAGCGCCTGCGGGCATTAGTTGGCGCGGCTTGCTTGAGCGGCTATTGTTAATGTCTAAGTTTAACTCCCACTAATGCCAGAGGCGGTGCTTCGTTGTCTCTTCTGATTATTTTTTGCCCTTAACTATAGGAGCGTCCAAAGCCGCCTGGCCCGCACGCTCCACTGAACGCCGGTAACCACGCGTCTCCGCGAAAATTCGCTCCATCGCAGCACCATCACCACGATCAATCGCCTCCCGCAAACGACCCAAAACCCCCGCATACTCGTCCAGCCGCGCCAAAACCTGCTCGCGATTCGCCAGAAACACATCACGCCACATCACAGGATCCGACGCAGCGATCCGCGTAAAATCCCGCAACCCCCCCGCCGCATACCGCGCGTCGCCCTCCGCACCCGCGCCGCGTATGTCACGCAAAGCATGAACCAGCGCATACGCCGCCGCATGTGGCAAGTGCGATGTAAAAGATAAAATCCGGTCATGCTCCTCCGCCGACATCTCCTCAACCCGCGCGCCCAACGCCCGCCACAAACGACCGACACGACGCACCGCGCCCCTGTCCGTGTCCGCGTCAGGCGTCAGCAGACAATAACGACCCGTGAACAACTCGCCGAAACCCGCCGCGGGACCGCTGCGCTCCGTTCCCGCAATCGGATGCCCCGGCACCAGCAGACCAGGCTCCGGCAGCAACTTTTTAAGTCCCAGAACCGGCGCCTTCACACTGCCGACATCGCTGACAATCGTCCCCTTCTTCAACGCCGGCGACAACTTGCGAAACACAGACTCATACTCGCCCAAAGGCGTCGCCAGCATCACAAGATCAACAGGTCCCATCAATTCAGGAGACTTGACGACCGCGCGCGCAAGTTTAAGGTCGGCGATCTTCCGCCGCGCCGCCGCGCTCTTGTCGCACGCGATAACAGAACGCGCCGCCCCCGCCCGTCGCACCGCGCGCGCGAAGGACGACCCCATCAGTCCGAAGCCGACCACTCCCACCGTTCCGAACAACGGCTTCGCAATGCGAGGCGGCGGAATTGAAGTGTCAGGCATGAGCCGAAGCAAGCAGTCGCTCAAGCGCGGCGAAGGCGACATTCATCTCGTCATCGCGGCCGAGCGTGACGCGGAGAGTGCGCGGCAGTCCGTACGAACCGAGCGAACGCAACAGCACGCCCTCGCCGGCGAGCGCGGCTTCGGCGGCGTCGGCGTCGCCCGCGACAGACGCGGGAAGGTCAAAGCGCAGAAAATTTCCGCCCTCGCCGCGCGGCTCAAGTCCGAGAGAACGCAGACGCTGTTCGGCGTTCTGACGCGCGGCGTTGTTGTGTTCGGCGCTTTTGCGAATCCACTCCTGATCGCCGAGCGCGGCGACCGCGACCGCCGCCGCCATCCGCGACACATTAAACGGATGCCGCACCCGATGCAGCGTCTCAATCACGGGCGCCGCCGCATACGCCCAGCCGATGCGGAGTCCCGCGAGTCCGTAAGCCTTGGAAAAAGTGCGGAGCATCACAACATTAGAATGTTCGCGCGCGAGGGCGAGGGTGTCGCGCTGATAATCGCGCGGCATATACTCGGCGTAGGCGCAGTCAATGACGACAAGCGTCTCGGCCGGCACCGCCGCGACCGCCGCGCGCGCCGTCTCAACCGGCAGCACCGAGCCGAGCGGATTTTCCGGCGTCGCGAAGAAGAGAATGCGCGGCGCGGGCGCGAGTTTTGTTTTCAGGTCGGCGACGGAGAGCCGTTCGCCGGCGTCCAGCGCGACGGCGACAGGCTCGGCGCGGCACGCGAGCGCCGAAAGCCGGTACATCGCGAAGCCGTAGCGCGGATACAGAACGACTCCGCCGACGCCGGCATACGCGAGGTTGAGCATGTAGATGAGTTCGTCGGAGCCGGCGCCGCAGATGAGATTTTCGGGCGGCAGGTCGTGCTGTCGGGCGAGGGCGGCGACGAGTTCGGGCGCTCCGCCCGCGGGATAGTATTGCGCGCGCGCGAGTTCGTCGCGGGCGGCGGCGAGCGCGGCGGGCGAGGGGCCGAGCGGGTTTTCGTTGGCGGCGAGGCGCGCCTTCGCCGACGCGACCTGCGCGCCCGGGCGGTAGGGCTGAATGCGTTCAAGTCCGGAGAGCGGCTGCGGTTCAGTCATCGTGTCGTGTCGGAGTCGGGGCGGCGCCGAGCCATTTACGGCGCGGGGTGTTTGTGAAGTTTTCGGAGGCGAGCCATCCGCGCAGGACGAGGAGTTGCCATGTTTGTCCGTTGAGTTTCGCGGCGCCGCCGTTTTTCGGGTCGGGCGCGGGCCAGTTGGTCTGCGCGTGTTGTTTGTAGTCGCGGACGGCGGCGGCGTGTGTGTTCGCGCGGACGGCGACGAGGGTGATGTCGTTGTTTGAGGGTTCGGCGCCGTCGCTGCCGGAGACGGCGAGGGCTTTTTGGTTTTCGTGTGTGAGGATTGCGAGGACGGCGATGTGTTTGCGGGTGTTGACGAGCGCGTGCCATTGGCGGGTCGGAATGACGGCGATTTGTCCGAGTTGCCAGGCGCGGCTGTTATCCAGTTCGTTGACGGCTTCGTCCGCGCTGTTGAGGGTGTGTGTTGTCGCGTCAAAGCCGAAGTGCTGATGAGTGATGATTCGGGTGTGTTTTGCGGTGAAGATTGTGAGGGGTTTTTGTTCGTTGACGGAGTCGTTGAGGATGGCGCGCCAGATTTTTTCTATGCGGCGGGCGTTGAGGGCGGGGGTGGCGTTGCGGGCGAGTTTTTTTGTGAGGATGGCTTCGCGGGCGGGACGCCAGGGGGCGCTGCCGGCTTTGGCGGCGGCGACCTGTCGTACGGCGACGGCGCGCAGTTGGAGGGAGTTGAGAATCTGCTTGTCGATGGCGTTGATCTGCCGGCGGAGTTCGTTGAGTTGTGAATTTTGGCTGGTCATGGTGTTTATATTAAAGCACAAATTCCGGCATTAATTAAGAGACAACGACGAACCACCCTTGGCATTAGTAAGACCGCGACTAAGACATTCACAGCAGCCGCTCAAGCGAACCGCACCCGCTTATGCCCGCAGGCGCTGCCTGCAAAAAAAATAAAATTAAAAGAATTAATTTAATTTAATGGACAATAACCATTCCATTATTTGTCAATTAATAAGAAAGCAATTTATTTAATTAGACCCCTTAAATAGTCAAATTATTTTTTTATTTTTTTGCAGGCAGCGCCTGCGGGCATCAGTGGGCATCGCTCGCTTGAGCGGCTATCGTGACTGTCTTAGTCAAAGTCTTACTAATGCCAAATGTGGTGCTTCGTTGTCTCTTTAATTAAGGGTGCCGCCGGCCGCGTTAAGAAAGAAGCGTTTTGCACGAGGGCTGCGGCCGACCATATTAAGTCCGAAGCCGCGCGCCCCCGCAACAACAGGATGACTCACACCAAAAAGTCGCACAATCCCGTCCGTGAAAGCCGTTAAAGCCAGGCTGTCACGCCGCCGCCGAAACGAATAACGCCCCAAAATCTCAGCGCCCCCGATGTCGTCCACGCCCGCCCCCGCCGCCAGATCACGCAGATCAATCACATCCCGCAACCCCAGATTAAATCCCTGCCCCGCCACAGGATGTATCGCCCGCGCCGCATCACCAGCCAGCACCAGACGCGGCGCCGTGAAATGTCGCGCCCGCACCAGCGTCAAACCATGACTCTGCACTCCCCCCTCAACACGAAACACACCCAGCCGCTCCCCCGCCAGCGGCGCGAAAATCTCCGGAAGCAAATCCCTCCCGCCGGCCGCAATCGTCCGCGCAAACTCGTCGCGCACACTCCACACAAACGCCGACCGCCGCCCGCGCAACGGCAGAAACGCCAGCGGTCCCTCGCGCAAAAATAATTCCAGCGCGACATTCCCATGCTCCCGCTCATGCGAGACCGCGCCGACAAACGCCGTCTGTCCGTAGAAATGCCGCCGCGCCTGTATCCCCGCCAGCCGCCGCATCGTGGAATTCGCGCCGTCCGCCGCGACAATTAAATCAGCGCGCAACGCCAGACCGGATTCCAGAGTCACCTCGCCCTCGCGCCAGTCGGAAACCCGCGCCGCGAAATATCGCTTCACCCGCCGATGCGCCGCGACACAGGACTCCAGCATCTCAACAAGGTCGCGGTTCGCAACCATCAGCCCCGTCGGCGCGCCGTCATCGCCGCCGATCGTTAAGACAGGCTCGCGGACGCCCGCGCCGAGCCGCGCCTCCGCCACAACCACGGCGCGTATCGGCTCGCCGCGGCGGAGCAGGTCGTCGCCGAGTCCGAGCGCCGCCAGAAATTCCTGACTGCGCCGGTTCAGCGCCGTCGCCCGCAGGTCGGCAGGACGGGATTCCGGCGGCGTCTCGGCGCGAGCCTCCAATAAAGAGACTTCGGCGCCCGCGTCCGCGAACGCCAGCGCCGCCGCGATGCCGACCGGTCCGCCGCCCACGATGATGACGCCCGCCGGCGCCGAGATGGAGGTCGTCTTGTCCATGCACTCCTATATATAGTATTTTTCGCGGCTTTCAGGGGACTTGAAAGCCCTCGCGCCGTGTGCCACAATCGCGGGCAGGATGTCAGGGCGTAACGGCATGCCCTGCGTTCGCGTAATCGCGCCGCGCGAGGCGGCGTTCCCCGGCGAGAAGCACAGGAGACCGAAATGCCGAAGTTGAAGACGAAGAGCGGCGCGAAGAAGCGATTTCGCACCACCGCGAAGGGACGCGTCCGCGCGGGCAGCGCGGGTCTGCGGCACAACATGCGCAAGCGTCCGCAGCGCCGCAAGCGTCAGGGACGCGGCACCAAGGTGCTGACCGCGGGCGACGGCAAGCGCATCCGGCGTTATTTTCTGCCGTACAGCTGAGCGCGCGGCGGCGAGAACATCGCCGCGCCGGATACAATCGCAACGAACCGAGTCGGAGAGCGTCCAATGTCGCGAGTCAAGAGGGGAACAACGACGCATGCGCGTCATCGCAAGGTTTTGCGCGCGGCGAGCGGGTATCGCGGTCGCCGGTCGCGCAATTTTCGCACGGCGGTGCAGGCGGTGGAGCGCGCGCGGCAGTATGCGTATCGTGATCGCCGCGCGCGGAAGCGGAATTTCCGCGCTTTGTGGATTCAGCGCATTAATGCGGGGGCGCGGCAGCACGGGTTGACCTACTCGCAGTTTATGAACGGCTTGCATCGCGCGGGAATTGAGGTTGACCGCAAGAATTTGTCGCAGATGGCGTTTGAGGATCCGGCGGGTTTCGCGGCTGTTATTGAGGCGGCTCGTTCCGCCCTCGGAGACAAGGACAAAGACGACGGCGACGCTGTTGTCGGTCAATAAGACGACTGACAATGACGGCGACGGTCAAGGTCACAGCAGGGACGACAATGAAGGCGCCGCCGTTGTCGTCAATTAACAATGACAATGACGGCGACGGTCACCGTCAATGTCGCGGCAAGGACGACAAAAACGGCGCCGCCGTAATCGGTCAATGAGGACAACGACAATGACGACAACGGCAATGGTCACCGTCACATCAGGGACGACAATGAAGGCGCCGCCGTTGTCGTCAATTAACAATTAACAATGACGGCGAGCGAATCCCCCGAAGAACTCGCGGCGCGCGCCGGCGCGAAAATCGCCGCCGCGACAAACACCGCCGAACTTGAAACACTGCGCGTCGCCGTCCTCGGTAAAAACGGAGAAATCACACAGAGACTGCGAGCCGTCCGCGACGCGCCGCCCGAAGAACGCCGCGAACTCGGACTGAAACTTAATCGCGCGAAAAACGAAATAGAAAACGCGCTCAACGCCCGCCGCGACACCCTCGCGCTGCGCGAGTCGCGCGCCGCGCTCGTCTCCGAAAAACTTGACGCCACGCTGCCCGCCGAAGAACTCGTCCTCGGACACATCCACCCCGTGCATCGCGTCATTGAGGAAATCGTCTCGCTCTGCTCGGCGCTCGGCTTCACCGTCGCCGAAGGCCCCGACATTGAAGACGGCTTCCACGCCTTCTCGGCGCTCAACATCCCGCCCTGGCACCCCGCCCGCCAGGACATGGACACCTTCTATCTCAAGCCGGACGACAACAACGGCGCCGGCGCCGACGAAGAACACACGCCGTGTCTGCTGCGTCCGCACACATCGTCGGCGCAGATTCGCACGATGCTCTCGTCGCCGCCGCCGCTTCGCATTGTCGCGCCCGGACGCACTTTCCGCTCCGACTCCGACGCCACCCACGCGCCGATGTTCCACCAGTTGGAGGCGCTCGTCGTTGAGAAAGATGTCCACATGGGACACCTCCGCGGCACGATTGAAACCTTCCTGCGCGGATTTTTTCAGAACGACAGCCTGCCGATACGATTCCGCCCGAGTCATTTTCCGTTCACCGAGCCGTCCGCGGAGGTGGATGTCGGCTACCACATCAAAGACGACACCGTTCACATCGGCAGTGACGGCGACGGCGACGGCGACAGCAAGTGGATGGAAATCCTCGGCTGCGGAATGGTGCATCCGAATGTGCTGAAGAACTGCGGCGTCAGTCCGGACAAATGGCAGGGCTTCGCCTGGGGCATCGGCATTGAGCGTCTCGCGATTCTGAAATACGGCGCGCCCGATCTCCGCGCCTTCATGCGCGGCGACCTGGACTGGCTGAGACGATACGGCTTCCGCCCCTGGGCGAAACCCGCCGCCGCCTGGGGAGAATAAAATGCGCTTCACACTCTCATGGCTCGGCGAACACCTGGAATTCGCGGCAGGGTCGCGTCAGCCCGAATTCATCGCCCGGCGCCTCACCGAACTCGGACTGGATGTGGAACACCTGGAGCGTCCGGCCGCCGGACTGGAAAATTTTGTCGTCGGCAGAATCGTCGCGGTTGAGAAGCATCCGCGCGCCGACCGCCTGCATGTCTGCCGCGTGGACACAGGACGCGAAATCGCGCAGGTCGTCTGCGGCGCGCCCAATGTCGCCGCCGGACGCGCGGGCGTCTTCGCCGCGCCGGGCTGCGACATTCCCGGCACAGGACTGCATCTCAAGCCCGCCGAAATTCGCGGCGTTGAATCGCGCGGAATGCTGCTCTCCGAGCGCGAACTCGGCGTCAGCGACGATCACGACGGCATCGTTCTCTTTGACGAACCCGCGCCGGCGGCGGGAACTCCGTATCTTAAAGCGAGCGGACGCGACGATGTGATTTTTGATGTCGCGGTCACGCCGAATCGCGGCGACTGGTATTCGGTGCGCGGCATCGCGCGCGAACTCGCCGCCGGCGGATGCGGACGGCTGCGCCCGCTGCCCGATTACATTCCGCCGGTCGGACACGAAAGCCCGCTGCGGTGGCGGCGCGCGATGGCCGAAAACGACGCCGCGCTTGTTCCCGCGGTGCGCGGACGGCATCTGCGGATTGACGCGAACGGCGCGTCTCCCGCGTGGCTGCGCCGGCGACTTGAGGCGGCGGGACAGAAATCAATCTCAACGCTCGTGGATCTCACCAACTATTTCACTTTTGATCTCGGCCGTCCGCTGCATGTGTTTGACGCGGCGAAGGTGAGCGGCGACCTTGTTCTGCGCCGCGCGCGCGCCGGCGAGAAACTTGTCGCGCTTGACGAGGAGGAATACGCGCTTACGCCCGACGACATCGTCATCGCGTCCGGCGCGGACGGCGAAAAGGTTGAAGCGATCGCCGGGATCATGGGCGGACTTGAGAGCGGCGTTGACGAATCCAGCCGCGAGATCATGCTTGAGGTCGCTTTGTTTGATTCGGTTTCGGTGGCGAAGACGGGTCGGCGGCTGGGGCTTGAGTCCGAGGCGAGGCGGCGTTTTGAGCGCGGACTGGATCCGAAGTCGCTGATTTACGGCGAGCGTCTGGCGAGCGGAATGATTCTGCGATTGTGCGGCGGCGCGGCGTCGGAGCCGGTGGGGTTCGGACGAATTCCGGCGCGGCGCGGCGTTGTCAGTCTGCCGCTTGACTACACGCGCAAACTCGGCGGACTTTCGGTGTCCGCGGCGCGGCAGACAAAACATCTGAAGGCGCTCGGGTTTGAGGTTGAGAAGGTCGCGGCGTCAAAGCGGCATCCGAGGGGAGTGTTGCGGTGTCGCGCGCCGTCGTGGCGCGGCGATGTTGAGACGACCGCGTGTCTTGTCGAGGACATTTTGCGGCTTGAGGGTTACGCGCGGATTCCGGCGCGGCAGCTGGACGCGGCGGCGGCGGTGTTGTCGCCGGCGGTGTCGGCGGGTCGTTCGCGCGAGTCGCGTTTGCGGCATCTTGCGGCGTGGCGCGGGTTAGACGAGCATCTCGGCTATTCGTTTGTCGGCGCGGACGAGGCGGCGCTGTTTGCTGTCGCGGGAGACAGTGACGGCGACGGCGACGGTGACGGTGACGGCGCGGGACGAACGGCGACGGTGACGGCGCCGCGTTTGCGTAATCCGATTTCGGCGGAGTTATCGGTGATGCGTCCGAGCGTGCTGGCGTCATTGGTGCGTGCGGGGGCGCGGAATTTGTCGCGCGGACATCGGCGGGTTGCTTTGTTTGAGTTGGGCCCGCGTTATCTCGGGGCGCGTCCTGAGGAGCAGGAGAGTTGTCTCGGAATTTTTCGCGGCGGGATTTTTGCTCCGCGTTTCTGGCGCGGCGACGAGCGCGACGCCGACATTTACGATGTGAAGGCGGATGTTCTGGCGGCGCTCGCGGCGTGTGATCTGCGGACTGACTCTTTGCGAAGCGGAAATGTGGAGGGTGATGGTCCGGAGTGGATGCATCCGACGCGGGGCGGCGCGATTTTTCTCGGTGAAAAAGTTTTGGCGCATTATGGCGAGGCGCATCCTTTGCGATGGAAGGAGATGGGGTTGCGGGGTGCTGTGGTGATGGCGGAGGTGTATCTGGGTGTTTTGCCCGGGGCGCGGTATCGGGTGGCGGGACGGCGGTCTGCGCCTGTGGTGAGTTTGCAGCCGGCGTGGCGTGATTTTGCGTTTGTGGTGGATGCGGGTGTGGATGCGGAGCGAGTGTTGCGGGCGATACGGGGCGCGGGTGTGCGTGAGATTGGGGGGGTGCGTTTATTTGATGTTTATTCGGGTGAGGAGTTGGGGACGGGGAGGGTTGGTTATGCGGTTGAGGTGATGTTCCGTCCTGCGGGTCGGAGTTTCACGGATGCGGAGTTGGAGGATCTGTCGGCGGGCATTGTGTCCCGTGTCCGCGAGGAGACGGGCGGCGAATTACGCAGTTAAGGGACAAACGAAGTGCTGTCTATGGCATTAGCGGGAGTTAAACTTAGACAGTCACGATGCTGGCTCAAGCGAACGATGCCCACTGATGGGTGCGGGCTAGCCCGCAAAAAAAATTAAAAATTAATTTTGACAATTAATGGTGTCAATTAAATCGGCGTTCAGCCTTCGGCATTAGTGGGAGTTAAACTTAGACAGTCACGATGCTGGCTCAAGCGAACGATGCCCGCAGATGGGTGCGGGCTAGCCCGCAAAAAAAATTAAAATTAAATGGACAATTTAAGGGGTCAATTAAGTAAATTGCTTTCTTCATTAATTGACTATTAATGGTGTCAATTAAATCGGCGTTCAGCCTTTGGCATTAGTGGGAGTTAGACTTAGACAGTCACGATGCTGGCTCAAGCGAACGATGCCCACTGATGGGTGCGGGCTAGCCCGCAAAAAAATTAAAATTAAATGGACAATTTAAGGGGTCAATTAAGTAAATTGCTTTC
>JALCBB010000127.1 GCA_028066985.1 Alphaproteobacteria bacterium
CACCAACTGATGCCCGCAGGCGCTGCCTGCAAAAAAAATTAAATTAAAAAGAAAACAATTTATTTAATTGACACCATTAATTGTTTATTAATTAATAAGAAAACAATTTATTTAATTGACCCCTTAAATGGTCAAATTATTTTTTTAATTTTTTTTGCGGGCTAGCCCGCACCCGTCTGCCGGCATCGCTCGCTTGAGCGGCTGTTGTGGCTAGTCTGAATTTAACTCCCACTAATGCCAAATGCCGCGCTTCGTCTGTCTCCATAATTAGTCATTAATTTGTGTTAGAGTGTCAGTATGTCCGCCAAAGCCCCCGACCCGTCGCCAAAAACCCGTCCCGACAAAAAAGACGGCGGAAAAAACGACAGAAATAACACCCTCGCACAAACCCTGCGCGAAAACCTCAAACGTCGCAAGCAGCAAGCACACCTCCGCAACTCCCCCGAAAACAAAGAAAAACCCTGATGGACAGCCTCCTCATCCGCGGCGGACAACAACTCTCCGGACAAGTCCCGATCGCCGGCGCCAAAAACGCCGCCCTCCCCGCAATGGTCGCGTCTCTCCTCACCGACGAACCCCTCGTCCTCGCGCGTCTGCCCGCCGTCAACGACATCCGCAGCCTCAAACTGCTCCTCGCCGGCCTCGGCGTGGAAATCAGCGAGCACAACAGCACGACCGAACTCCGCGCCGCCCGTCTGCGCTCCACGCACGCCGACTACGACCTCGTGCGCAAGATGCGCGCGTCGGTGCTGGTGCTCGGCCCGCTCCTCGCCCGCGCCGGAGAGGCGGAAGTCTCGCTGCCCGGCGGCTGCGCGATCGGGGCGCGTCCGGTGAATCTGCATGTAGAGGCGATGCGCGCGCTCGGCGCCGAGGTCGTTCTTGAGAACGGCTATCTCCGCGCCCGCGCCCGCGGACACCGACTGCGCGGCGGAGAAATCGTCCTGCCGCTGCCCTCGGTGGGCGCGACCGAAAACGCGCTGATGGCGGCGGTCCTCGCCGAGGGCGAGAGCCGCATTGTGAATCCGGCGCGCGAGCCTGAGGTCGGCGACCTCGTGCGCTGTCTTGTCGCGATGGGAGCGCGGATCGAGGGCTTCGGCGGCTCCGCGATTCATGTGCAGGGAGTAGAGCGTCTCGGCGGCGCGCGGCATCGTGTCATTTCCGACCGCATTGAGGCTGGCACCTACGCGATCGCGGCGGCGATCACCGGCGGATGTCTGAAACTCGCCGGCGCCGTCGCCGACGACCTTGAGGTTTTTCTGGCGACTTTGCGCGGCGCGGGCGTGGATGTTGTCGCTTACGGAGACGGCGACGATGACGGTGACGACGAAGGCGGCGGTGTTGTGGTTGACGCGCGCGATTGTCGTTTGCGGGCGTGTGATGTGGCGACGGCGGCGCATCCTGGTTTTCCGACTGATCTGCAGGCGCAGTTCATGGCGCTGATGACGCGCGCGGAGGGCGAGAGTCGGATCACGGAGCGCATTTTTGAGAATCGTTTCATGCATGTTCAGGAGTTGGAGCGTCTCGGCGCGCGGATTCGGGTTCGCGGCGCGAGCGCGCTGGTGTCGGGTCCGGCGGAGTTGCGCGGGGCGCAGGTGACGGCGACGGATTTGCGCGCGTCGGTGAGTCTGGTGCTGGCGGGCCTGGCGGCGGAGGGCGAGACGGTTGTGAATCGCATTTATCATCTGGATCGGGGTTATGCCGGTCTGGAGGATAAGTTGCGCGCGTGCGGCGCGAGTTTGGAGCGTCTTCCCGGACGCGCTGATGCGGCGGCGTAGGGGGCGACGGCGATGACGACGACGACGAAAACGGCGCCGCTGTTATTGTCACCGACGGCGACAAAGATGGTGCCGCCGTTGTTGTCGTCTTTGGCATTAGTGGGCGGGGCTTCATTGACTGTTAACGGCGCCGGCTCAAGCGAACCGAACCAACTGATGCCCGCGGGCGCTGCCCGCAAAAAAATTAAATCTGTTTCTCGTCGGTGGACGATGACGATGGCGACGAAAAATGCGGCGGTGTTGTTGTCGTCAATGACAGCGGCGCGATGACGACGATGAAGTCTGATTCTCTCGTCTTCGCGGTTCCGCGCGGACGCATCCTCCGCGACGCGACTCCGCTCCTCAAATCGCTCGGCCTCCTTCCGGCGCCGGGACTGCTGGACGAATCCGACAGGCGGCTGCAGTTCGCGTCCGCCGCTGACGGCGTGAATTTCGTGCGCGTGCGCTCGTTTGACGCCGCGACCTTCGTGGCGTTCGGCGGCGCGCACTTCGGTCTCGCCGGCACCGATGTGCTGTCGGAGTTCCGCTATCCCGAAGTCTACGCGCCCGTTGACCTCGGCCTGTCGCGCTGCCGCATGGTCGTCGCCGAGGACGCCGCCCTCGCCGCGCGCGACTCGCCGATGTCGTGGAGCCAGGTGCGCGTGGCGACGAAGTATCCGCGTCTGACGCGGCGGCACTTCGCGGCGCGCGGCGTGCAGGCGGAGACGATAGAACTCTCGGGCGCGGTGGAACTGGCGCCGTCGCTCGGACTGGCGCGGCGCATCGTTGACCTGGTTGACACAGGACGCACCCTGGCGGCGAACAATCTCGTTGAAGTTGAGCATGTGCTGGATGTGTCGCTGTGTCTGGTGGTGAATCGGACGGCGTTTAAACTGCGTCATGGCGAACTGCTGCCGTGGATTGACCGGTTTCGCGCGGCGGCGGCGGAAACGGCGACAGCGACGGCGTCAGCGACGACGCCGGCAACGGCGTCAAAAAAGGCGCCGGACAAATGACGGCCGCGCGGCGCGACTCGCGGCGGCGTTCGTCTGACTTGTCGGAGGTGATTTTGCGCGGCGCGCTGGGCGCGCGGCGCGCGCCGGCTTTGGAGCAGGAGCGTGACGGCGCGCGTTTTGACTTGCTGCGGGCGGCGTGGTTTCGTCCTGCGGCGGGGGATTCGGCGCCGCCGTATCGTCTGGTTCTCGCGGCGGAGGACGACAGACTGCGCCTGACCCTGCATCCGTCGGGCGATGACATATCAAATGACAATTCGGCGTCCGTCGTCGGTTCAACGGAGACAGAAACGGCGCCGACAAAAACGGCGGCGGTGTCAGTCAGTCCAACGGACAATTTAAAGGAGGCGGACGAATCAGGCGGCGACTCGTCGTCCGTCAGCGCAACGGAGACAGAGACGGCGGCAGGGGTGATGAGTCCGATGGACGAATCAAGGGGCGGTTCGTCATCGTCAATCAGTCCGACGGAGACGGTGACGGTGACAGAAAAAGCGGCGGGGGTGATCAGTCCGGCGGGTGAAACGGAGGGCGTTAACAACTTAAACGAGACAGGTAGCGTCTCCACAACTCTGCCGCTCGCGCCGCTCCGCGCCACAATGCGCGACTACGACCTCCTCTGTCAGAGTTACTTTGAAGCGATCCGCACCTCAAGCGCGCAGCGCATTGAGTCCATTGACATGGCAAGACGCGCGCTGCACGACGAAGGTGCCTCAACCCTGCGCGACACCCTCGCCGACACCTTCACACTGAACCATGAAAGCGCGCGACTGCTCTTCTCGCTGCTCTACGCGCTGCGTCCGCGCAACCTCGCCGACATCCGCGCCGCGTCCGCGCCCGCCGCGACAGACACCCCCGCCCCCGCCGACACCGCCCGCTCCGACGGACTCGCCGCGGTCGTCTTCGTATGCAACAGCAACGCGATCCGCTCGCCGATGGCCGCCGACCTCGCGCGCGCCTCCCTCGGCGGCGGGGTCGCGATCTTCTCGGCGGCGGCGGTGGAGGCGCGCGAAGAAATAGACGGCTTCGTCGTCAGCGTGATGTCTGAAATCGGACACTCGCTCGCGCACTGGCGTCCGCACGCGCTGGACGAGATAGAGCCGCAACTGCGCGGACTCGGCGCGGGCGTGACGGTGGTCGCGCTCTCGCGCGGCGCGGAGACGGCCGCGCGCGACCTCGCCGAACGCCTGGACGCCTCCTGGCAGCGCTGGCGAATCAGCGACCCCTCGCGGGTGGAGGGCGTCCGCCAGCAGCGCCTGGACGCCACCCGCGCCGCCCGCGACGCCATCGCCGCGCGCATCCGCGACTCCCTGACGCCGATGCTGGCGCGCGGCGGAGAGGCTTCGTCCGCGCTTGCGGGGAAGGCGCCGCGCGTCTAGACTTCACGGGTCGCGCGGGACGACACACGAACACGAGAAAGACGAGATGAAACACAAGGAAGAACTGCAGCGCCTTGAAGGCGTTGTCACCGAACTGCTGCCGAACGCGACCTTTCGCGTGCAACTGGCGAACGGCAGGGAGATTCTGGCGCACACGGCGGGACGCATGCGCAAGCATCGCATTCGCGTTCTGGTGGGCGATCGGGTTGATGTGGAGGTCAGTCCGTATGATCTTACGAAGGGGCGGGTGGTCTTTCGTCACAAGTAGGGCGCGACCGGCGACGGCGACGGCGACAGTGACGGTGACATTGACGGTGACAGGGACGGGTTCGCTGATTTCATGACATTGATTCTGGCATCGTCGTCGCCGCGACGGCTGGCGTTGTTGCGTCAGGTTGCGATTGAGCCGGACGCGGTTTACGCGCACGGCGTTGACGAGACATTGCGCGAGGGAGAGTTGCCGCGCGCGCGGGCGTCGCGTCTTGCGCGCGAGAAGGCGGAGGCGGCGCGCGCGCGCCGGATCGGAGAGAATTCGGATTCGGCGGGGGGCGTGTGGATTCTCGGAGGTGATACGGTGGTCGCGTGCGGGCGTCGTGTTCTGGATATTCCTGCGGACGAGGCGGCGGCTGCGGAGCATCTTTTGATGTTGTCGGGGCGGCGGCATCGGGTTTACGGGGGGTTATGTGTGTTGTCGTTGAGGGGTGGCGAGTGGCGGAGCGCTTCGCGTTTAGTGGAGACATCGGTTCGTTTCCGGCGTTTGACGCGGCGCGAGGTTTCGGACTATGTGGCGACGGGGGAGTGGCGCGGCGTGGCGGGGGGATATGCGGTTCAGGGTTTTGCGGGAAGTTTTGTTGTGTGGCTGGGGGGTTCTTATAGTAATGTCGTGGGCTTGGGCTTGAGCGAGACTTTGGGTCTTTTACGCGGCTCAGGCTGGCACCCTGACTCTGTTTAAAGAGACAACGAAGAGCCGCCTATGGCATTAGTGGGAGTTAAATTCAGACTAGCCACAATAGCCGCTCAAGCGAGCGATGCCAGCAGACGGGTGCGGGCTAGCCCGCAAAAAAAATTAAAAAAATAATTGGACTATTTAAGGGATCAATTAAATAAATTGTTTTCTTGTTAATTAATAGACAATTAATGGTGTCAATTA
>JALCBB010000128.1 GCA_028066985.1 Alphaproteobacteria bacterium
GCGCAAGCGGACGCTGCAGCAGAGCGGACGCCGCGCACAGAGCCGGGCGCGGAGCCGGGCGCGGAGCGAGCAGCGCGAGCGTCTTCAGGCGCAGATGCGGAGTGATTTGCGCGCGGGGACTCCGTTGCGCGCGTCGGGCGGGCGCGGCGGCGGAGACGGCGACGGTGACGGCGGACGGCGGCGGCGCGGCGACGGCGCGCGCGACGACTTCGGACGCACGCCGTTGCGCTGGACTTTCGCGCCTCCCGCGGCGATAGACGAGTTTGTGACCTGGGGCATTTTCGGGATGCTCCTCGGCGGACGGCTCGGCTATGTCTTCGCTTACAACTGGGAGTATTACCGCGAGCGTCCGGTGGAGATTTTGTATTTGTGGGAGGGCGGGATGTCGTTTCACGGCGGCGTTGTCGGTGTTTTGCTGCTTGGGTTGTTGTATTCGCGGTGGCGGCGGATTCCGTTTCTGGCGTTGTCGGATCTGGTGACTTTCGGCTGCACGATCGGTTTATTTTTCGGACGCATTGCGAACTTTGTGAACGGCGAGTTGTATGGACGCGCGAGCGATGTGCCGTGGGCGGTGATTTTTCCGGCGGGCGGTGACGAGCCGCGGCATCCGAGTCAGTTGTATGAGGCGTTGGGGGAGGGTTTATTTTTGTTTCTGGTTCTGGGTTTGCTGGTGCGTCTGGGGGCGTTGTACTATCATGGGATGGTGACGGCGGCGGCGTTCATTGGTTATGGTGTGGTGCGTTTCGGGTTAGAGTTTACGCGTGAGCCTGACGCGCAGGTGGGGTATTTGTTGTGGGGTTTATCTATGGGACAGTGGCTGTCGGCGCCGATGGTGCTGATTGGCCTGATGCTGTTGTCGGTGCGTACGGGACGCATCCGCCCGATCTCTTTAAGTTAACAGAACCCCCGAAGCACGGCCTTTGGCATTAGTGGGAGTTTGACTAAGAAAGTCACAATAGTGGCTCAAGCGAGCGATGCCGGCAGATGGGTGCGGGCTAGCCCGCAAAAAAAATTAAAAAATAATAAGAAAACAATTTATTTAATGACACCATTAATTGTCTATGTTAATAAGAGAAGAATTTATTTAATTTGACCCCTTAAACAGTCCAATTAATCTTTAATTTAATTTTTTTGCAGGCAGCGCCTGCGGGCATTAGTTGGCGCCGCTTGCTTGAGCCAACATCGTGAATGTCTTAGTCAAAGTCCCACTAATGCCAAATACCGCACTTCGCCTGTCTCCTAATTAAAAAACTCTCACTAATGCCAAATGCCGCACTCCGTCTGTCTCCTAATTAAAAAACTCTCACTAATGCCAAATGCCGCACTTCGTCTGTCTCCTAATTAAAAAACTCTCACTAATGCCGAAGGCTGAACTTCGTCTGTCTCCTGATTAATGCCAAAATCTGCCTCAGAAACGGCGTCTCCATGACAAATGACAACAACAACGAAATCATCCGCCTCATCGCGGGCGGCGGCGCAATTCCAATCGACCAGTATATGGCGCTCTGCCTCCAGCACGAATCAATCGGCTACTACCGCCAGGGCAACCCCCTCAAAAACGACTTCACAACCTCGCCGCAGCAAAGTCAGGCTTTCGGCGAACTCATCGGCGCCTGGCTGCTCGCAAAATATCAGCGCCAAAACTGCATCCTCGCCGAACTCGGCCCCGGCACCGGCACAATGCTCGCCGACATCTGGCGCGTCACCGGCGACAAACTCCAGAACACCGCGCAGATCACCCTCATTGAAAGCAGCGAAACCCTGCGCGACATTCAGAAGTCGCGCCTCGCAAAACTCCACCCCGCGCCGCGACACCCGCCGTCCTGGCTCAACGAAGCCGGCGAACTGCCGCAGGGCGCGCTCTACCTCGTCGCAAACGAATTCCTGGACGCCCTCCCCGTCCGCCAGTACATCGCCGACAACAACGAATGGCGCGAACGCGGCGTCGCCGCCGACAAAAACGGAAACCTGAATTTTTGTCTGCTGCCCGCGCGTCCTCCTCTCCCCGAAACAAAGCCGACAGACGGCGGCGTGATAGAACTCTGCCCCGCCGCGATGTCCGTTGTGGAATTCGTCGCGCGACAAATCGCCGAACACGGAGGCGCCGCGCTGTTCATAGATTACGGCTACGAAACGCCGCCGCTCCGCAGCACTTTTTCGGCGATACGCCGGGGCGCGGCGGTGAATCCGCTGCTGTTCAGCGGCGACTGCGACCTGTCGTTCTTCGTGGATTTTTCCGCCCTGCGCGGCAGGGTCGCCGCGCTCGGACTCCCGAACCTGCGCTGCGAAGTTGAAGAACAGGGAGCGTTCCTGCGCCGTCACGGTTTAGAGGCGCGCGCGCGAACGCTGGAGCAAAATTCTCCGCGAGCGGCGACGGCGGCGCGCGGTCTCGCCGACACCGCCGGCCTCGGCGCCTTCCGCGTGATGTCCCTCACCCGCGACTGATACCCCGCCACTAGCGCGGCGCCGTCGCTGTCTCCCGCAGCGCTAGCGATGCTCCGGATTCGGAAAGTCAAAACGACAGCCCGCATCCCAGGCACTGCGCTGATTGCCATGCGCCGGAAAACCTCCCCCGTCACGCAAAATCCGCGCCAGATGCATCAAGTTCCAGGTCATAAATGTCGTGTTGCGATTCGTAAAATCGTTCTCCACGCCGCCAGAACCCTCGTCCAAATACGACGGGCCCGGTCCAGCCTCGCCAATCCAGCCCGCGTCAGCCTGCGGCGGCACCGAATAGCCGATATGCTGCAGCGCATACAACACGCTCATCGCGCAATGCTTCACTCCGTCCTCGTTGCCCGTCACAAGACAGCCCGCGACGCGTCCGTAATACGCATACTGACCCGCCGCGTTCAAATCGCCCGAAGTCGCATACAAACGCTCGATCACACGCGTGCAGACACTGGACTTCTCCCCAAGCCAGATCGGAGTGCCGACCACAAGAATGTCCGCCGCCACAACCTTCGCGTAAATCTCAGGCCACGCGTCGGACTCCCAGCCATGCTCGCGCATGTCAGGCCAGACACCCGTCGCAATCTCATGATCAACCGCGCGGACAAAGTCCGTCTTGACGCCGCTCGCGTCCATGATCGCGCGCGACAAACGCATCAAGCCCTCCGTGTGCGACACCTCAGGCGAGCGCTTCAAAGTGCAGTTGATAAACAGCGCGCGAAGATGCGAAAAATCCCAGCGCGTCTGCGAACACAGATCTTTCTGCTTCTGGTTGAGGGTCATGTCAGGTCTCCCGTGTCAGATGTCGGCGTAGCACCGAATTTCAGCCGCCGCCCCAGGATGCGTGACCGCGCCGCGCTCCGCAGAACCGACATTCTGCGCATACCGCCACAACGCGCCCGACGCAATCTTCACAGGATGCGGACGCCAATGACTCTTACGCCCGGCAAGTTCAGCCTCCGAAAGACGCACGGCAAGACTGCCCGCCTCGGCGTCAATCTCAACGATGTCGCCGTCGCGGAGAAGTCCTATCGGCCCGCCGACCGCGGCCTCGGGCGCGACATGTCCGATGCAGAAGCCGCGGGTGGCGCCTGAGAAGCGTCCGTCGGTGATGAGGGCGATTTTGTCGCCCATGCCCTGTCCGTAGAGGGCGGCGGTGGTCTGGAGCATCTCGCGCATGCCGGGCCCGCCCTTCGGTCCCTCGTAGCGGATGACAAGCACATCGCCCGCGCGATACTTTTTCTCGCGGACGGCGTCAAAGCACTCCTCCTCGGAGTCAAAACACCTGGCGGGTCCGGCGAAGATTTTGTTTTTCATTCCCGCGACCTTGACGATAGCGCCTTCGGGAGCAAGATTTCCGCGCAGCGCGACAACGCCGCCGGTCTCGGAAAGCGGATTCGCGGCGGTGCGCAGGACTTCCTGATTTTGCGGAAAGGCGATGTCCTTGAGATTTTCGCCGATGGTGTTTCCGTTGACGGTGATGCAGTCGGGGTTGAGGTGTCCGCCGTCCAGGAGCGCGCGCATGACGACAGGCACGCCGCCGATTTCAAAGAGGTCGCGGGCGACGAAGCGTCCGCCGGGCTTGAGGTCGGCGATGTAGGGCGTGGACGCGAAACATTTCGCCACGCTGTAAAGATCAAAGTTGATGCCGGCCTCGTGCGCGATGGCGGGCAGGTGCAGGGCGGCGTTGGTGGAGCCTCCGGTGGCGGCGACTACGCGCGCGGCGTTCTCAAGCGCGGGCAGGGTCACGATGTCGCGCGGACGGATGTTTTTCTCGAGCAGATTCATCACGGCGGCGCCGCTGACTTCGCCGTAGTGCTGGCGCGACTGGTGCGGCGCGGGCGGTCCTGACGATCCCGGGACTGCGAGGCCGAGGGCTTCGGCGACGCATGCCATTGTGTTGGCGGTGAATTGTCCGCCGCATGATCCCGCCGAGGGACACGCGACGCACTCAAGTTCGGCGAGTTGTTCTTCGGGGAGGGTGCCGGCCTGGTATTGTCCGACGGCTTCAAAGACATCCTGGACGGTGACATCCTTGCCGTTCCATTTTCCTGGCAGGATAGAGCCGCCGTAGAGGAAGACGGCCGGCACATTGAGGCGGAGCATCGCCATCATGATGCCTGGGAGGGACTTGTCGCATCCTGCGAGACCGACGAGGGCGTCGTAGCAGTGTCCGCGCATGGCGAGTTCAATGGAGTCGGCGATGACCTCGCGGCTGACGAGGGACGACTTCATTCCTTCGTGTCCCATGGCGATGCCGTCGGTGACGGTGATGGTTGTGAATTCGCGCGGGGTGCCGCCGTTATTTTTGACGCCGCTTTTGACGAACTGCGCCTGTTCGCCGAGCGAGATGTTGCAGGGCGCGGATTCGTTCCAGCATGTGGCGACGCCGATGAGGGGCTGGCTGATGTCGTTTTGTGTGAGTCCCATGGCGTAGTAGTAGGAGCGCTGGGGCGCTTTTTCGGGCCCGACGCTGACGTGTCTGCTGGGGAGTTTATTTTTATTGAATTTGGTCATGGTTCGGGGAGTATGGGGGTTTTGTGGTGCCCAGGGGCGGAATTGAACCACCGACACCATGATTTTCAGTCATGTGCTCTACCGACTGAGCTACCTGGGCTTGGGGTTGCAGTATAGCGCGGGGGATAATTAAGGGCAAGCCTCCGGCTTTAAGACGGACGAAGTGCGATCTTTGGCATTAGCGGGCACTTTAATTAGGAGACGGACGAAGGGCGGTCTTTGGCATTAGTGGGAGTTAGACATAGACATTCACGATAGCCGCTCAAGCGAGCGATGCCAGCAGATGGGTGCGGGCTAGCCCGCAAAAAATAAATT
>JALCBB010000129.1 GCA_028066985.1 Alphaproteobacteria bacterium
TCCAATTAATCTTTAATTTATTTTTTTGCAGGCAGCGCCTGCGGGCATCAGTGGGTATCGCTCGCTTGAGCCGGCATCGTGAATGTCTTAGTCAAACTCCCGCTAATGCCAGGGGCTGACCTTCGTTGTCTTCATAATTAATCAATAACTAATGCCAAAGATCGCTCTTCGCTGTCTCCTTAATTGTAGTATTCTCCCCGATATGACCAGCCCGAAGCCCCCCAAAGAAAAAAATCCCCTCCAGAAACGCGAGGCCAGAATGGCATGGGCCATGCTCCTCCCCACCGTCACCGCCGTCACCGCCACCATCATCCTCCCCCTCATCGCCATCTTCTGGATCAGCATCAAACCCGTACAACTCGCCGACCTCAGACCCGTCACCATCACCGTCAGAGAAACCCTCCGCACCGGCGACGGACAGCACCTCATAGAGTACCGCGTCCGCAACTCGTCACAGCAAAAACCCGTCGCAAACGCCGCCTTCTCCGACACCATCCCCGACAACATCACCCCCTCCCCGAACACCCTGCCCCCCGAATGTCAGATCAATAACAAAACCATCCGATGCGACTTCAATACCGCGAAACCAGGCTTCTCCGCCCGCATCCGCATCCCCGTCACCCTCGCCCCGAACACCACGCCCGACACCGCCCGACAAACCCTCAGAAACTCCGCGCCGAAAACTCAGGGCAAAGGCGACAACATCCTCACAAACTCCACCTTCACCACAGACAACTTCGCCAGAATCTTCGACTCGCGCGAATTTCTCGCCGTCCTCGGCGCGACCGCGTTCTACACCGTCTTCGGCACCGTCGGCGCGCTCGCGGCCGGACTCGCCGCCGCGCTCGTCCTCAACCGCCCCTTCCGCGGCAAGGGACTCCTGCGCGGCCTCTGCCTCTTCCCCTATGTCGCGCCGATCATCGCCGTCGCCTTCACCTGGACAACCCTCCTCGACCCCTTCTCCGGCTCGGTCAACACGCTCCTCGTGCAGATGGGCGTCGTCGCCTCGCCCGTCAACTTCTTCGGACAGAAACCCCACGCGCTCGTCATGGTCACCCTCTTTGAAATCTGGAGATACTTCCCCCTCTCGTTCCTCTTCATCCTCGCCAGAATCCAGGCCATCGACACCGACATGTACGAAGCCGCCGACATGGACGGCGCCTCGCCCTTCCAGAAATTCCTCTATCTCAGCATGCCGATGCTCCTCGGAATCCTCTCCATCCTCTTTCTCCTGCGCTTCATCTGGACCTTCAACAAATTTGACGACATCTTCCTCCTCACCGGCGGAAACGCCGGCACCCGCACCCTCACCGTCAATGTCTACGAACAGGCCTTCGCCGTCTCCAACATCGGCGCCGGAGCGGCGGTCGCGGTCGTCATCTTCGCGGTGCTGCTCGCCTTCAGTCTCTTCTTTCTGCGCTTCATCTCCCGCGAGGAAGGCTTGTGAACAATAAAAGCGGCTCTCTTAACCCGCTGCGCCGCGCGACGCCGCTCGCCGTCGCGCTCGGCGTCGTCTGGGGAGTCATCGCCGTCTGCACGGTCGCCGTCGCCGTCGCCTTCGCGAGCGGCGACAGTCTGCGTCCGCGGCTGTTTCAGTCCGCCGTTCTCTCCGCCGCCGTCGCCGCCTTCGCCGTCTTTCTGCCCGCGCCGCGCCGAAAAACAACCGTGATTCCCGCCGCCGTTATTGTCTCCGTCGTCGCCGTCTTCACGCCGCTCGCGCCTGTCGTCTCCGCCGAAACCGGTTACGCCGTCCGCGTCATCGCCGCCGCGCTTTTCGCCGTCCTCTTCGCGCCGCCCCTCGCCGGCATGATTGAGAAACTCGCGCCGGGAAAAATCTCCCGCCATCTCATGGAAGACGCGATCATCCGCCTCCTGGACGCCGCCGGACGCCTCTTCTTCGCCGCCATCGTCCTCATTCCCTTCTATGTCATGGTCATGACGAGCCTCAAGTCGCAGCACGAACTCCTGCAGAACCCGCTGGACTTCTCCATTGACCTCTCCGAAGGCGTCGGACTGCTTCGCAGCTACATTGAACTCTTCCGCGACTTCAACTTCGCGACCTACCTCTGGAACAGTTTTTATATCTCCGTTCTGACGGTCGTCATCACGCTGCTCTTTTCGGTGCCGGGCGCCTACGCCGTCGCGCGCCTCCGCTTTCGCGGGCAGAAAACCTTCGCGCGCTCCATTCTGCTCATCTACATGGTGCCGACCATCGTCCTCGCGCTGCCGATTTATATCGCCTTCTCGGCGCTGGAACTCAGAAACACGATTCAGGGGCTTGTCATTATTTATCCCGTCACGACGATTCCGGTCGCGCTTTATCTTCTGCAGGGCTACTTCCGCGGCCTCCCCTATGAAGTGGAGGAAGCCGGCCTCATGGACGGACTCTCCCGCCTTCAGGTCATTCGCAAGATCACGCTGCCGCTCTCGCTGCCGGCGATGGTCTCGGTCTCGCTGTATGTCTTCATGATCGCGTGGAACGAATTCCTCCTCGCCTTCATGCTTCTGGACGACCCCGCCCGCTTCACCCTCACGCGCGGCGTCGCCTCGCTCAACAGTTCCGAGGTGCCGCGCACGCATCTGATGGCGGGCGCCGTCATCGCGACCGTGCCGATCATGGCGCTCTTCCTCGCGCTGGAACGATTCATCGCCAGAGGACTCGCCGCCGGCGCCGTCAAAGGATAACCCGTCCGAATGAACGACATCGACACCGCCGCGCGCGACATCCTTCGGCGCAACGACCGCGGCGGCTACACCGTGCCGAGCGCCGGACTCTATCCCTTTCAGTGGAACTGGGACAGCGCCACGGTCGCCGCCGCCTTCGCGTCCTTTGATGTCGCGCGCGGCTGGCGCGAACTGGAGACGCTCCTCGCCGGACAGTGGCGGAACGGAATGGTGCCGCATATCCTCTTTCACGCGCCCGCCGAAAGTTACTTTCCCGGGCCCGAAGTCTGGCGCGGGACGGGTCCGGCGCCGTCATCGGGAATCACGCAGCCGCCCCTCGCCGCGACGATGGCGCGCCGCCTCTTCAACGCCGACCGCGAACTCGGCGCGGCGCGGCTCGCTTCGCTCTTTGAACGGCTGGACGCATGGCATCGGTGGTTCGTCAGAGAGCGAAGCGACGACAACGGCGCGATCTGCGTCACGCATCCGTGGGAGTCGGGACGCGACAACGCCCCCGACTGGGACGACGCCCTCAAGGCTGTTGTTCCCGGCGACCTCGGCGACTACGAGCGCCGCGACCTTCAGCATGTCGGCGCGGCGATGCGTCCGACGAAATACGACTACGACCGCTACCTGCGGCTCGCGCGCCGCGGCGCCGAAATGCGCTGGAACGAAGACGAAATGCGCCGCGACCCGCCGTTTCGTGTCGCGGATCCGGCGACGACCTTCATTCTGCTGCGCGCGCAGCGCGACCTCGCCGCGCTCGGACGCGAACTCGGACGCGACACGGGGCATATTGAGGACTCCGTCCGCGTTCTGGAGGCGGGCGCGGAGACGCTCTGGAATTCGGAACTCGGCGCCTTTGACGCGCGCGATGTTCTGTCGGGCAGACGCGCGAACTCGCTTTCGGCGGCGTCTTTTCTGTGCTGGTATGCGGGCATGGACAGGCCCGAAATGCGGACACGCCTCCGCGAGACGATGGACGCGGCGCGTTTCGCGCTTCCGTCTCTGAGTCCGCGCGACGCGCGGTTTGACTCTCTGCGTTACTGGCGCGGTCCGGTGTGGCCCGTGATGAACATGCTCGCCGGCCTCGGACTGCGCGAAGCCGGACTCGGCGAAGGCGAGACGCTGCGCGAGACGACGGCGGCGCTGGTCGCGGACGGCGGCTTCGCGGAGTATTATGACGCGGCGAGCGGCGCGCCGGCGGGCGGCAAAAACTTTTCATGGACGGCGGCGGTCTGGCTCGCCTGGGCGTCGCCGGACGCGGAGGACGAATTATGGGCGCGATAACTCTGAGCGGCGCGGAAAAGTGGTTCGGCGGACAGCAGGTCATCAAGGGGGTTGATCTGGAGATTCGCGACGGCGAGTTTCTTGTGTTTGTCGGGCCTTCGGGCTGCGGCAAGTCCACGCTGCTGCGGATGCTCGGCGGTCTTGAGGACATCTCGCGCGGCTCCATCGTCATTGACGGACGCGACATGACCGACCAGCCGCCGGCGGCGCGGGGATTGTCCATGGTGTTTCAGTCGTATGCTTTGTATCCGCATATGTCGGCGCGCGACAACATGGGGTTCGCGCTGAAGACGGCGGGCGCGCCGCGCTCGGAGATTGACGCGAAGGTGCTGGCGGCGGCGCGCACGCTCAGGCTGACGGAGTATCTCGACCGCCGTCCGAAGGAGTTGTCGGGCGGCCAGCGGCAGCGCGTGGCGATCGGTCGTTCTATTGTGCGCGAGCCGACGGCGTTTCTGTTTGACGAGCCGCTTTCCAATCTGGACGCGGCGCTGCGGGTGGAGATGCGTTATGAGATTTCGCGGCTTCATCAGTCGCTGGCGGCGACGATGGTGTATGTCACGCATGATCAGGTGGAGGCGATGACTCTCGCCGACCGCATCGCGGTGCTTGACGGCGGGCGTATCGCGCAGTTGGGGACGCCGCGCGAGTTGTATGAGCGTCCGGCGAATATTTTTGTGGCGCAGTTTATCGGGAGTCCGAAGATGAACATTTTGCCGTGCGAGGTTTCGGGGGGGCGGTATGTTCTGGCGGGGGAGCGCGGCGGGGTGTGTTCGCTTAGTGACGGCGCGGCGGTCTGGGCGGGGATTCGTCCTGAGCATATCGGCGTGTGTGGTCGGGGCGAGGGCGAGTGTGACGGTGTTGTTGAGGTTGTGGAGTATCTGGGCGCCGACACTTTTCTGTTGCTGCGCGGTCCCGGCGATGTGCGGATGACGGTTCGGGTGACGGGCGCGAGCGAGGCTGTGCCTGGCGATGTGGCGGGTCTTAAGTTTGACGAGGGCCGCACGCATTTTTTTGACGACAAACAGGCGTCCTGCCTTTAATAATTAAGAGACAACGAAGCACTGCCCCTGGCATTAGTGGGAGTTAGACTTAGACATTCACGATGTCGGCTCAAGCGAACAGCGCCAACTAATGCCCGCAGGCGCTGCCTGCAAAAAAATTAAATTAAAGATTAATTGGACTGTTTAAGGGGTCAAATTAAATAAATTCTTCTCTTGTTAACATAGACAATTAATGGGGTCATTAAATAAATTGCTTTCTTATTATTTTTTAATTTTTTTTGCGGGCTAGCCCGCACCCATCAGTTGGTACAGTTCGCTT
>JALCBB010000130.1 GCA_028066985.1 Alphaproteobacteria bacterium
AAATTAATTTTTTAATTTTTTTTGCGGGCTAGCCCGCACCCATTAGTTGGTGCGGCTCGCTTGAGCGAACATTGTGACTGTCTAAGTCAAACTCCCACTAATGCCAAGTGCCTTACGCCGATTTAATTGACACCGTTATTGTCGTCTGTTCATTAATAGTCAAATTAATTTTTAATTTTTTTTGCGGGCTAGCCCGCACCCATTAGTTGGCATCGCTCGCTTGAGCCAGCAGCGTGAATGTCTTAGTCAAACTCCCACTAATGCCGGAGACCGGCCTTCGCTGTCTCTTATTCAATCGGAGCGGGAGAGTCGGAAAGTTGACGCAGATATTCAATGACATCAGCGCGATCCTGCTCCTTGGAAAGGCCGATGAAGGACATCTTCGTCCCCTTGATGTATTTGCGCGGCGCCTCAAAGAAGTGAAACAAGGATTCGTAATCCCAGACGGCGTCGCCCGCATCGGCGAAGTCTTCAAAGGCGTTGGAGTATTCAAACTCGTCAAACCGCGCGACGGGCTGATTGACAACATTCCAGAGATTCGGCCCGATACCGGCCTTGCCGCCCTGTGTGAAGGTGTGGCACGACACGCATTTTTTGGCGACGCGCTCGCCTTTCATTGCATCGGCGCCGGCGATGAGGGCGAGAATTTCGTCGCGTGTGAGCGGCACGGCTTCAACGACGGCGACGGCAGTGTCGGCGAGTGTAGCGGCGATCGGGTATGCGTCTTCGGCAGGCTCGTGATGCCCGAAGACGACCTCGGACACAAATCCCGCAAGCATCGCGGTGATGCCGGAGACAAGAACAGCGGCGGCGATTTTGTTTCCTTCCAGAGAAGACACGGGCTTTGCGGGGTTCGGGGTTGGATTTTCAGCATATTAGCCAATATCCGCGATTCTACGCAAGAGGACAATTAAAGGCAAGCGGGCGGGGCTTCGGAAAGTCCGAAAATTTCGGCGCCGTCAATGAAGCCGTTGGGTCAAATTAAACTTTGACATCAGCACTCCGCACAGGCACCCCGTCACGCCGGAAACTAGACGCCGCATAACTCCCCAACACTCGCACCTCCTCCGTGAAAAATCCCAGTTCCTCAAGCGCCAAACGCAATCCACGATCACGCGGATGACCCTCAACATCCGCGTAAAACTGCGCCACCCGAAACCGAGCATCCACAATATAACTCTCCAACTTCGTAATGTTCACCCCGTTCGTCGCAAATCCCCCCAGCGCCTTGTACAACGCCGCAGGCACCGAACGCACACGAAACAAAAAACTCGTCATCCAGTCGCCGTCCCACGACTCGTAATCCAGATCATCACGCGCCAGCACAAGAAAACGCGTCGTGTTCGCAACATCATCCTGCGCGTCAGTCGCCAGTATCTCCAGTCCATACGCCCGCGCCGCCAAAGAAGACGACAAGGCGCCGTCAGCGACTCCGCCAATCTCGGAAATGTGCCGCGCCGCGCCCGCCGTGTCAGCATGCTTCACACCCTCCATGCCATGTCCGCGCAGGAAATCACGGCACTGCGCCAAAGCCTGCTCATGACTATGCACACGAACCACCGAATCCAATGTAGCCCCCGCAGGCGCGACCAGTGAATGACTGACCTCAAGAAACTCCTCGCCGACAATCCGCAAGTCGGTCTCCGGCAGCAAGCGATGAATGTCGGCAATGCGTCCGGCATAGGCGTTGTCAACCGGCAAGACCGCGCGCTCCGCCTCGCCGCGCGCCACAGCCTCAAGACACTCGTCAAAACGCAGGCACGGCGCCGTCTCCGCGTCGGGAAACAAATGACGGCACAAAATCTGCGAGTACGCGCCGTCAATACCCTGAAAGGTCACCCTGAAAGTCATCGTGTGAGTCCTCGCGCTCGTTCCAAGTCCTCGGCAGTATCAATCGCGTCGGGCATCGTGTCAACGAGCAACGCCGAAATGCTCATGCCCGCCTCCAGCGCGCGAAGTTGCTCCAGGCGCTCGCGCGTCTCCAAAGGCGACGGCGGAAGTTCTACAAAACGCCGCAACGACTCGCGGCGCCACGCATACACGCCGATGTGTCCCCACAGGGGAAGGTCGGCGGGGTCGCCTGTCCACGGGACGGGGGCGCGCGAAAAATACGGGACCGGAACTTCGGCAGGGTCGCTGTCGTCCGTGAAAATCGCCGCCGCCTTCACAACCGCCGGATCAACGCGCGAACGCTCGTCAGTAAGCGGCGCGCACAATGTCACCGCGTCAGACACGGACGCATCAAGAGCGCCGGCAAGACGGCGCAGATACGCCGCCGGAAAATACGGCATGTCGCCCTGCAAATTTATCAGCCAGTCGCCCGCAAGATCGGCGCCGAGTCCCTCGGAGGCGGCGCAGACGCGGTCGGAGCCGGAGGGGAGCGCGGGATCGGTGAGGATGGCGCGTCCGCCGGCGCGGGTGATGATGTCGACAATCTCGGTGTCAGCCGCCGCCACATAAACAGGACCGACTTCGGCCGCCTCCGCCTGTCGCCAGACGCGGACAATCAGCGGCTCGCCGTCAATGTCGGCAAGCATCTTGCGCGGCAGACGCTCGCTCGCAAGGCGCGCAGGAATCCAGACAGAAACACTCACGACGACACCTTAACCGTCAAAGGAAACAATGACAACAACAATGACGACACCTTCATTGTCGTCAAAGAAAACAAAGACAATGACGGCACCTTAACTGTCACATGGAACAACGACAATGACGACACCTTCATTGTCGTCAAAGAAGACAACGACAAAGACAATGACGACACCTTCATTGTCACCATCACCTTTTTAATTTTTTGCGGGCAGCGCCCGCGGGCGACAGTGGGTGCGGTTCGCTTGAGCCGACGCCGTGAATGTCTTAGTCCAACGCCCACTAATGCCAAAAGATGGTTAATTGGCGCTGTGATGGTCGTCCGTCCCTTAATTAAAGAGACAAAAAACGCGGCAGGGTCGATGAAGCCCTTGAATCTCACGAGAAATACTCCCGCAAAACACGCTCGTAAATCGCAGACAACTTGCGAAGTTCATCCACCGACACACTCTCATCCACAGAATGCATCGTCCGTCCCGCAAGGCCGAACTCAACAACCTCGCAGTGACGCCACATAAAACGCGCGTCCGATGTGCCGCCGCCCGTCGATGTCGCCGGCGCCTCGCCCGTCTCCTCCTCTATCGCCGCCGACAGCATCGCCGTCAAACGCCCCGAACCCGAACGAAATACATCGCCCGACGAACGAAACTCAAGCGCAAAATCCTCCGCATGTCGCGCGAACACCTCGCGCAAACGCGCCTCCAGCGACTCAACGCCGTGAAGGTCGTTGTAACGGACATTGATCGTCGCCTCCGCCCACGCCGGAATCACATTCGCCGCCACATTCTCAGCCAGTAAACCCGAAACCTGCAAATTAGACGGCTCAAAATGTTCGGTCCCGTCATCAAGCGGAGTCGTCGTCAATTCATGCAGCGCGGCGAGCAATCTGTGAATCGGATTGTCCGCAAGATGCGGATACGCCGTGTGTCCCTGAACGCCGGACACCCTCGCCTTCGCCGTCAGACTGCCGCGGCGTCCGATCTTTATCGTGTCGCCCAGCCGCGCCACAGATGTCGGCTCGCCGACGAGGCACGCGTCCCAGGTCTCGCCCTCCTTAACGAGGGTGTCAATGACGGCGCGAGAGCCGAAAATCGCGGCGCCTTCCTCGTCCCCCGTAATCAAAAGAGACACGCTCCCGCCGTCCGCAACCTCAAGTTGACGCGCAATCGCCGCGCAAAAAGCCGCGACGCCGCCCTTCATATCCACCGCGCCGCGTCCGATAAGAAGGTCGCCGCGCACCTCAGCCGCGAAGGGCGGGGCGCTCCACGCGGACTCGTCGCCGGGCGGAACAACATCGCTGTGTCCGAGAAAACACAGATGCGGCGCGCCGTCGCCGCGCCTCGCGTAAAGGTTGTCCACGCGCGCGGCGCCGTCGCCGAAAGCCATGCGGCGAATACCAAAACCAAGCGGCTCAAGCCAGGACGCCACAACATCAAGCGCGGCACCGCCGTCCGGCGTGACGCTCGGAACGCGAATCAACGACTGCGCGAGCGGAAGCGGGTCGGACTCCACGGGTCAGTCGCGCAGCAGGTCGTTCAGCGAAGTCTTGGAACGCGTCTGCTCGTCAACCTGCTTGATAATCACAGCGCAGTACAAAGACGGGCGCGGCGCGGCAGGATCGCTGTCGCGCGCGGACGGCGGCAAGGCGCCGGGCACGACAACCGCATAGGGCGGGACTTCGCCGTAGGTGATTTCTCCCGTGTCGCGGCGGATGATCTTCGTGGACGCGCCGATGTAAACGCCCATGGACAGGACGGCGCCGGCGCGGACGATGACGCCCTCCACAACCTCTGAGCGAGCGCCGATGAAAACATTGTCCTCAATGATGACAGGGTTCGCCTGGACAGGCTCAAGCACGCCGCCCACGCCGGCGCCTCCCGAAATGTGGCAGCCGGCGCCGACCTGCGCGCATGAGCCGACAGTCGCCCAGGTGTCAATCATCGTGCCGGAGCCGATATGCGCCGCGATGTTCACGAAAGAGGGCATGACGATGACATTCGGGGCGATGTAGGCGGAGTGCCGCACCCAGGCGCCGGGGACAACGCGGAAGCCGGCGCGTTTGAAGTCTTCGGGTTTCCAGTTGGCGAATTTGGAGGGGATTTTATCCCACCAGGAGAATTCGTCGGCGGTGATGAGCGTTTCGGGCTGGAGGCGGAAGGAGAGGAGGATGGCTTTTTTAAGCCATTGATGAGTTTGCCAGCCGCCGTTTTTGTCGGGAGATGCGACGCGGAGTTGCCCGTTGTCCAGCGCGTTAAGGATTTTCTGGACGGCGGCGGCGAGTTCGGGGCTGGAATCGGGACTGAGTTCGGCGCGATTTTCCCACGCGGTTTCTATGAGACCTTTTTCAAGGCTGAAGTTGTCCTGGGTCATGGTCTTTTCGGGGTTTCAGTTGCCTATATATTAAAGAATTTCACGCCTTATCTGTCAAACAGGAAATTAAGAACGATTTATTTAATTGACACCATTAATTGTCTAACCAGCAACAGAACAAATCTCCTTTTAACACATTAATTGTCTATTAATAATTTACATTTTGACCCCATTATTTGTCTAAATTAATAAGAGAACAATTTATTTTAATTGGCACCGGTTATTGTCGTCCATTCATTAATGGTCAAATTAATTTTTTATTTTTTTGCGGGCTAGCCCGCACCCATTAGTTGGCGTGTTTTCGCTTGAGCGGC
>JALCBB010000131.1 GCA_028066985.1 Alphaproteobacteria bacterium
TTTTTTGCGGGCTAGCCCGCACCCATCTGCTGGCATCGCTCGCTTGAGCCGACACTGTGAATGTCTTAGTCAAACTCCCACTAATGCCAGGGGCGGTGCTTCGTTTGTCTCCTGATTAATTAATTCGTGCCGCGTTCACCCGCAAAAGCGACTCAAGAGCATCGCGCAACGGCGAAGCCCCATAACCCCCCAAATGCACACTCGCCTCCCGCAAATACCCCGCCGCCTCCCCGCGAACCCGCTCCAACGCACCATGACCCCGCAAAATCCCGCGCGCACGACCAAAATCACCCGGCCGAAACTCCCCGCGCTCTATCGTCCGAACCCAGAAATCACGCTCGTCACCATCACCATCCTGAAACGCAATCCACACCGGCAAAGTCATCCGTCGCTCGCGCAAATCATCGCCAGGCGACTTCCCCATCAACTTCGCGCTGACCTCATAGTCAAGAACATCATCCACAAGCTGAAACGCAAGACCAATATTAAAACCAAACTCCGCAAGACCCGCACGACACCGCGCATCCGCATGCAAACACGCGCCAGCCTCCGTCGCCGCGGAAAAAAGTCTGGCAGTCTTGCAACTCAATACCTCAAAAATCTCCTCGCGAGTCAAATCCGTGCGCGCCTGAGCCAGCAAACCCAGCATCTCGCCGTTCGCAACAACAGTCGCCGCGTTAGACAAAATCTCAAGCGCAGGCTTCGAGTCAGCCGCAACCATCAAAGCAAAGGCGCGCGCCAGCAGAAAATCACCCGTGAGAACACTGCTCTTGTTGCCCCACACCCGGTTCGCAGACGCCCGCCCGCGCCGAAGTTTCGCGTCATCAACAACATCATCATGCAAAAGCGTCGCGGAATGCAGCAGTTCCACAGCGGCGGCAAGTTTGTGAATACGATGCATCTCGCGCGGCGGCGCGTCCGAAAGCCGCGCGGCGGCAAGCGTAAGAAGCGGACGCAACCGCTTTCCGCCATGCCGCGTAAGATGCGACGCGATAGAATGAATCTGCGCAATGTGCGACCGCAACTCGTTCTGCAAAACATTCTCAGTGGCAACAAGGTCATCGCCAAGAATGTCGGCAAGCCGCGAAGTGTCGGAGTCCGCGGGCGCCGTCGCCGTTTCCGCCGCCGTCTCCGGCGCCGTTTCCGATGATGCTGGCGAATTCTCCATACCGGCAGACTAGCGCAAAGTCACGGCGATTGCTTGCCGTATCAGCGCGACCATGCCATATATAGTGCATGAGCGACACCGACACATTGCACCCCGCCGCGTCTTTCCAGGACACGATCGCCGCCCTGGAAGGCTACTGGCGCGCGCGCGACTGCATGATCCTGCGCGGCTACGACAGCGCGGTCGGGGCTGGCACCTTTCATCCCGCGACCGCGCTCTACTCGCTGGGGCCGTTCAAAGAGTGGCGCGTCGCGTATGTGCAGCCGTCGCGGCGTCCAGGCGACGGGCGCTACGGCGAAAACCCGAACCGGCTGCAGCACTATTACCAGTTTCAGGTCTTGCTGCGTCCGGCGCCGGCGGATTGTCGGGATTTGTATCTGGAGAGTCTCGCGGCGCTGGGGCTGGAGGCGGCGGCGCACGATCTCCGCTTTATGGAGGACGACTGGGAGAGCCCGACACTGGGCGCCGCTGGCCTGGGCTGGGAGGTCTGGTGCGACGGCCTGGAAATAAGCCAATTCACCTACTTTCAGCAGATGGGCGGCATTGAGTGTGAGGTCGTGTCGGTTGAACTGACCTACGGGCTGGAGCGCATCGCCTGTATGCTGCAGGGCTGCGAGAGCGTCTATGACCTGGAGTGGGGCGGCGGCAAAAAATACGGGGACATTCACCGTCGCGGCGAGCGCGAGTTCAGCGCGTATAATTATGAGCGCTCGTCCGTTGAGTTGCTGTGGCGTCACTTTAAAGATGCGGAGGAGCAGTGCGCCGAGTTGTTAAAGTCCGGTCTGGCTCTGCCGGCGTATGACGAGTGCTTGAAGGCGTCGCATATTTTTAACCTGCTGGACGCCCGCGGCGCGATTTTGCAAGACGAGCGACAATCGCTTATATTGCGTGTGAGGACTCTGGTTAAAGGCGTATGCGAGGCTTGGGTTAAGCAATGACCGATCTGCTTGTGGAGTTGTGGTGCGAAGACCTGCCGGGCTGGGCGCAGGAGGATGGTGCGCCTCGTCTGGCTGAAGCGTTGACGGAAAAGTTGACGGCTGTCGGTCTGTTAAATGAAGGGGAAGGGGAGGGGGCCGGCTATGCGACGACTTGCCGCGTCGCCGCCGTCATTAATAATGTGAGGACGAAGACGCCTCCGCGTGAAGAGGAAAGACGGGGACCGCGCGAGGGCGCGGGGGAAAAGGCGATTGCGGGATTTTTGCGCGGCGCGGGCCTGAGTTCGCTGGACGATGCGGAGTTGCGCGAGACGCCGAAGGGCAAGTTCTGGTTTGCGACAATTAAAACTGCCGAGCGCGATGCGAGGGAAGTAATTCCCGAGGTTGTCTCTTCCGCGCTTAAGGAGGTGCGCTGGCGGAAGAGTATGCGCTGGGATGAGAGCGGCTTTCGCTGGCCTCGCCCGATACGGCGTTATGTGGTAATGCTTGGCGACGAGTCATTGTCGCTGGACGACTGCGATGGTCTGCCCGGTATGAAGAACGGGGCGGGCGAAACGATTCTGGCGACGGGCGAGTCGGTGAAGATTCCCTCGGCCGGCGAGTGGGCGACGACTCTCCGCGATCATGATGTGGAGCCTGACTTTGTTCAGAGAAGAGAAAAATACCGCGAACGGCTGCTCGCGGAGTCGTTGACTGTTAAGGAATCCCTTGAGAGGGAACCTGAAATTTTCGAGTACGCCTTAAGCGCTGTCGCGCTTGCGGCGGAGAACCCGTACATGATCGCCCTTGATTCATTTTCGGTTTCTGATATTGACGAGAGTTTTATCAACCCGATTCTGGGATACCATCTGCGAAGCGTTAACCCCTACGGATCGGGGTGTCCTGTCTATGTCGCCGAGAAACCGCGCGTCATGGATAAAACATGGGAGGGCAGTGTTAAGCGCAGGGTTGAAAGCGTCGCCGAGGCTCGCCTTGCCGACGCCTCCTTCTACTGGAAACAGGACAAGAAGACGGGCATTGACGGCCTGCTGAACAGTCTTGAGAAAATATCCTTTCATTCGCGCCTTGGAAATCTGCGCCGGCGCGTTGAACGGATTGCGACGCTGTCCAGACAAATTGTAAAACTCTGCGACGGCGATGACGGCCTCGCGGAACTTGCATACCTTGCCGGTCTCTACATCAAGGTTGACCTTGCGTCCGGCTCCGTAAGGGAAATTCCGCACCTGCAGGGGGTTGTCGGCGCGAAACTTCTGGAGCAGAAATTCAAGACGGACGAGTCCCTCGATATAGAGGGTTCGTATCAGTCTGTGATCTGCTGGACTATAGAGCATCAATACCTTCGCGTAGCGACGGACGAGACGCAGGAGATCACCTATTCGGTCTACCTTGCGACGGCGATGGACACGCTGGTCGGCTTGTGGCTGGCGGAGGGAGCGCCGAGCGGTTCGGGCGATCCGTTCGCCTTGCGCCGTCAATGTCTGTATGCCATAGAGATCATTCACGACAGGTTTCTTAATAAGACTCCTCGTCTGCATGATCTGCTGACCTTTGCGCTTTCCGCTTACGAGAAGGAAACCGACATTGACACTTCCGGGGCGTATGAAGAGTTGACACGCTTCTTTTACGAGAGGCTGGAGGTCTATCTCATTAATCAGGGTATGCCGTACGACATTGCGCGGGCGGCAATACACGGATCGCTCTCGCAGCAGTCGGGAGACATCCGTCTCATTGTGGAAGTCGCGGACGAACTGAAGGGGTTGATACAAAGCGAGACGGGCGAAGACCTCGTCACCGCCTACAAGCGCGCGCACGGCCTCGCGCAGGAGGGGAAGCGTCTGAAAGACGGACAGCCCGACATCCTCGCCGAACCGCAGGCGATTGATCTGCGAACTCAAATAACGGAGATGCAAAAACAACTCCGACAAGACACGCTCACACCCAAGGAGCAAATCAGGCTCCTTGCCTCTGCTCGTGAACCGATTGACGCCTTCCTGGACAACATTCGCGTCCTTGACGGGCCCGAAGAGCAGCAGGCGGCGAAGGTCGCGCTGCTCCAGTCTTTCGTGGATACCGTCAGACAAATCGCCGACCTGGATCACATAGAAGGCGGCGACCTCAAGGCAAGAGGGTAGGGCAATGACACGACACAGCAGACTCCTCTTCGCCGGCGCTGTTTTTGTCGTCCTTGCGACGACAGCGCCGGCGTACGCCGATGAACATCACACCATTAACGAACTCTCGCAAATAATTCTCTCCACTGACGAAAGCGACGCCGCGAAGGCGAAGGCGTACAACCTCCGCGGGCAGGCGCACGCCGCGGACGACCGCCTCCTCGCCGCGCTCGCCGACTTCACCGAAGCGATCCGCCTGAATAACAACTACGCCGACGCATACATCAACCGCAGCCGTATTTACTCCGCCCTGAAGGACTACGGGCGCTCCTATCTCGACCTGCGGCGCGCGCGGCTTCTCCTCGGCGCTTATTAGCGAGTGAGCGGTGTCCCGCTACGGCGACCGACCGCCCAGTCCAAGTTTAGCGGCGCGCGCGAAATCAGCATCGGCCTTCTCGGAGTCGCCGAGCGCCTCGTGCGTGTATCCGCGCAGGAGGTAGGCCTGCGCCTCCATAGTTTTGCTGTTCTGCCTGATTGCCTCGTTGATCTGCTTGAGAGCCTCCTTGTGGTCGCCGTTGCCGCTGTGCGAAAGACCGATGCCGAGAAGGGCGGCGGCGCGCTCGTCCTTGTTTTTGCTGATGGCGAGGACCTGCTGGAAGTCCTGGATGGCGAGGTCGTATTCGTCAATGAGAATGTAGAGGCCGCCGCGCTTTCCGTAGGCTTCGGCGACCTGGGAGTCGGCGTTGATGGCGAGGGTCTGCTCCTCTATGAGCCGTCTGACATCTTCGGCGTTCTGCGCCGCGGCTTCTGTGCTGAAGACGCCGACGGCGACAGAGGCGACAAACACCGCCGCCGCGAGGTATTTGGGGCATATCATTTTCATATTATAGCACACTTCCCCCCCGCCCGAAACAAGCCTTGTCGGAGAGTGATCTTTGGCATTAGTGGGAGTCAGATTTAGACATTAACAATGCTGGCTCAAGCGAACCGCACCCACTGATGCCCGCAGGCGCTGCCTGCAAAAA
>JALCBB010000132.1 GCA_028066985.1 Alphaproteobacteria bacterium
CTGTTACTAGTTAGACAATTAATGGGGTTAATAAATTATTAATTAATTCTTTTTTTATTTTTTGCGGGCTAGCCCGCACCCGTCTGCTGGCATCGCTCGCTTGAGCCAGCATCATGACTAGTCTATAGTTAACTCCCACTAATGCCAGAAGCCGCTCGCCGATTAACCCTTTCATCGTCACCGTCTCCCCGCAAAATCCGCGCCCGCTAATGCCAGATATCGCACCATGACGAGTCACTGAAATCATGTCCCAGACCAGCGCCGAGAAAATCACCGAGCAAAACCTCGCCCGCGAAACCGGCGAAATCACCGTCACAGGTCCCTCCGCCAGACTCACATACATCCTCCTCCTCTCCTGGTCGCTCCTCCAACTCTACCTCGCCTCCGGACTCGGACCCCTCCTCGCCCAAACCACAGGCTTCGGCATCGTCAACGACATCTACGCCCGCGCCCTCCACCTCTTCTTCGGATCCACTCTCTGCTTCCTCATCTTCTCCGCGCGTAAAAATTCGCCCGCCGTACGCCGCACTCCCCCCGCCGACTACATCCTCGCCGCCGTCATCGGCTTCGCATGCCTCTGGCAAGCCAGAAACTTCGCCGACATCATCGCCACCGCAGGTCGCACCAGAGACTTCAACATTCCCCTCCTCGGCGAAGTCCCCTTTGAATTCATCCTCGGATGGACCGCAATCCTCCTCACACTGGAAGCCGCAAGACGCGTCGTCGGCACGCCCCTCGCGATCATCGGCTGCGTCTTCATCGTCTACACCCTCTTCAATAAACACCTGCCGCCGCCGTTCGGACTCTCCGATGTCAGCGCCGTCAGATATGTCACCGCGCAATGGTTCGGACAGGAAGGCGTCTTCGGCATTCCGCTCGGCGTCTCCACGAAAACGATCTTCCTCTTCGTCCTCTTCGGCGCCCTCCTGGACAAAGGCGGCGCCGGCAAGTGGTTCATTGACATGGCCTTCGCCGCCGTCGGACACCTGCGCGGCGGTCCCGCGAAGTCGGCCGTCCTCGCGTCGGGGCTGACGGGAATGGTCTCCGGCTCGTCTATCGCCAACACGGTCACGACCGGCACCTTCACCATTCCGATCATGAAGCGCAACGGATACCCCGCCGTCAAAGCCGGCGCCGTTGAAGTCGCCGCCTCCGTCAACGGACAGATCATGCCGCCGATCATGGGCGCCGCCGCCTTCGTCATGGCCGAGATCCTCGGCGTGCCGTATTTCACCGTCATCAAACACGCCTTCATCCCCGCGGTCATTTCGTACATCGCGCTTTTCTACATCGTCCACCTTGAGGCTCTCAAACTCGGACTCAAGCCGAACATCCGTCCCGACGCCGCCCTCGTCGTCCTCAAGCGCGGATGGCACTATCTCATTCCGATTGTCGTCCTCGTCTATTCGCTGACTGTCCTTCGCAACTCGCCCGACCGCGCCGCCTTCTACTGCATTCTCACGCTTGTCGCCGTGTTTTTTATTGAGCGCGTGATTCGTCTGCGCGCCGAGAAGCACGCCGCCGCGAAGGCGCTGAACGAGACGCGCAAGGTCGTCACCGACGGACTCCTCGCCGGCGCGCGCAACATGGTTTCGGTGTCTATCGCTGTCGCCGCCGCCGGCCTTGTGCTTGGTTCTATCGGCGCGTCCGGTCTTTCCAACGCGCTTCAGGAGATCCTGACCTTCATCGCCGGCGACTCTATTTTTCCGATTCTGCTCGCGACGGCGCTGCTCTCCATCATTCTCGGCATGGGACTGCCGACGACCGCGAACTATCTCATTGTTTCCACGCTGATGGTCGGCATTGTCTCCAATCTCGGACGGCAGGCGGGCTTTGATTTTCCGCTTGTCGCGATTCATCTTTTCTGTTTTTACTTCGGGCTGATGGCCGATGTGACGCCGCCTGTCGGTCTCGCGTCGTTCGCGGCGGCGAGCATCAGCCGCGCCGATCCGATACGCACGGGAGTTCAGGCGTTCTGGTATTCGGCGCGCACGGCGATTCTGCCTTTCGTCTTTCTGTTTAATGTGGAGTTGCTTTTAATCAATGTGGACTCCTGGGCGGAGGGCGTTCTGGTCTTCGCAATGAGTCTGCTGGCGATTCTGAGTTTCACCGCGATCACGCAGGGATGGATGCTCGTGAAACTCCGCGTTGTTGAGTATGTGATTCTTGGATTCGCGGCGTTGACGCTGTTTCGTCCCGGGCTGTTGCAGGATTTTGTTTTTCCCGTGCAGCCGGAGCAGGTTGAACATTCCGCGCTGACGGATGGGCTTCGCGCCGATGTTCTGCGTTTCACGACCGTTGATCTTCTGGAGCAGCGGCAGAGTTTTGAGATTCGCGCCGGCGCCGGCGATGTCATCTCGTGGGAGGCGCTTGGTCTCGGCGCGGCGGAGTCGTTTCTGCATGAGGGCGGCACGCAGATCACGCTGCGGCAGTTTTCGGGCGCGGGCGCGAAGGCGGGCTTTCAGAACGGCATGACGGTTCTGGCGATTGAGCGGATTCCGCCGCGTGCGAGCAAGTACTGGTTTTACCTGCCCGGTGTTTTCGCGGTTCTGCTGGTCTGGTTTCTGCAGTTTGCCCGCGCCCGCCGCCGTGGTAATGTAGAGGAGACAAAAAAGGAGGCGGCGCAATGAGTCATATGCATTCCTTCGCGGCGCGGCCGTGTTATTGTCCCTGTTAACGAGGACGATGACAGCGACGGTGACAAAGGAGGCGGCGCAATGAGTCATATGCATTCCTTCGCGGCGCGGCCGTGTTATTGTCCCTGTCACGGCGGCAAGACGGGAACGGTGACGGCGGCGCCTTCATTGTCACAGGAACAGAAACGGCGGCGAAAAAGATGACGGAGAAGGCGCGATGAGTCATATATTCCCTCGCGGGTCCGCCGACCTGCCGCAGGCGGCGCGCGGCGACGGCGCGTACATATATGACGACAACGGACAGCGCTGGCTGGACGGCTCCGGCGGCGCGGCAGTGTCATGCCTCGGACACGGCGACGCCGCCGTGCGCGAAGCCGTCAAATCACAACTGGACGCGCTGGAATTCGCGCATACCGCGTTCTTCACAAGCGAAGCCGCCGAAACCCTGGCGTCCCTGCTCGTCGCGAACGCGCCCGGCGGACTTGAGCGCGTCTACCTCGTCAGCGGCGGCTCGGAAGCGACCGAAGCCGCCGTCAAACTCGCGCGGCAGTATTTCATAGAGACGAACGAGCCGAAGCGGACGCGGCTGATAGCCCGGCGGCAGAGTTATCACGGCACGACCCTCGGCAGTCTCTCCGCCGGCGGACACGAATGGCGCCGCGAAATCTTCGCGCCGTTCCTGTTTGATGTGTCGCATGTCGCGCCGTGCTACGAATACCGCGGACGCGAGCCGGGCGAAAGTTCCGCCGACTACGCGCGCCGCGCCGCCGACACCCTGGAAACCGAAATCAACCGACTCGGCGCCGAGACCGTGATGGCGTTTATCGCGGAGCCGATCGCGGGCGCGTCGCTCGGCGCCGTCTGCGCGAGCGAGGGATACTTCCGGCGCGTGCGCGAAATCTGCGACCGGCACGGCGTCCTGCTGATTCTGGACGAGGTGATGTGCGGCATGGGACGCAGCGGCAGACTCTTCGCGCACGAAGACGAAAACATCGCCGCCGACATCGTGACAGTCGCCAAGGGACTCGGCGGCGGCTATCAGCCGATCGGCGCGATGCTCTGCTCGGCGAAAATTTATGACGCGGTCGCCGGCGGGTCGGGCGTGTTTCGGCACGGACACACCTACAGCGGACATCCCGTGGCGGCGGCGGCGGGCGTCGCGGTGCTGCGGCGCATCCTGGACGACGGACTTCTTGAGCGCGTGCGTGTTAATGGCGGGCGTCTTGACGGCGTCCTGCGCGAGGCGTTCGGGCAGCATCCGCATGTCGGCGACATTCGCGGGCGCGGACTTTTTCGCGGGCTTGAATTCGTGCGCGACCGCGAGACCCGCGAGCCGTTCGCCGCCGGCGACGACATTCACGGACGCCTGAAACGCGCGGCGTTTTCCAACGGATTAATATGCTATCCTGGTGGCGGCTGCGCGGACGGCGTCCGCGGCGATCATGTGCTGCTCGCGCCTCCGTTCATTATTGACGAGGCGCAGATTGACGAACTGGTGTCCAAACTTGTTTTATCTTTTCGGGAGGTGTTCTGATGGATTTGCTGCCTGATGTGATGGTCGCGCCGACGGGGGCGCGGCGCATGAAGCGCGAGCATTCCGCTCTGCCGGTGACGATAGCGGAGATCGTGAAGACGGCGGCGGCGTGTCACGCGGCGGGCGCCGAAGGCTTGCACGCGCATGTCCGCGACGCGGAGGGGAAGCATACGCTGGACGCGGGACTGTATCGTGAGTTGCTGGCGGAGATGGCGCGCGCGGTTCCTGATATGCGGGTGCAGATCACGACGGAGGCGGCGGGGATTTACAGTCCGGAGGAGCAGGTGCGGGTTGTGCGGGAGGTGTGTCCGCGGGGGGTGTCGGCGGCGCTGCGGGAGTTGACGGCGGGCGACGACATCGGGCTGGCGCGTGATTTTTATCACTGGGCGCTTGGCGAGGGTATTGTGGTGCAGCATATTTTGTATGGTGTTGATGATGTGGCTCGTCTTGCGGAATTGGTTAAGGAGGGAGTGGTGCCGTCCGGGGGACTGGCGGTGTTGTTTGTGATCGGGAGTTATACGGGGGGTTCGGGCGACGGCGACGGACTGGCTTCATTTCTGGGGAATATGGATGTTCTGGGTTCGGATGTGGAGTGGGCGGCGTGCGCGTTTGGTCGTGACGAGATAAGGGTGCTGGCGGAGGCGTGGGACTGGGGGGGGAAGTGCCGCATTGGATTTGAGAACAATCTGCTTCGTGAGAACGGCCATATTGCTGTGAGCAATGAGGAGCGTGTCCATGCTTTAATTGAGGAGATTAAATGAGACCCCGAAGGCTGGCCCTTGGCATTAGTGAGCGTTTGACTAAGACATTAACAGCGTTGGCTCAAGCGAGCGATGCCAGCAGACGGGTGCGGGCTAGCCCGCAAAAAAATTAAAAAATTAATTTGACTATTAATGGACAGACGACAATAACGGTGTCAATTAAATCGGCGTGCGGCCTCTGGCATTAGTGGGAGTTTGACTTAGACATTCACGATGCCGGCTCAAGCAAACAGCACCAACTAATGGGTGCGGGCTAGCCCGCAAAAAAATTAAAAAATTAATTTGACTATTAATGGACA
>JALCBB010000133.1 GCA_028066985.1 Alphaproteobacteria bacterium
TTTTTGCAGGCAGCGCCTGCGGGCATTAGTTGGCATCGCTCGCTTGAGCCAACACATTAAGAGTCTGAATTTCTCGCCCACTAATGCCAGGGGCCGTGCTTCGGATGACTCTTAAATGCCGAGGCCGATGTCAGGATCGCCTAAACCCTCGCGGCGCAACGCAGCCGTCAGCGTATTTAACAACAGGCAGCCGATCGTCATCGGTCCCACTCCGCCAGGTACAGGCGTCAAAGCACGAGCCACCCCGCTCACCTCCTCAAAGTTAACATCGCCCACAACTTTCCCGTCAGCCAGACGATTAATGCCAACATCAATCACCACAGCACCCTCCCCTACCCAGTCGCCCCTTACAAGTCCGGCGCTGCCCGCCGCAACTACAACCAGATCAGCGCCGCGAACATGCGACGCCACATCCCGTGTCGCAGAGTGAACCACCGTCACCGTCGCACGCCGCGCCAACAGCAAATTCGCCATCGGACGCCCCACAATGTTGCTCCGCCCGACCACAACAGACTCAACACCCGCAAAGTCTCCCCCGAAAAACGGCGCCGCCAATATCAAGCAGCCCAACGGCGTACAAGGCACCAAACCACCCACACCCGACGCCACCGCACCCACATTAACAATATGAAAACCATCCACATCCTTCTCAGGAGACACCGCCGACGTCACACGCTCCGCGCGAATCTGCCCGGGCAACGGCAACTGAACCAATATCCCGTCCACACGAGGATCAGCGTTCAGGTCGTCCACAAGACTCAACAGGTCGGACTCGGTCGTCGTCTCCGGCAAAACATGCTCAAACGACAGCATCCCCACCGACTTCGTTCGCTTCACCTTGTTGCGGACATAAATCTGACTCGCCGCGTCCGTGCCGACCAGCACCGCCGCCAGGCCGGGAACGCGTCCGACCTTTTCAGAAAAGGCGGAGACACCCTCCGTAACACGCGAATCCAGTTCCTTCGCGCGCAACCGTCCGTCAATACGCTCAGCCGTCATTGTCTCGCCTTCCCTTCCCTGTTCCTTCCCTGTCCCGCTCCCCTTAATTAAATGCGTAAGCCGCGCGGCGCCGTCTCCTTTGCCGGGAGGTCTTCCGCGTCCGCGTCAGCCGAAGCCAGAAACACAGCCAGTCCAGACTCGTGAATCAAAGCCGCAACCACCACAAAATACTCCAACACCGATACCACAGACTCAACCCGCAAACCACCCAGCGGCAAACACGACATCAGCAAAATCACACCCTCGCCGTCAGACGCGAAACTCAAACCCGACATCCGCTCGTCGCGCAATGACGCCTCAAGCAAGTGATGCGCGTCAAAGTCTCCCGAAAAACCGGCCTCGTACAAAACATAAAACCAGCCGGGCGCAGAACCCTGCAACTCAACCTCAATGTCGCCCTCAAAACGAAGACGCGCCACGCCGTCAGCGCTCGGCAGTTTGCCGACGCCGAGCGTATGCGCCAGATCCGCGAACAACGACTCGGACGCGGCAAGGGCTTCGTCCTCGCTGAGATTCATCGCGGCGCCGTCAGTCTGATCAGTCTAAAAGGTCGCGGGAGCGTCCGCAAGGCGCGAACGGCGGCGCTCGAGTCTGTCCAGAGCGCGGCGCTCGGCGGGGAGAGTCGCAAGGGAGCGCAGGCGCGACATCTGCTCGTCAAGGTCGCGTCCGCCGGACTGCAGGAGGAGAGCGTAGGCGAGACCGGCGCGCGGCGCGAAGGCGTCAGGCTCCAGCAAAGCGAGGAGGCGGTAGAGCGGCTCGGCCTCGGCGGCGCGGTCATAACGCAAACGATGCCACGCCAATCGGTGCAGGGTGCCGCTGTGCTTTTTAAGCGTGTCCATAGTCCTGTCCTTTTAATGTCTTGTGAATGACATTAATGACGGCGCCGTTTTTGTCCATGTTTTTGTCTAACACGACAAAAGCTGGATGCGGCGGGTGCTTGCCTCCAGCAGCAGGTCACGAGTCTTCTCAAGGACGACAAGCGCATCGCCGACAACGCCTTCCTCGGTCGTCGTCGTTGTCTCGGTCATTGTCTTTTCCATCGCGCGCGAAAGTTGTGTCAGGGCGAGGGCGCGGCGCGACGGCAGGAGTTCGGCGCGGTCGTCGGGAGGCGGCGGCTCCAATACATGCAGCACCTGCGGATCCGGAATTGAATTGCCTCCGACAGGCAGAATGCGCGCGCCCGAAAAACCGGGCAGAACCGGATGTCGCTGCCAGCGCGTCGCCTTGCGAAAAAATATGTCGCCGCCGTTTTTGTCGGCAGGGGAGTCTCTACCCTCGGCGGCGGCGGGGTCTCTGTTCGTTAACCCGTCCAGCGCGGCGTTGAAGTCGGCGGACGAGGCGAACATGCCGAGCGAGCGCGGCTCAAACATCGGTTCGCAAGCCCTCGGACATATACTCCTCAATGCCCTCGGCGTTCACGCGGTCAACAAAAGCGCGCGCGCGGCCGACCGACTCGTTGAAGGCGTCGCGATCCACATTCAGAACCGGCAGCACCTCGCGGTCATACTCAAACGAACTCAATATGCCGCCAGGCTGCAGCGCCGACACCCACGGCGGCAATGACAAATCGCTGCCGACATCTTCGTCAGCCGAAAGCATCCAGAGCATGTCAACCACAAGGTGCGAGCCGGTCGCCTCGCGCAAGACCTCGCTGTTCTGCTGCATGTCGTCCTGCAGGCGGAGATACGCGGAGGCGAGCATCGGCGGCGCCCACTTGTTCACATTCTTCGCCACGCCCTCCGAGAGGTCGGCGACATAAGCGGGATTCTCCGACGCAAGTTCGCTCTTCGCCGAGCGAATCGCCATTATCATCGGCGCCATCCGCGCCTCGGAAAAGCCGAGTTCCTTCTGATGCTCCGGCGGCAGAACGCGCGCGCTCAGAACATGATGCTTCAACGCCAATTGATGCTGCAGCATCTCAAAGTGTTCGCCCGACTCGCCGGTCGTCAGCGCGTCCAAGTACTGATTGACGGCGCCGTTGAAGTTGTCCCAGGCGGCCTGATTGCGGGCGGCCTCAGTCGGCGAGGAAGTCTCCTTGACGGCGATCTGCGCGGCGGCTTTGGCGATTTTGTCCATGCGGGCGGCGTCGCACGGAGAAGTCTCGCGGTCAAAACGAATCGCCGCCTCAAGGTGCATGTCAAAAGTGCGGCGATAAATTCCGGCGAATGAACTTTTGCGCTGGGCCGACCACTGGTCGTAGTCCTTGGGGAGCGCGTTTTTCAGCGCGGGCGGAAGTTCATCGCGGCGCGAAGACGGCGACAGGTTGCGAAGGTCGCGCGCCATCTCGCGTTTGCCCGCGACGCGCTCGGCTTCTTTGTGGTGGACAGACTCAAGGTCGCCGGCGAGTTTCGTTCCGCGCATGCCGCCCGTCGCCTCCAAATTGTCGCGCGTAAGCCCGGCCGCCTCAAGGTCGCGGGGATTAAAACGCATCTCAAGCGCGCGCAGCAGATTTTCAGCCGAACGTTTCTGCCGGCGCGCCTGAGTCTGTCCTGTCCGCATGAGGCCGACGCGGCGCAGAATACGCCGGACGCCGCGCCGCAAGGTCGCAAGCGCGCCCGTGCCGCGCGTCTTGCCGCTGTCGGAAATGTGAACGCCGCCCGCCGTCCGCGCGGCGGTGTTCTGAAGCCGGTTGATCGTGAACATCGTGGTCTCCTAGCCAGGGTTTCGCAAAGTCGCGACGGTCGCGCCCTTGAGCGCCTCGGTGAACTCTTTTTCGCTGACGCCGAGACGCTGTAATGTCTCCGCCGGAAGCGGCGACGACGCCGCGCCGTCCGCCGTCGCGCCGTCAAGGACAAGTGAAACTTCATCGGGCAGAACGATGGACGAGCCGAGGTCGGCGTCCTGCAGAATGTGCTTAAGCAGACTCGCGGCGCTGCTGCTCGGCGCTGTCGTCGCGTCTGTCTCGGCCGCGACGACCCTGTCGGCGAGAATGGGAACCGCCCAGCGATTCATCTCCGAAAGTCCGCGCGAAAATAAAGCGACATTGCCGGACACCGCGTCCTTGATCTCGCCGAGCGCGAGCGGCATCGGCGAACACTTCTTCGTCGCGGCAAGAGTCTCGTACGACATCAGGCGCGACTCCGCCTTCGCGAGGGACTCCATGCGCGTTTTCATGTCCCAGGGCGAGGACGACTTGCGAATGCCGTCAATATACGAAAACGCCGACAGCCGAAAATCGTCAAGCGCGCGGCGGTAACCCGCGTAGGTCTCCGGCTGCTCGCACTTGCTCAGCGCCGACGCCATCGCCGTCTTCGCAAGTCCGCGAATGTCGGACGGCGAGAGGTCGCCGGCGCCGCGGTGAAGAGCGTCGGCGAGAACCATTTTGAAGGTCTCGCGGTAGGCGTCCTGCAGGGCGGCGCGGCCGGCGCGGGGCCAGGTGTCGTAGCCGGCGGGGAGAACATCGCGCATCTCGGACGACTGGCCGGAGAGCGGGCGCTCCGCCGCGAAGGACGCGAAGGGGCGGGCGAGATCATGCGCGGCGGAGAGGCGGTCGCGTTCAACTTTTTCTGTCCATCGGATGCCGGACGAGAGGGCGCTCGCTCTGGTTGTGAGGCGCGGCGCGTTCATGCCCGTGAACTGCAGGTCGCGCGCGTTGAAGCGGAGGCGGAGGTGCGCCTGGATGCTGGTGGCGGCTTTTTCCTGGCGTTCGGCGCGCTGGGCGCCGCCGCGGAGGATGTGAAGGCGGGAGAGGAGGCTGCGGATGCCGCGGGCGAAGCGCGCGCCGAGACCGAGCGCGCGCGCTTGCGGGCTGCCATTGTCAGCGAGTTCAACCTCGGCGCGCCCCGCCTGCGAAACGACATTCGTCAAGTTCTGAATGGAATACATGAGCGACTCCTTTTAATTGTCCACAATGGACAACAAACGCGACACCATTTTTGTCGTCAAAGACAACGACAGAAACAATGACGACACCATTTTTGTCGTCAAAGACAACAATGGAAACAACGACGGCGCCTTCATTGTCGTCAATGAAGACAACGGCAGAAACAATGACGGCGCCTTCATTGTCGTCAATGAAGACAACGGCAGAAACAACGACGGCGCCTTCATTGTCGTCATTGTTAATTTATTTTTTTGCGGGCAGCGCCCGCGGGCATCAGCGGGTGCGGCTCGCTTGAGCGGCGACTTCAAGAGTCTGAAAGCCTCGCCCACTAAT
>JALCBB010000134.1 GCA_028066985.1 Alphaproteobacteria bacterium
TTTTTTTGCAGGCAGCGCCTGCGGGCATTAGTTGGCATCGCTCGCTTGAGCCGACGCCGTGACTAGTCTAAGTCAAACTCCCACTAATGCCAGATGCCTGACGCCGATTTAATTGACGCCGTTATTGTCGCCTGTCCATTAATAGTCAATTATTTTTTTGCGGGCTAGCCCGCACCCATCTGCTGGCATCGCTCGCTTGAGCCAGCATCGTGACTAGTCTAAGTCAAACTCCCACTAATGCCAAGGACAGCACTTCGTTTGTCTCCTAATTAATGCCGGAAAATCGGCGCCTTTTTCGTCAATGACTCACAAATCAGGCGCCACCCCCGCTACACCACATAAACGATCCACCACATCACCAAAATCCGTGAACTCGCGCATCCCCTGACGCAAAAACTCCAGCATCTCAACACGACGCGCAATCGCCTCGTCCGTCACCGCGTCCGATCCCGCCGAATACTCCCCTATCCGTATCAGCAACTCCGCGCCCTCATACGCCGCCAGCAACTCACGCCACCGGCGCGCCGCCTCCTGATGCGCCGCAGAAGTCACACTGCCCATCACACGACTCGCGCTCCTCAAAACATCAACCGCAGGATAATGTCCGCCCGCCGCCAATTCACGCGACAAAATAATGTGTCCATCAAGAATGGAACGGGTCTCGTCGGCGACCGGCTCGGTCATGTCATCGCCCTCGACCAAAACCGTGTAAAACGCCGTGATGCTGCCGCGCGCCCCCATGCCGCTCCGTTCCATCAAGCGCGGCAAGGTCGCAAACACCGACGGCGGAAAGCCGCGCCGCGTCGGAGGCTCGCCCGCCGCCAGTCCAATCTCGCGTATCGCGCGCGCGAAACGCGTCACCGAATCCATCAATAGCAAAACACGCTTGCCCTGTTCGCGGAAATACTCCGCCATCGTCGTCGCCACCCACGCCGCGCGGGCGCGCTCCATTGAAGAACGGTCGGATGTCGCAATCACCAGAACCGAACGCGCCAGACCCTGCTCGCCCAGGTTGTGCTCAATGAACTCGCGCACCTCCCTGCCGCGCTCGCCAATCAGAGCGATCACCGTCACATCAACACTCGCCCCAAGCACCATGCTGGAAAGCAAAACCGACTTGCCCACGCCAGCCGCCGCGAAAATGCCGAGACGCTGTCCCTCGCCGCAGGTCAACATTCCGTCAAGACAGCGAATGCCGAGCGGCAACGGGTCCTTAATCAAACGGCGCGCCAGCGGATCAGGCGCCGCGCGGTACAACGGCATGCGCGCCGCGTTCTCAATGTCAATCATCGGTTTGCCGTCAAGCGGACGACCCATGCCGTCAAAGACGCGTCCCAGAAGCGCGTCGCTCACCGGGACATCCTGACTGCGCCCCGTCGGGACGACGAGAGTCTGCGCCGACAAGCCGAGAAGTTCGCCGTAGACCGACAAGATCGCGGCGGTGTCGGCGAAACCGACGACCTCGCCCTCGCCAAGCAGTCTTCCTCGCGGGTCTCGCAACTCGCAGACCTCGCCGACACGCGCATTCGGAATTAACGCCTTGACCAGAGTCCCAACGACCTCGGTTACACGCCCCGTGATTGTCGTCGTCCGTGTAGACAAAACTTTGCGCGACAATCGTTCAACGGCAGGAGAGAGCGGGTTGTCACCGTCAAAGTCAAGGTTATTTAAATTTTTTTTGCGGGCAGCGCCCGCGGGCATCAGTGGGTGCGGTTCGCTTGAGCCGACATCGTGACTCGTCAACGACTCCTCGCCCACTAATGCCATGCGACGAGACCCTCCATTGTCCATATCGTTAACAGGAAGAATTTTTTTGCGGGCAGCGCCCGCGGGCGTCAGTTGGTGCGGTTCGCTTGAGCCGACATCGTGACTCGTCAACGATTCCTCGCCCACTAATGCCAGGTCGTCGTCATTCATTGTCCGTTCCCCCCGACAAGGCTTCGCGCAAAACCTCCAACTGGCGCGGCAGACTCAAATCCACAACACCAAGCGGCGATTCCAAAACGCACTCCCCCGAACGCAAACCCGTGTCCGGCTCAATACGCAACGGCGAAGTCACAGCACGACGCCCGTCAGCGCCGAAAAAACGATTCAACGACTCCACCTGATCCGGCGCCGCGCGCAAGCGCAAAGAAGGCAAGCCCTCAAAATTCTCCAGCGCGCGACGCACCACACGCGCCAGAACTTCAGTGTCGTCCATCTCGCCAAGAATGCGCTCAACCGCAGTCGCCACCAATGCGCCCAACTGCCGCTCCATCCCCTCAACCCAATCACGGGCGCGCGCGACCTGCTCCGTCTGCATGCGCGCCAATTCGGCATGCGCGTCGGCAATGCCGTCGCGATAGCCGCGCGACTTCTCCTCGGCATACGCCGCCCGCGCAAGACGCGCCGACTCCGCAGCCTCGTCGCGCGCCGCCGACAACAACGCCGCCGCCTCGGTCGCGCGGGCGTAGTCGGCGTGCTTCATCACGCGTCCGTGCGCGCGCCAGGCGCCCTGCTTCAGAATCGTAACCAGAGGCATCGCGGAAAAAGTCTCGCCAGAAGTCGCGCAGACCATTCGCCGTCCGCGATCGCCGGCGGAGTTTCATCGCGCGGCAGATGCGGCGGAAGTTTTAAACGCAGACGCGCGCGCCATTCTTTGTCAATGTCGCCGATCATGCGCTCCCATAATTGAAGTCCGAGAGACAAAGTATGCTCCCCGGAACGCCAGGGCATAAGCGCGGGAACAGTGAAGGGACCGCCGTTGTCGTCCCCCTCATTAAGAAAGGCGAGCGCGTCGTTATCGTAAATTGACTCCATGCGGCGCGACAATCGTCCGTCAATAAGATTGGCATACCAGTCGCGGTGACATGAAAGTCCGAGATAAGTTGCGAAAAGCCGCGTCTCGTCACCGTCCAGCAGAAGCGCGCGTCCCGCCGCCGTCGCGAAAGGATCGCCGCGAGGCCACGCGAGTTGTTCAAGTCTGAATATCAAACGCGACAGGGGCGGCGTTCCCCAGATTGAATCCAGAAAACGAGCGGCGCCGCCTTCATTGTCATCGTCATCGTCATTGTCATCGTCATCACCGGCGGCTGTCTTATTAATGACATCGCCGGGGACAATAAAAGAGGCCGAAATCGCGGCGGGGTCGCTGTCCCCTTCGGTCAAGCCTGTTCCGAAGTCGCCGTCAAGGTCAATGAGACGGCGGAGCAGAATCGGACGCCAGCCGGCGTCCATTGTCGCCGCCGGATTCGCCGCGAGGGTCGCCGTCCGCTCAAGCACCGACTCGGTCATCAGCCTCGCGGCGTCCCGCGCGCGATTAATGTCCACGCCAGCAAAGCCGACAGCGACACAACCAGAAATAGAACACCCGCAAGCAACGCGAAAAAACGCCAGACATGCTCCGAACGCACGCCGATGCCCGCAATCACCCGAAACGCCGGCGGGGGAGGCGTCGCGCTCAACAATTGCGAGCGCGGCTCGGCCAATACCTCAACATTGGCGGTGTCAAGACCGTCAACCGCGTCCGAGACAAGACGGCGAATGCGCGGAATCAAAAGTTCAACATCAAATTCCGGATCGTACTGCAGATACACCGACGCGCGCGCCTCGTGATGAATGTCGCGTCCGACCTCGTGCGGCAGAACAATGTGAACGCGGTTCTCCGTAATGCCGTTGAAACGCGACAAGGTCTCGGAAAGTTCCTCGCTCACGCCATAGACGAGGCGCACCTGCTCCTCAAACGGAGTGGGGACAAGGCCGCTCGGCTGGAAAATCTGACCGAGATTGTCATGCTCGCGGCGCGGCAGGCCGCGCGCCGACAGAACTCCGACCGCGGCGGCGAAATCATGCGCGTCAACAATGACGCGGTACTTGTCGCTCTTCGCCACAGGCACCTTCTCCGCCGCGATGCCGCTCTGCGCCAGGACCGCCACAATCTCGTTGACGCCGCGCTCGGGCAGATCGCGGAATAACTCCTGGCGGCAGCCGCCCAAAACAAGCAACGCCGCCGCAAGCAGCGCGAAAACCGCCGCCGTCAATGTGTCTCTGTTAAAAGGCATCGTTATCCTCCGCCGCCGCCCTGGGTGAGGGTGTGCGCGGCTTCCTCAAGCGAGGCGGGGGCGCGGCGCGCCGCCTGAACGCCGAGCGCCAGTGTCCGCTCAAAGGTCTGCGCGCGCAAAGCCGCGCCGAGATCAGGGCCGTGCGCCGTCAGAATCTCTTCGGCGCGGAGACGCAGATGCACTCCGCCCGCCGGCGGGTCGCCTTTGTTCGTCATAAACGACGAGAGAATTCTGTCGGAAGGACCGGCGTCCTGAAGCGGCGCGGTCGTTGTCGTCTGAATCGGCGCCGTTTTTGTCGCCCCTTGAGCCGGCGCCGTTTTTGTTTCCCCCTGACCCGACGCCGTCTCCGTCGCCGTTTGAGACGACGCGTCGCGCAACGCGTCAAGACTGTCACGAAACGCGTCGGCAAGAGCGCGCCCCGGAGTCGCGTTGGGACCGAGACTCCCCGGCTCAAGACCGGTGCGGCGCAGCAACTCAACCGAAGCGCCCGACGGAATCGGCACAGGCATCGTCACAGTCTCCGCGGCGGCGGACAACTAACTCGCGCGCACCGCCTCAACCATAGCGCGAACCGACTCGGACGCGTCGGCAGGAATGGAGTCCAGGACGCGCTCGCCATGCTCGCGGCTGCCCGAACGCTTCAGCGCCAGCGCGCGCACCACACGCGCCTCGGGACTGTCAGACGACTCAAGCATGCGGGTCGCCTCGGCCGGCATGCCTCCGGCAATGCGGACCAGCGCCGCGCCCAGGACAACCGACTCGGGACTGCGGCGCGTGCGCTCAAGATGGCGCAAAATCGTCTCGGACAAGGCTCCGAGGCCGTAAAAGACTCCGGATACCGAGATTTCGTAAAGGGTTTCTTCGATCTGACGGGACTGGCTTGCCATGTCTGACTTCCTCATTCCGGCGAAGCCTTCCGCGATGGCAGGGGTATTATACGACTTTCGCGGCGGGAGCGCAAGCCCCCCCTTCTACCAGGGGTTGCGGGCGGCTGCCAGAGGCTTATCGCCGAGTTAATTGACACTATTAATTGTCTGACCAGTAACAGAACAAATCACTTTTTAACACATTAATTGTCTGTTATTTAATTAATGA
>JALCBB010000135.1 GCA_028066985.1 Alphaproteobacteria bacterium
TGCGGGCTAGCCCGCACCCATCTGCTGGCATCGCTCGCTTGAGCCAACATCGTGACTGTCTTAGTCCAAGTCTTACTAATGCCAAAGACTGACCTTCGTTTGTCTCTTTTAAGCGCGGGCTTCAAGTGAAGCCTCCGCCATGCGCGACAACATTTCGCGCGACATCTCAAGCGGCACCACCTGCCGAAAATCAAAAACAGACTCCTCCCAGTGACGCAGCAAATCACGCGCCCGCAAACTCCGCGTCTCCTCAGAATGACGCTCAACCATCTCGCGCAAAACACCCCGCCACTCGTCAGCCACATCCACAACACCGACACTCTCGCCGTTCAGACGCTCCTCAAGCGTCCCGTACGGATCATACACAAACGCGACACCCCCCGTCATCCCCGCCGCGAAATTGTTGCCGACCTCGCCAAGCAAAACCGCGACGCCGCCCGTCATATACTCGCAGCCGTTAGAACCGCAGCCCTCAACCACGACACGCGCGCCCGAATTGCGAACGCAAAAACGCTCGCCCGCCTGTCCCGACGCGTACAACTCGCCGCCCGTCGCGCCGTACAAAACCGTGTTGCCGATAATCGTGTTCTCGTGCGAACGCAAAACACTCCGCGACGGCGGACGTATCACGATCACTCCCCCCGACAAACCCTTGCCGACATAATCATTCGCGTCGCCGAGCAGTTCAATCTTCACGCCGCGCATCAGCCACGCGCCCAGCGACTGCCCCGCCGTGCCGCGCAGGCGCAGGGTCAGGTGTCCGCGCGGCAGTCCGCCGGGGCCGTAACGCCGCACCAGCGCCGATGACACGCGCGCGCCGACCGTTCTGTCGGTGTTGCGTATCGCGTAGTCCAGTTGCATTTTCTCGCCGACGCGGAACACCGGCTCGGCGTCGCGCAAAATTTCGGCGTCAAGCGTGTCGGGCACCTCCACCCGCGCGCGCGAACCATACGGCGGAAGGTCGTCATCCATCTCGGCGCGCACCAGAAGAGGATTCAGGTCAAGGTCGTCCAGCGCTTCGTCGCCGCGCGAGACCTGCTGCAGCAGATCGGTGCGTCCGATAACTTCCTGCAGCGAGCCGAAGCCGAGTTCCGACAGAATTTCGCGCACCTCCTCGGCCATCAGACTGAACAGATTCACGACCTTCTCCGCCGAACCGGTGAAACGCTCGCGCAGATCCTCGCGCTGCGTGCAGACTCCGACAGGACAAGTGTTTGAATGACACTGCCGCACCATCAGGCATCCCATAGACACGAGAGACGCCGTGCCGATGCCGTACTCTTCGGCGCCGAGCATCGCGGCGATGACGATATCGCGTCCGGTGCGGAGGCCGCCGTCGGTGCGCAGCAGGACGCGTCCGCGCAGACGATTCAGCGACAGCACCTGATGCGTTTCGGCGAGTCCGAGTTCCCACGGCACGCCCGCGTACTTGATGGAACTCTGCGGACTCGCGCCCGTGCCGCCGCTGTGTCCGGAAATCAGAATGACATCGGCATGCGCCTTCGCCACCCCTGCCGCGATTGTTCCGACTCCGCTGCGCGCGACGAGTTTCACGCACACCCGCGCGTCAGGATTGATCTGCTTCAGGTCGTAAATCAACTGCGCCAGGTCCTCAATGGAGTAAATGTCGTGATGCGGCGGCGGACTTATCAGCATCACGCCCGGCGTAGAATGACGAAGCCGCGCGATTGTCTCGGTGACCTTGAAGCCGGGGAGTTGTCCGCCCTCGCCGGGTTTGGCGCCCTGCGCGATTTTGATTTCAATTTCGCGGCACTGATTCAGGTATTCCGCCGTCACGCCGAAGCGTCCGGACGCGATCTGTTTGATAGCGGAGTTGGCGTTGTCGCCGTTCGCGCGCGGCTTGAAATGCTCGGGATTTTCGCCGCCCTCGCCGGAGTCCGACTTCGCGCCGATGCGGTTCATCGCGACATTCAGGGTGCTGTGAGCCTCCGGCGAGAGCGCGCCGAGACTCATGCCCGGCGTCACGAAGCGGCGGCGGATCGCCGTTATCGCCTCCACCTCTTCAATCGGCAGCGGACGCGTCTCGCGGAAGTCCATCAGGTCGCGCAGACTCGCCGGCGGCAGGGCGCGACACGCGTCGCTGTAAATTTTCCACTCGCGGTACGAGCCGCCGCTGACGGCGCGCTGCAGTTTGTGAATGATTTCCGCGCGCCAGTTATGCGACTCGCTGCCCGCGCGAAAACGATACAGACCGCCGACAGGCACGACGCCCTCGCCGTGTCCGAAGCCGCGCCGATGACGCGCCAGAACGCGGCGCTGAATTCCCTGCAGTCCGATTCCCGATATGCGCGACGCCATTCCGGGAAAAAATGAATCCACGAGACTGCGCGAGAGTCCGACCGCCTCAAAATTCAGACCCGCGCGATACGACGAGATCACCGCGATGCCGAGTTTGGACATCACCTTAAGCAGCCCCTCGTTGAGCGCCTGAACATAACCGCGCGTCACCGCGTCAAAAGTCGCGTCGCCGAAAAGGCCGCGCGAATGACGCGCGCGCAGCGCCTCCTCGGACAGCCAGGCGTTGACAGTCGTCGCGCCGATGCCGACCAGCACCGCCGCGTTGTGAACATCAAGCAGTTCGCCCGACCGCACATTAAGAGACGCGAAACTCCGCAGTCCGCTGCGCGTCAGCCGCGCCTGCACGGCGCCCGCCGCGAGTATCATCGGCACCGGCGCGCGTCCGGCGCTCACGGCGCGATTGCTCAGAATGAGATGTCCGCGTCCTTCGCGCACCGCCGCCTCGGCCGCTTTTTGCAGTTCTTCGAGGCGCGCGCCGAGCGCTGTTTCGGCGCCGTTCGTGTCGTCGCCGTCGTCCGCTTCCGCCGCCGCGAAGGTGCAGTCCAGTTCGGTCGCGCTTTCGCCGAGCCAGTGCGCGAGTGCGTCGGCTTCGTCGTTTGTCAGCACGGGCGACTGCAGTTCAAAGATGTCGCACTGTCCTTCGCTTTCGTCCAGGACATTTCCGAGGTTGCCGAGTCGCGTCACCAGCGACATCACGCGCCGCTCGCGCAGCGAGTCAATCGGCGGATTCGTCACCTGGCTGAATTTCTGCCGGAAAAAATGATGCAGTTCGCGCTCTTCGCGTGACAGCACGGCGAGCGGCGTGTCGTCGCCCATTGAGCCGACGGGTTCTTTGCCGTCCGCGGCCATCGGGTGCAGTATCAGTTCGAGTTCTTCCTGCGTGTGTCCGAAGGTTGTGAGGAGTCGCCGCAGGTTGTCGCCGTCAATGCGCGTGGCGCGTCTGCGTTTATCGCGCGCCTGGAGCGCCTCGTCAATGCGATGCACGGCGCGGCTCCAGCGTCCGAAGTCGCGGCGCGATGACAGCGCGTCTTTGAGCGGACGGTCTTTCCAGAGGCTGCCGTTCTCCAGGTCAACGGCGATCATTTCGCCTGGCCCGAGGCGTCCTTTTTCGGCGATTTCGGATTCGTCCAGGCGCACCATTCCGGACTCCGAGCCGCAGAAGATGAGGCCGTCTTTGGTGAGCGAGTATCGCAGCGGACGCAGGCCGTTGCGGTCCATTCCGGCGAGCGCCCAGCGGCCGTCGTATCCGCAGATGGCGGCGGGTCCGTCCCATGGTTCCATGACGGCGTTGCAGTAGAGGTAGAGGTCTTTCCATGCCTGCGGCATGTTGCTGTTCTGGCGCCATGCTTCTGGGATCATGAGGGTTTTCGCCATTGGCAGGTCTCTGCCGCCGCGCACGACGAGTTCCATCGCGGCGTCCAGTCCGGCGGAGTCGCTGCAGCGCGGCGGTATCACGGGCAGGAGTTCGGGCAGGTGTTCGGCGAACGCCTGTGCTGACAGCCGCGCCTCGTGGACGCGCATCCAGTTTGTGTTGCCGGAGAAGGTGTTGATCTCGCCGTTGTGCGCGAGGATGCGGAACGGCTGCGCGAGCGGCCAGGTCGGAAAGGTGTTTGTGGAGAAGCGCTGGTGAAAGATAGCGAAGTTGGACTGGAAGCGCTCGTCCTGGAGGTCGGGGTAGAAGTTGCTGAGTTGCTCGGCGAGGAACATGCCTTTGTAGATGATGGAGCGGCACGACAGCGAACAGATGTAGAAGTCGGGGATTTTGGCGGCGGCGCGTTCCATGCGACGGCGGGCGATGTAGAGGTTGAGTTCGAAGTCGTCGGCGGAGTGAGTGTTGTTGCCGGCGATGATGATCTGTTCAATTTCGGGACGGCTGCGGTTGGCTTTTTCGCCGATGACGGAGGTATTGACGGGCACTTGCCGCCATCCGAGCACGGTGTATCCGAGCGCGAGGATTTCGCGTTCAACGATGACGCGGCTGCGTTCCTGTGCTTCCAGGTCGGCGCGCGGCAGGAAGACGACGCCGATGGCGAGGGGTTTATTGGTGGGTTTATGGCCAGTGCGTTTGATTTGCTCCTGGAAAAAGTTGTGTGGGATGGCGATGTGGATTCCGGCGCCGTCGCCTGTTTTGCCGTCGGCGTCTACGGCGCCGCGGTGCCAGACGGCGCGGAGGGCGTTGATGGCGGTGGTGACGACTTGTCGGGAGGGTTTACCGTTGATGGCGGCGATGAATCCGACGCCGCAGGAGTCGTGTTCTTCGTGCGGGTCGTAAAGACCATGCTTAGCCAGCCGCATGGCTTCTTGCTGTTGCCGTTTGTAGTCGTCCATAGTTTTGCTCCTTAAAGGACTCCCCGAAGTGCTGCATTTGGCATTAGTGAGCGAGGACTCAAGAACAGCCATAACGGCCGCTCAAGCGAGCGATGCCCACTGATGCCCGCAGGCGCTGCCTGCAAAAAATTAAATTTTAAGAGACGGACAATGGACAGACAGATCAGCAGTCTGTTTTCCGTCCATTTATTTTTTTTGGCGGCAGTGCCGCCAGCCATCTGTGGGTGCGGCTCGCTTGAGCGGCTGTTGCGGCGAGTCTTGAGTCCTCGCTCACTAATGCCAGATGCCGCGCTTCGGGGAGTCCCGTAGAGCAAGCCTTCGGCATTAGTGGGAGTTTGACCGAGACATTCACAGTGTCGGCTCAAGCAAGCGATGCCAACTGATGCCCGCGGGCGCTGCCCGCAAAAAAATAAATTAATCATTTGGATAAATCCTCCAGTATCCCCGCCGCCGCATCACGCCCGTCACGAATAGCCCACACCACC
>JALCBB010000136.1 GCA_028066985.1 Alphaproteobacteria bacterium
TAGTCAATTATTTTTTTAATTTTTTTTGCGGGCTAGCCCGCACCCATTAGTTGGCGTGCTTTCGCTTGAGCCAACATTGTGAATGTCTAAATATAACTCCCACTAATGCCAAATATCGTTCTTCGCTGTCCCTTAAATTAGGCCGAGGGTCTCGGGGCAGCCGAGCATCAAATTCATATTCTGCAACGCCGCGCCAGACGCCCCCTTCCCAAGATTGTCCAGACACGCCACCAGCAAACGCGCCTCGCCTCCGCCAAAAATATGAATCCGCAGAACATTCGTCCCGTTCAATACCTCAGGATCCAGCCGCTCCGAACCCTCGCCAACAACAACCTCAACAAACACCTCGCCCCCGTAATGCGCCCGAAACACATCCTCCAAACCAGACACCGAAACCACTCCGCCACCCCACGCATCAACAGGCAACGGCAAAGCAACCAGCATCCCCCGCCGAAACCGTCCCACCGACGGCAAAATCATCGGCGCCTTAACATGTCCCCCATGCTCAAACACCTCCGGCAAATGCTTGTGCCGCAAACCCACACCGTAAAAATAAAAATTCGTCCCCGAATGCTCCCCGCCGTCCCCCTCAAACGCCCGAATCAAATCGCGTCCGCCGCCGCTGTAACCAGATACCGCCTGAAAAATCGGCGTCCACCCCTCCGCCAGCAAACCCGCCTCGCTCAACGGACGCAGCAAACTCACCCCGCCCGTCGCATAGCACCCCGGATTGCTCACACACGCCGCGCCCCGAATCCGCTCGCGCTGCCCCGAACACATCTCAGGAAATCCATACACCCACTCGCCATCCACACGATGCGCCGTTGATGCGTCAATCACCCGCACCCCCGCCTCGCGCGCCAGCACCGACACGCTCCGCGCCGCCGCGTCAGGCAGACACAAAACCGCCAGTTCGCTGCGCGCAAGCAGTCGCCGCCGCGCATCATCATCACGACGCTCGTCCGCGCCGAGACGCAAAACCTCAAGATCATCACGCCCGCGCAAAAGCGACTCCAGCGCCACGCCCGTCGCGCCCGATGCTCCGTCAAGAAAAACAGTCCGCGTCACAGGAAAACTCCGCTCGTGAAAAAGACAGGGACAGCCACAACCTTAAGTTGTAGCCCGCCCCGGCGACTAAAGGTCGGACGCGCCGGACTGAGACTCGTCCACATTCTCAATGCCCGCGTCGCCCGCATGACCGGCGGCGCCGCGCTCAGACGGCGGCGGAGGCGCCGGCACGCGCTCCGAACGCGGACGCGTCATCGCCAGCGGAATAATCTCGTCCACCGACTTGCGCGACTTGCCGCCGCCCGCCTGGCTCAGCACCATGATGATCTGACGACCCTCCATTGACGGCTCCTGTTCCACGCGGAACTTGCCGTCAAGGTCGAGCAGCACGCGGCGTATCACCTCGAAACCGCGCTCCGGACGCGTGATCTCGCGTCCGCGAAAACGCACGACAAGACGCACCTTGTCGCCGCGTCCGAGAATGCGCTCGATGTTGCGGCACTTCACCTCGTAGTCGTGCTGCTCGATGTTCGGACGTATCTTGATCTCGTTCAGATCGGCGACCTTCTGCCGCGCGCGCGCGGTCGCCTGCCGCTTCTGCTCCTCGTACTTGTAGCGCCCGTAGTCCAGGATTTTGCAGACGGGCGGCTGCACATTGGGCGAGATTTCAACGAGATCGAGTCCCGCCTTCTCGCTGCGCTGCCGCGCCTCGGCGAGTTCCACGACGCCGAGGTTGTCGCCGTTCTGGTCGATGAGACGCACCTGCCGCGCCTGGATTCTTTCGTTGACGCGCGGGCCCTCCTGCGCGGGCGGCGTCATGTTCGGGGATGGACGAGCGATGGTTCCTTACTCCTTCTGCGTTGATGACACGGACGACACGGACGACACTGCCGACATGCGCGACTCAAAACCGCGCCGCCTTTGTGACCTTGCAAGGTCGGGCGCCGTCATGTTCGGTGATGGACAAGCGACGGTTCCTTGCGCCTTCCGCGTTGATGACACTGACGACATGCGCGACTCAAGACCGCGCCGCCTTTGACCTCGCAAGGTCGGGCGCCGCCGCCTCGCCGACGAGCATGTCAATCGCTTCGGCGAGCGGCATCGTGACAGTCTTGCGCTCGCCGAGACGGCGCAACGACACTTCGCGCGCCTCCACTTCGCGCATTCCAAGCGCGAAGATGCGCGGAATCTTCTGTTCGCTGTGCTCGCGCACCTTGTACGAAATTTTTTCGTTGCGGAGATCAGTCTCGGCGCGGAGTCCGGCGGCGCGGCAGACCTGAAGCACCTCGTTCGCCCAGCCGTCGGCCTGCTCGGTGATGGTCGCGACCACAACCTGCGTCGGCGCGAGCCACATCGGCAGCGCTCCGCCGGCGCTTTCAATCAGAATGGCGATGAAACGCTCAAGCGAACCGAGAATCGTGCGGTGCAGCATCACAGGACGCCGCCGCGAACCGTCATCGGCGACATACGCGGCGTTGAGACGCTCGGGCAGCACGAAGTCGCACTGAAAAGTGCCGCACTGCCATGTGCGCTTGAGGGCGTCCTCCAGGAAGAAGTCCAGTTTGGGACCGTAAAAGGCGCCCTCGCCGGGGTCTTCCGAGAACGGCAGGCCGACGCCGCGCGCGGCTTCGCGGAGCGCGGCTTCGGCTTTGTCCCAGGTCTTGTCGTCGCCGGCGCGCACCTCGGGACGGTCGGCGAACTTGACGGAAATGCCCTTGAATCCGAAATCCTCGTAGACGCCGCGCAGCAGGCGGCAGAATTTGTCGGTCTCGGCGGCGATCTGCTCTTCGGTGCAGAAGATGTGCGCGTCGTCCTGCGTGAAGGCGCGGACGCGCATCATTCCGTGCAGCGCGCCGCCGGGCTCGTTCCTGTGACACGCGCCGAACTCCGCCATTCGGATCGGCAGGTCGCGGTACGAAGTCAGGCGCTGACGGTAAATCTGCACATGTCCGGGACAATTCATCGGCTTCACGGCGAGGGTGCGGTTCTCGCTCTCGGCGATGAACATGTTTTCGCGGTACTTGTCCCAGTGGCCGGATTTTTCCCAGAGGGTGCGGTCAATGAGCTGGGGAGTCCGCACTTCAACATAGCCGTCGTCGCGCATCCGGCGGCGGACATAGTTCTCCACTTCGCGCCAGAGCGTCCATCCTTTCGGATGCCAGAAGACGGAGCCGGTCGCTTCCTCCTGAATGTGGAAGAGTCCGAGGGCGGGGCCGAGCCGGCGATGATCGCGCGCCTCGGCTTCGGCGCGGAGCCGCATGTGTTCTTTGAGCGCGGACTTCGTGGCGAAACATGTGCCGTAGATGCGCTGGAGTTGTTCGTTGTTCTGGTCGCCGCGCCAGTACGCGCCGCCGATGTGCGTGAGGGTGAAGCCGTCGCCGACGACTCCCGTTGACGGAAGGTGCGGACCGCGGCAGAGATCAAGCCAGTCGCCCTGCCGGTAGACGGTGATCTCTTCGTCTGTCGGAATGTTGGCGATGTGCTCGGCTTTGTAGACCTCGCCGACCGAACGGAAATACTCCACCGCTTTTTCGCGCGACCACGACTCGCGCTGAAGCGGAAGGTCGCGTTTCACGATGTCGTGCATGCGTTCTTCAATGCGGGCGAGGTCGTCGGGAGTGAGCGGCGTCGGCGTGGCGAAGTCGTAGTAGAAGCCGCTCTCGGTCGCGGGCCCGAAAGTGATCTGGACGGCGGGAAAAATTTCTTTTGTCGCCTGCGCGAGAATGTGCGCGGCGTCGTGGCGCAGCGTCTCAAGGACGCGCGGGTCGTCGCGCTTGAGGAGTTCAACGCGGGCGCCGTCGCTGAGGGGGGCGGCGGCGTCGCGCGGCTTTCCGTCGGCGAGTGCGAGCACGACCTCGTCGGCGAGCGAGGCGGAGATGGCGCGGGCGAGGTCGCGTCCCGTGCTGCCCTCGGGGAGTTCGCGCGTGGAGTTGTCCGGCAGCCGCACAGAAATGGTCGGCGGCGCGCTCACCTGCGGCGATACAACTGGACAGACATCAATGCTCTCGGCATAATCCCCTGCGGACGCGTTTCAACTGATCTTCAGCGTAGAGAATTCGCGCTCCGCCGTCAAGCGCGTTCCCGGGGCGGCGGAGACGGCGGAGTCGGCGAAAAAGCGGAGGGAAAACGGGATGTCCTGGCGAGAAATAGCGGAGCGGGCGCCGGCGGCGGTGTCGGCGGGAGCGGGAGAGGTGCTGGCGGGCGAGACCGCGGACGCGCCGGAGATCTGGCGGCGCGCGGGGGCGCCGTTTCTGGCGGTGCGCCGCGCCGACGGCGACGGCGCCCGTGCGGGGGTGGTGTATTTGCAGGGCCTGGCGTCTGACATGGAGGGGATGAAGGCGGTTTTTTGCGAATATGTGGCGCGGTCTGCGGGTCGTTGCTGTTTGCGTCAGGACTACCGCGGGCTGGGCGCGGCGGAGGGCGACTATCTTGACGGCACGATTGGCGACTGGTTTGGCGATGCGCGTGATTGTTTTGATGCTTTTACGGAGGGCTCTCAGGTTGTGGTGGGATCATCTATGGGCGGATGGTTTGCGGTGTTGATGGCGTTGCAGCGTCCGTCGCGTGTGAGGGGGCTGGTGTTGCTGGCGCCGGCTCTGGATTTTACGGAGTTGTTGATCAAGCCGAATTTGACTTCGGAGCAGCGCGCGGATTTGGAGCGTGATGGTTTTTACGAGCGGGCGCCGGGGATGTCTGTGGGGCGCGCGTTGTTGGAGAGTGGTTCGGGGTGGTGTATTTTGGGGGGGGATATGATTGAGTTGGGTTGTCCTGTGCGAATTATTCACGGGGCATTGGACGAGGCGGTGCCGTGGGATCATGCGGTACGGACGGCGGATTCTATTCGCAGTCCTGACTTGCGTTTGGAGCGCATACATGACGGCGGACATCGTTTATCGCGCCCGCAGGACTTGCTGCGCCTGTCCGAAAATTTGCGCGAACTTTTGTAGCGCCGCCCCTTTCAGGAGACAGACGCAGTGCAGCATTCGGCATTAATGGGAGGTTGACCGAGACAGTCACGGTGCTGGCATAAGCGAGCGGCACCAACTGA
>JALCBB010000137.1 GCA_028066985.1 Alphaproteobacteria bacterium
TGGGAGGTTGACCGAGACAGTCACGGTGCTGGCATAAGCGAGCGGCACCAACTGACGCCCGCAGGCGCTGCCTGCAAAAAAAATTAAATTAAAAAGAAAATAATTTATTTAATAGACACCATTAATTGTCAATTAATTAATTAAGAAAACAATTTATTTAATTGACCCCATTAATTGTCTATTTAATTTTAATTTTTTTTTGCGGGCTAGCCCGCACCCATCTGCTGGCACCGCTCGCTTATGCCAACGCCGTGACTGTCTCGGTCAATCTCCCATTAATGCCAAATGCCGCACTTCGTCTGTCTCCTAAGTCAAACGCCCGCTAATGCCAAATGCCGCACTTCGTCTGTCGCCTAAGTCAAACGCCCGCTAATGCCAAATGCCGCACTTCGCCTGTCGCTTAAGTCAAAGTCCCGCTAATGCCAAGGGTGGCGCTATGGAGCGTCAAAAGCGGCAGGGGAGACTTTACTCCGGGAGGAGGCCGAGTTCCGTAAACCTCACCACATCACCACGACCGCCCACAATTAAATGATCATGAAGATCAACATCAAGAATGCTCAGCGCATCCCGAATGTTGTGCGTCACCTCCACATCCTCGGCAGACGGCGACGGATCACCGCTCGGATGATTGTGAACCAAAATCACCGACAACGCCCGATGATACACAACCCGCTCCAATACCTCCCGAATATACACCGTCGCCCGGTCAACCGTGCCGCGGCTCACCACCTCGTCGGCAAGCAGACGATTGCGGCCGTCAAGATACAAAACACGAAAACTCTCCTTCTTCGCACCCTTATACACAGAACGAACATAACGCCGCACCGTCTCCCAGTCGGAGAAGCAGTCGTCGCGGCCGCTCAGGTCGCTGAGCGCGCCGCGCCGCGAAATCTCCGCGACCAGTTTCATCAGCGCGATTGAACTCTCGCCAAGACCCTCCACATTCCGCAACTCCAGCGGATCCGCCCGCAGCGCGCCCCACACCGAGCCAAACAAACGCTCAAGCCGCTTCGCCAAAGGCTTCATATCCCGGCGCGGCACCGAATAGATCAGCAGCGCCTCTATCAACTCGTACTCCTGCAACGACTCGCCGCCCATGTCCAGAATGCGGCGCCGTAAGCGTTCGCGGTGACCCTCGCTGTCAGAACGCGCCGCCTTCTTCGCCGTCTTTGCCGGCTTTGACTTCACCTTCGCCGACTTCGCCTTCGCCGACACCTTCCCCGTCACCTTTTTCATCGCCTTCTTCATCGTCGTCTCCCCCTTCGCCCTGGTATTTGTTCACGCGCGTACCACAAGGAGATTATACCACCACGCAAATTTATTTTTTGCAGGCAGCGCCTGCGGGCATCAGTTGGCGCTGCTCGCTTGAGCCGACACCGTGAATGTCTTAGTCCAACGCCCACTAATGCCAGAGGCCGCTCTTCGTTTGTCCTTTAATTGGGGAAAATTTCCCGACAAAGAGACATAATTTTGATGATTTGACGCAAAACGGCAAGACAGTGTCGCCACACGAACAGAGGACAGCCCGTTTCAGGTGAATATCGTGCCTAATTCAAAAACAACAAGCCCCGACGGAAAATAACAATGACACACACTATCCTCGCCTCGGCAACCAGGGAAGTCGTCATCGGCTCCGACCAGCCCTTCCGCATCATCGGCGAACGCATCAACCCCACAGGACGCAAAAAACTCGCCGCAGAAATGGTCGCCGGCAACTTCTCAACCATTGAACACGACGCCATCGCTCAAGTAAAAGCAGGCGCGCAAATCCTCGACGTCAACGCCGGCATCCCCCTCGCCGACGAACCCGCGCTCCTCGCGCGCGCGATAGAACTCGTGCAGTCGCTCACCGAAGTCCCCGTCTCCATCGACTCGTCCATCGTCGCCGCGCTGGAAGCCGGACTCGCCGTCTGCAAAGGACGACCGCTCCTCAACTCCGTCACCGGCGAAGAAGAAAGACTTGAGTCCGTCCTGCCGCTCGTCAAAAAACACGACTGCGCCGTCGTCGCGATCTCAAACGACGAGACCGGCATCTCCGAAGACCCCGATGTCCGCTTTGAAGTCGCGCGCAAAATCGTGAACCGCGCCGCAGACCACGGCATCAAGCCGAACGACATCGTCGTTGATCCGCTCGTCATGCCGATCGGCGCCCTCGGCGGCGCCGGACGACAGGTCTTCGCCCTCGTGCGCCGCCTCGCCGAAGAACTCAAGGTCAACACAACCTGCGGCGCGTCAAATATCTCCTTCGGACTCCCGAACCGTCACACCCTCAACGGCACCTTCCTCGCAATGGCCGCAGGCGCCGGAATGACCTCGGCAATCCTGAACCCGCTTCACGAAGAAGAAATGGGATGCCTGATGTCGAGCGATGTTCTGCTTGAGCGCGACAAAGACTGCGCGCGCTGGATCCGCCGCTTCCGCGAGCCGGGCGCGGAGTCGTCGGCGAACGGCGGCCGTCGCGGCGGACGACAGGCGCGCAGACGAGACACCGTCGCCGCCGCGTCCTGAAATGTCGGACGCCAGAAACGCGTTTGTCGTCTTCACGCCCTCGGGCAAGCGAGTCCGCGTCAACAAAGACAGCGACGGCGCCGGCGAAACGACAATACTGAACATCGCGCGGCAGATCGGCGTCGACCTCGACTCCGTCTGCGGCGGACGCGGCATCTGCGGACGGTGCCAGATAGACCCGACCTTCGGACAATTTCCGAAACACGGCATTGAAAGCGCGGAGGCGAACATCAGTCCGCGCAACGAGGTTGAAGAGCGCTACGCGAAGCGCCGCCCGCTGCCCGAAGGACGCCGTCTCGGCTGCCAGTGCCGCATCCTCGGCGATCTTGTCGTGGATGTGCCGGCATCCAGCCAGGTGCATCGTCAGGTGGTTCGCAAGCGTCCGGAGTTGCGCGCGGTCGCGACCGACCCCGCCGCGCGCTGCTGCTATGTGGAGGTCGCCGAGCCCGACATGCACCATCCGAGCGGCGACTGGGAGCGCGTCAAAAGCGCCCTCGCCGAGCAGTGGAGCGTCAATGTAGAGACGCTGACGATTATTCCGGAGGCGCTGGCGGGCTTGCAGTCCGCGCTGCGCGCCGACGGCTGGAAGGCGACGGTCATCATTCACGACGACGGCCGCGCCGCGCCTGTCGTTCTCGGAGTTCGCCCCGGCTTTCACGATGTGTTGTACGGCGCGGCGGTGGACATCGGTTCCACGACGATCGCGTGTCATCTGGTTCGTCTGAGCGACGGCGAGGTTGTGGCGTCGGCGGGTGTGATGAATCCGCAGATACGGTTCGGCGAGGATTTGATGAGCCGCGTGTCGCATGTGATGCTGAATCCGGGCGGCGAGCGCGACCTGACGCGGGTGGTGCGCGAGGCGGTTGACGACGCGATACGCGAGGTGATCGCGGAGGCGGACATTGAGGCCGAGATGCTGGTTGAGATGACATTTGTGGGCAATCCTGTGATGCATCATTTATTTCTGGGATTGAATCCTGTTGAACTTGGAGGCGCTCCGTTCGCGCTGGCGTTGAATTCGGCGCTGACGGTGTCGGGTTCGTTTCTGGGGCTGGATGTTGCTCCGCGCGCGCGCTGTTATGTGCTGCCGTGCGTCGCCGGACATGTGGGCGCCGACTGCGCGGCGGTGATTTTGTCGGAGACGCCGCATCTGCGCGACGAGTTGACGCTTGTGGTTGATGTCGGCACGAACGCGGAGATTGTTCTTGGTGACAGGAGCGGGGTGCTGGCGTGTTCGTCTCCGACGGGTCCTGCGTTTGAGGGCGCGCAGATATCGTGCGGACAGCGCGCGGCGGCGGGCGCGGTCGAGCGGGTGCGGATTGACCGCGCGACATTGGAGCCGCGTTTTCGTGTGATCGGCTGTGATTTGTGGTCTGACGAGGAGGGTTTCGGCGAGGCGGTGCTGGCTCTGGGCGGAGTGACGGGCGTATGCGGTTCGGGGATTATTGAGTTGATCGCCGAGTTATTTTTGAGCGGGGTTATTCGCGGCGACGGCAAAGTTGACGGCGCTATGGCGGAGCGCGGGCGGCGTGTTGTGGCTGACGGCCGGACTTTTTCTTACATTCTTTATGACCCTGAGGCGGAGGGCGGATGTTTCGGGGGTGTTGAGTTGCGTCTGGTTCAGAATGATGTGCGTGCGGTTCAGTTAGCGAAGGCGGCGTTGTATGCGGGGGTTCGTCTGCTGATGGACAGGCGTGGTGTTGAGCGTGTGGATCGGGTTCAGTTGGCTGGTGCGTTTGGCGGACATATAGATGTTCGTTATGCGATGGTATTGGGCATGGTTCCGGACTGTGCTTTGGAGATGACGTCGGCGGCGGGCAATGCGGCTGGCGAGGGGGCTCGTGTGGCTTTGGTGAATCGCGGAGCGCGTGGTGAGGTGGAGTCTGTTGTGCGTGATATAGAGAAGGTTGAGACGGCGGTTGAGGCTCGGTTTCAGGAGCATTTTGTGGCGGCGATGGGGATACCGCACTCGGTGGATGGTTTTGGATCGCTGGAGGGGGTGTTTGAGTTTCCGGGTGATGGTGGTTGGGGTTGAGGGAAATGCTTTGGCTCAGGGGCTGGCTTAACGGCGCCGATTTTTTAAACAAACGAAGTGCGATATTTGGCATTAGTGGACGCTTTAATTAAGAGACAGACGACGAACCGCCCTTGGCATTAGTGGGAGTTATATTTAGACATTAACAATGTTGGCTCAAGCGAGCGATGCCAACTAATGGGTGCGGGCTAGCCCGCAAAAAAATAATTGGAATATTTAAGAGGTCAATTAAATCGGCGTTCAGCATTTGGCATTAGTGAGACTTTGACTAAGACATTCACGATGTTGGCTCAAGCGAGCGATGCCAACTAATGGGTGCGGGCTAGCCCGCAAAAAAAATTAAAAAAATAATTTGACTATTTAAGGGGTCAATTAAATCGGCGTTCAGCCTCTGGCATTAGTGGGACTTTGACTAAGACATTCACGATGTTGGCTCAAGCGAGCGATGCCAACTAATGGGTG
>JALCBB010000138.1 GCA_028066985.1 Alphaproteobacteria bacterium
TTGGACTATTTAAGGGGTCAAATTAAATCGGCGTGCTGTCCTTGGCATTAGTGGGAGTTTGACTAAGACATTCACGATGCTGGCTCAAGCGAGCGATGCCAACTAATGGGTGCGGGCTAGCCCGCAAAAAAAATAAATAGAAATTAATTTGCTCTTTATTAATAGACAAATAATGGTGTCAATTAAAATAAATTGTTCTCTTATTAATTTAGACAAATAATGGGGTCAAAATAATTTATCTTGTTAATATTAATAGACAATTAATGTGTTAAAAAGAGATGTGTTCTGTTACTAGTTTGACAATTAATGGGGTCAATTAAATAAATTAATTTAATTTTTGTGGAAAGTTAAAGACAAAAGGCGGGCGAAACGATCCGCAAATAAAGCCGGGTCGCTCGGCGCGCCGTACTCACGCAACCGCGCCAACTCCAACAAGTCAACCGCAAGGCGTCCGAATTCTTCGTCTTCGCCGCCGGAACTTAAACGAGAAGCCAGGCCCCGAACCAGATCATGGTCAGGATTAATCTCCAGAATCCGCAAAGGCGGCACCTCCAACTTCCCGTTCAGACGAAGCAAACGCTCCAAATTAAAATCCATGTCCCCAGGCAACATCCCCAGACACACCGCGCTGTCACGCAAACCCTCGCCCACACGCACCGACTTCACCTCTCCACCCAACTTCGCCTCCAGCGCCTTAACTAATGCGCCGACATCATCGCCGACTTCACGCGGCGTCTCCGGCGCCGTCTCCCCCGATGCCGCCAGACTCACCGAGCGAAACGGCACACCGGAATAACTGCCCGCCAAAGAAGGCCAGAACTCGTCAATCGCGTCCGTCAAAAGCAACACCTCCTCGCCGCGCGCCGCCAGCCCCTCAAGACGCGGATTGCGCGACATCTGCGACAAATCCTCGCCCGTCAAATACCAGATCGCCTCCTGCCCCTCCGACATCCGCGCGCAATAGTCGTCAAGCGAGACAAGAGCGCCGTCCGTCGCCGCAGTGGAAGAAAAACGCGCCAGCCCCAGAATCCGCGCCGCGAACCCGTCGTCCTCGTAAATGCCCTCCTTCATCACAGGACCGAAAACCTTCCAGAAATCCGCGAAGCCGTCGGCGTCCTTCTCGGCTTTCGTCTCCAACTCCTGCAAAGTCCGCTTCACCAAAGCCTCCCGCAGACGCGCCGCCGCAGGATCACGCTGCAGCATCTCGCGCGAAATGTTTAACTCCAGGTCTTCGCTGTCCACAACGCCGCGAATAAAACGCAGCCACGGCGGCAGCAAACCATGTCCGGTCTCCGCGATGAACACGCGGCGGACATACAACTTTAAATGCACGCCGCGATCCGGGTCGTACAGGTCAAACGGACGCAGGGTCGGCACATAAAGCAAAGCCGTGAAAGAAATGCGTCCCTCGGCGGTGAAGTGAAACCGGTACCACGGCTCGTCCAGGCTGTGCGAGATGTGCCGGTAGAACTCGGTATACCGCGCCTCGCTCAACTCCGACTTCGGACGCCGCCACAGCGCGCCGTCCTGATTGACGCGCCGCCCCTCCACATGCAGCGGAAACGCGATGTGATCGCACCAGTCGCGGGCGACGCGCTCAAGGCGCGCGGACTCAAGGTATTCGCGGGCGTCGTCGCGCAGGGTCAGAGTCACCGAAGTGCCGCGGGAATGCGCGGCGTCAAGCGGCTTCAGTTCGTAGAAGTCGCCGCCGGCGCTGCGCCAGAGCCATCCCTGCGTTTCGCCGGCGCGGGTCGTGCGGACGACGATTTCGTCCGCGACCATCAGCGCGGAATAAAAGCCGACGCCGAAGCGTCCGATCATTTCGGGCAGGTTTTGCGCGGCGCCGTTCTTGCCGCCGATGCCGGCGAGAAAGCGTTCGGTGCCGCTGCGGGCGATTTCGCCGAGGTTGGCGATGAGTTCGTCGCGGTTCATTCCGATGCCGTTGTCGCGGACGGTCAGAGTATTCTTGTCGGCCGTGACCTCAATGGAGAGCGTCTCGTTGTCGCCGATGAGTTCGGGGCGGGTGAGCGATTCCCATCGCAGTCGTTCGCATGCGTCGCTGGCGTTTGAGACGAGTTCGCGCAGGAAGATGTCGCGGTTTGAGTAGAGCGAGCGCGCGACGAGGTCAAGGAGGCGTCCGACCTCGGCGGCGAAGTGATGACGCTCGCCCGTGGTGTCTTTCGGAGTTTTCTTCTGCGCCGAGGGCGACCCTGACCCCGCCGCGTTTTTTGCCGTGGACGGCGATGATGTCGCGGACGACGATGACGGCGCCGTTTTTGTCACGGACGACGATGACGGCGCCTTCTTAGTCGCCGTTTTCGTCACGGACGACGATGACGGCGCCGTTTTTGTCACGGACGACGATGACGGCGCCTTCTTTGTCCCCGCCGTTTTCGTCACGGACGACGATGACGGCGCCTTCTTTGTCCCCGTCTTAGTCCCCGCCGTTTTCGTCACGGACGACGATGACGGCGCCTTCTTTGTCCCCGTCTTAGTCCCCGTCTTTGTCTTTGTTTCTGTGTTTTTCGGCACCGTTTTCGTCTCCCTTGCCCCCGCGCTGTTTCGCCTCTGTTTTAACGCTGATTTCGGGACTTGACAAGTCCGCGCGGTATGGCAGAAATACGGACATGACCTACATTGTGAACGACGCCTGCATCCGCTGCAAGTACATGGACTGCGTTGAAGTCTGCCCCGTGGACTGCTTCTACGAGGGCGAGAACATGCTCGTCATTCATCCTGACGAGTGCATTGACTGCGGCGTCTGCGAGCCGGAGTGTCCGGTCAACGCGATCCTGCCCGACACCGAGGCCGAGGCGACGCCCTGGCTGGAGTTAAACAAGCGTTTCGCGGCGATCTGGCCGAACATCACGCGCAAGCGCGAGCCTCCCGCGGACGCGGACGAGTTCGTGGACGCGCCGGGCAAGTACGAGAAGCACTTCAGTCCGGAGCCGGGCGAGGGCGATTGATTCGCGGACGGCGACGCGCTAGAGTGTGCCGGGCGGGCGACGGGAGCATCAGCAAGGACGGCGCAAGTGGCTAAGTCAAAGACAAAAACGAAGAAGGCGCGGCGGACGGCTAAAACGGCGCCGCGCTCACGGACGAAATCAGCGAAGCGGGGAGCAAAAAAGGTGACAAAAAAGAAGACAAAGACGGCGGCGCGCCCGTCGTCACGGTCGCGGTCGCGGACTGCGACTAAGAAGGCGACAAAGAAGGCGACGAAAAAGACGGCGGCGCGGTCGTCGTCGTCTCGGTCGCGTTCGCGGGCGAAGACGAAGACGACGAAAAAGGCGGCGCGCCCGTCGTCATCGTCGTCAAGGTCACGGTCACGGACGACAAAAACGGCGGCGCGGTCGTCGTCGTCGTCGCGGTCACGGTCACGGACGGCGACAAAGACGGCGGCAAGGTCGTCGTCGTCATCGCGGTCACGGTCACGGACGACAAAGGCGAAGCCTTCGTCAAAAACGGCGCCGTCATCGCCGTCCACGGCATCATCGTCGTCCGCGACAAAAAACGCGGCGGGGTCAAAGGCTCCGTTGAAGAAAGCGGCGGGCAGACCGCCGGCGCGGGGCAGAGGCAAAACCTCAAGACTGCGCTCGGCGCGTCCGCCGCACGACGGCGTGATTCCGAACTTCAAGACCAACGACATGGTCTCGCATCCGTATCACGGCATCGGCCGCGTCGTCTCCGTCAAGCGCGAGCGCATCGGCGACCAGAATGTGCCGATGGTCGCCGTCGCCTACGACGGCGAGCGGATGGTGCTGCGCATTCCGATGGCGAGCGTGCCGGATCAGGGGCTGCGTCCGATTGCGACCGAGTCGATGATGACGAAGGTGCGCGCCGTTTTGCTCGGCAAGCCGCGTGTGCGGCGCGCGATGTGGTCGCGGCGCGCGCAGGAGTACGAGTCCAAGATTAATTCGGGCGACCCGCTCGCCGTCGCCGAGGTCGCGCGCGAGTTGTGGCGCGACGAGTCGCAGCCCGAGTCGTCGTTCAGCGAGCGGCAGATGTACCAGCGCGCGATACGGCGACTGGGCAGCGAGCGCGCCGCGATTGACGGCTCCGACCTGGACACCGCGATTGAAAAACTGGAGAAGGTGCTGCGTTCAACGCTGCGCGCGGAGACGGCGAAGTCGTGAAGCCGCGCGGCGGCGAGGAGGAGTTGCCGGCGCCGTTGCGGGCGCGGGCGCCGTTGATTCGTCACTGGATTTTTGATCTGGACGACACTCTCTACGACCCCGGGACGCAGATTTTCACCGAGGTCAAGCGGCGGATTTCGCGTTATGTGGAGCGGCGTCTGGGACTGTCGCGGGCGGCGGCGAAGGATTTGCGCGACCGGTATTACCGCGAGTATGGCGCGACTCTCGGCGGACTTGTGGCCGAGCATGACATTGTGGCGGAGGAGTATTTGAGCATGGTGCATGGGGTGGATTTGGGACGGTTGCGACGGAGCGAGGCGTTGGAGCGTGTTTTGGGCGAGTTGCCGGGGGATTGTTATATACATACGAATGCGTCTCGGCAGCATGCGGAGCGTGTGTTGGGGCATTTGGGTTTGCGGAGTCGTTTTGCGGACATTGTTGATGTGGTGGCGGCTGGGTGCTGTCCGAAACCGCAGATGGGGGGTTATGAGCTGCTGATGGAGCGGAACGGTATTGAACCGGGGCGGGCGATATTTTTTGAGGATTCGGCTGTTAATCTGGTGCCGGCGCGGGAGTTGGGAGTGGCGACGGTTTTGGTGCGGTATGGGCGGCGCAGGGGGGATGAGGATGGCGCCGCGGATCATGTCACTTATGATTTAGCCGGCTGCTTGCGCGCATTATGCCGCGCCGCCTAAGACAGACGAAGAACAGCCTTTGGCATTATTTGATGCTTTAATTAAGAAGACGGAGAACAGCCTTTGGCATTAGTAAGACTTTGACTAAGAAAGTCACGATAGCCGCTCAAGCGAAAACACGCCAACTAATGGGTGCGGGCTAGCCCGCAAAAAAAT
>JALCBB010000139.1 GCA_028066985.1 Alphaproteobacteria bacterium
TATTTTCTTTTTAATTTAATTTTTTTTGCAGGCAGCGCCTGCGGGCATCAGTGGGCATCGCTCGCTTGAGCGACTGCTTTAAGAGTCTGAAATTCTCGCCCACTAATGCTAGGGGCGGCTCTTCGTCTGTCTCTTAATTAATTTTGCGGACAGCGCGGGCGCCGAACAGCATCGCCGCAACCCCGAAACGCAAAATCACAAACTGATAACAGAAAAAACAACACCCGAAAGTAAAAACAATAATCAAAAACAACTGCGACAACGCCGAAATCGGCAGCGGCAAAATCATATACGCGCCCAGATACAAAAACACCATGTGAACCACATACACCGGATACGCCGCGCCGCTCAAATACGACAGCGCCCGGCTCGGACGATTAAGCACAACATGCGCCGCGCCCAGAACGCCGAAAATCCACAGCAGCGACTCGATCGCCGTCAGCGCCGAAGGAACTCCCTCAAGCTCAAAGACGAAAAGACGGACAAGATAAAGCGCGAACGCGAGCGCGCAATGCAGACGCCATCTCCCGCGAAGGACGGCGTATAAGTTTTCGCCGAGCGCGATGAAAGTCGCGCCGCTCAGAAACGCGACCGCTCCGAGCCAGAAGCCGTGCGCCGTGTACGCGTAGGATTCGTACCAGCCCGGCGCGACAAACAGCGACTCGCCTATGAAAGGAATCGCGAACAGATAAATTCCGAAGCGCGAAGTCAGAAGCGCGCGCGCTGTCGTCAGGATTCTGTTTTGCGCGCGGCGGCGGCAGAGAAGGATGAGCGGCGAGAGGGCGAGCGCGTATATGTATATGTTTGCGAGGAACCAGAGGTGTCCCATGTCGGGGATGTAGGCGAGACTGTCGTCGTAGTGAGCCTGGAACAGGGCGATGTGAATCGGCACGATGAAGAAGAAGCCGAACAGAAAGGGAAGCAGGATTCTGCGGCTGCGTTCGCGGACGAGTTGTGTCCAGTTGCGGCGGGCGAGGGCGAAGCAGACGCCCATCCCGGAGACGACGAAGAGCAGCGGGATGCGCCATACATTGAAGACCGCCATCAGAATCCAGAGCCATTCCAGGGGTGTTTCGCTCTGGATGAACCAGAATTCTTTCGCCCAGGGCTGGAACACGACGACGATGTGATAGATGAGAAGGAGGGCGATCGCGATTACGCGCAGCCAGTCGATGTCATATCTTCTTGTCATATTAGAGACAATAGCAAAAAAACGATCTTCGGCATTAGCGAATACTTTAATTAAGAGACAGACAAAGTGCCGCCTTCGGCATTAGTGGGAGTTTGACTTAGACATTCACAATAGCCGCTCAAGCGAAACACACCAGCTGATGGGTGCGGGCTAGCCCGCAAAAAAAATTAAAAATTAATATAGACAATTAATGGGGTCAATTAAATAAATTGCTCTCTTATTAATTGACAAATAATGGAATGGTAATTTTAATTAATTTAATTCTTTTTTAATTTAATTTTTTGCAGGCAGCGCCTGCGGGCATCAGTTGGCGCGGTTCGCTTGAGCCGCTGTCGTGAATGTCTTAGTCAAAGTCTTACTAATGCCAAAGATCGCACTTCGTTGTCTCTTAATTTATGGCTCTCTCCGCTATCCCGAAATCGGCGCGGACACGATCCAGAAACTTGCGCTCCGCAACCGAAACCTCCCCGTCCGCGCGCGCAATTCGCTCCAAGCCCTCCAGCAACTCCCCCAGCAACTCCGGTTCGCCCGCGAAAATCCGCCCCAATTCCCGCGAATACGCCCGATACCCCAACGCATCACGCCGCGCGCCGTCAAATAAACGCGCCACCATGTCCAGCTCCTCAGGCGGCACATAAAAAACACGCCGAAACGCCCGTATCTCCTCCGCCGCCACCCGTCCGTCAACCTTCGCCAATTTCGCCGACAACACCACCGCCGCCACCGAAAACGCCGCCCCCCGTCGCGACGCCGAAACCACATCCCCCCGCACACCCGCGCGCGAAACCTCGCGCTCAGCCGATAAACCCGAACCTAAATCCGAACGCATCCTGTCCACCGCCAGACCCGCGACAACCCCCAGAATCAGTCCGAACAAACCGCCCGCCACAAGTCCGAGCAAACCCAGAAAAATCGCCGCGCGATGCCGTCGCCACATACCGGTCAAAAACGCCGAATCAGATCTTCAAGATACCGGCGCTCCTCCTCGCTCGTTGAACGCTGCAAACGCGGACGAATCTGCTCCAAAATCTCGCGCGACCGCGACCGCGCCTCGCCCGACAAGTCATGCTCGTCATGCAAACCGCGCAGACCGCCGCGCCGCCCCTCCACCGGACCGCCCGAACCGCCCTCGCCACCCGAAAGCCGCTCCGTTATATGCTGGCGAATCCCGAGACGCAAATCCTGCAACGCCTCGCGCTCGCGCTCCTCGGCGCCCTCAAATGAACCGCTCTCCAGCAGACGCGCCGCCTCCTCCATCCGCTCGCCCGCGCGCTCAAGCAACTGACGCGCGCCCTCGGACATCTCCTGTCCTTCAACATAGCCGCGCAACTCCTCGCGCAGCGCGTCCTGATCGCGCGACAACTCGCCGCCGACACCCGCCGCGTCTCCCTGCTGACGGGCGCGGAAAGTCTCGTCCAGAATCCGCGCCTGCTCGTCAAACAGATGAATCTCCTGACTCAGCGACCCGCCGCCGCCTTCGCCTTCACCCTCGCCCTCGCCGAAGCCCTGTCCCTCGCCTTCGCCCTCGCCCTCGCCGAACTGCGGATTCTCCAGCGCGCGCTCCAATTGATCCAGCAGCGAAAGCAGATCCGACCGCGCGCCGCTCTCAAGCGAGTCCTGCGCCTCTTCAAAGAGGTCGTCTATGTCCAGCGGCGAGCCCTGACCCTGCCGCCCGCGCCGGTTGCGCTCGCCGCGCGCCGCCGCCTGATCACGCAACTGCTGCAGATACGCGAGACTCTTGACACGCAGTTCCTCGAGCAGCGCTTCTATCTCTTCCTGCGAGCGTCCCTCGGCGATCGCCTTGCGGATTTCCTCCAGGAGCGCGCGGAGTTCGTCGGCGAGAGTGTCTATCTCGCCCTCTTCCAGATTTCGCGCGACCGCCCAGAGGAGTCCCTGCGACTCGGTGATTTCGTCCTGCCCGACCTCTTCCGCGCCGGCAGCCGGCAGGAGCCGCGCCAGCACATAGTCCAGGGCGAGGTTGTTCGCCGAGTCAATCTCGGCGCGCCACTCCGACAGCGCCGCGTCAAGGCGCGCGCGCACCTCCGGCGCCGCGTCGGGACCGGCCGCCAGACGCTTGCGAAGTTCAATCAGCAGACGCGCCAGCGGATGCGTGAAACGAATCTCGGGCAGAGTCATTGACTGCCGTTCGCTGGTCGCGGTCTGTCCGGCGGCGTCGCGGGCTTCCAGGAAGGCTTCCACTTCCAGTCCCGCCCACGGATGCGCGCGCAGGTCGGGATAGTTCTCGTCGGCGACGCGCCGCACGCCGCGCTCGGAGTGATACAACTGCACGCGCAGAACGCCGTCCTCGTCTGTCGCGCCGGCTTCGGCGAGGACCTCGGCGGAGACCTCGCCCGCCTCGCTGACGGTGACGACGCGCTCCACGACCAGATCAATCTGCCGCACGCCGTAGTCGTCGCTGGCCTCGTACGCCACCTGCAGCGCGCCGCGCGTCGTCTCAATGATCGGAAAGGCGAGCGCGACCTCGGGCGGCGCGTCGGGAACGACGATGAGCGGCCATCCGCGTTCGGCGCCGGCGATTTTGAGGGTGAGCCGCGCGCTGACATCAAGAATGTGTTCAACGGAGAAGCCGCCCTCCTCGGATTCGGAGAGGACGAGGGGCTTGCCGTCCAGGGCGAGGCGCGGCGCGGCGCCGTCGTTCTGCTGGACAAGTCCGGTGAGGCGGCTGCCTTCGGCGATTTCAATCGCGGTGACGGAGCCTTCGTCGGGCAGCGCGAGGGGGGCGAGGCCGGTGTATCCCGGCGGATCCAGCCAGAGGTTGAATCTGGCGTTCTGGTCGTCGGCGCCGGCCTGTTGCGAGGCGGAGAGGCGTCCGTCGCCGATGACGATGCCGAGCGTGAAGATGATGATTGCGAGTCCGCGCAGGGCGTAGGGGTCGTGTTCGCTGAGGGCGAATCTGGGGAGCGGCATTTCGCGCTGGCGGAGGAGTTTTTCGTTGTGGAGGCGGTGTCGTTCCCAGAGGGCGTTCTGGGTTTCCAGTTTTTTGGGGTGGTTGTTTTTGCTGCTGGCGGCGATGGCGATGCGGTCTTCGAGGCTGGAGAGGGGTCGTTCTTCGCCTTCGTAGAGTCGGCGGACATGTTTCCGGAGACCGTTGAGGGGGTGTCGTTGTTTCCAGAGGAGGCGGGAGACGGCGGCGACGGCGATGGCGGCGGCGGGGATGGTGATCCAGGCGGAAGTCCGGGAGAAGAGTCCGAGCAGGTGGAGTCCGAGGAGGGCGAGGGCGAGGGCGACGGGGGGCCAGAGGAGGAACCAGAGTCGTTCTGCGGCGAAGAATCCTGTGGCGATTCTGAGGATTTTCCGGGCGGTGATTTCGGCGGGGGGTTTTTGCCGCGAGGGTTTGCTGGAGGTTTTTATTTCGGACATTTGGGGCTGCGGTGTTTGGTTCCTGCGTTTGCGAGGCTAGCACATTTCCGGGGTTGATGCCAATTGGCGCGATTCTGGCATTAATTGCAGAGACAAACGAAGCACGGCCCCTGGCATTAGCGGACACTTTAATTAAAGGACAGACGAAGCACGGCCTCTGGCATTAGTGGGAGTCTGACTAAGACATTCACGGTGCCGGCTCAAGCGAACTGTACCAACTGATGGGTGCGGGCTAGCCCGCAAAAAAAATTAAAAAAATAATTTGACTATTTAAGGGGTCAATTAAATAAATTGTTTTCTTATTATTAATTGACAATTAATGGTGTCTAATTAAATAGATTAATTTCTTTTTAATTTAATTTTTTTTGCAGGCAGCGCCTGCGGGCATCAGTT
>JALCBB010000140.1 GCA_028066985.1 Alphaproteobacteria bacterium
TTAATTAAATAATAGACAATTAATGTGTTAAAAAGAGATTTGTTCTGTTACTAGTCAGACAATTAATGGGGGTCAATTAAATAATAAACAATTAATGTGTTAAAAAGAGATTTATTCTGTTAATATTAATAGACAATTAATGGGGTCAAATTAAATAAATTGCTTTCTTATCAGTTAGACAATTAATGGTGTCAATTAAATAAATTGTTCTTTTATTAATGGACAAATAATGGTGTGGTAATTATTAAATTAATTTCACGCGCTCCAGGCGTCCGGCATCTCAGACTTCCGCCGATCCATAAAAGCACGCAAAGACTCGTCAACTCCACCGTCCAGAACCGGCGCCTCATACTCGCCAAGCATCCGCCGCGCCAGAACATTCGCGCGCGCCGTCACATCCAAAGAACCCTCGGAACTCCACTGCTCGAACGAATTGTTGTCCGACAACACGCTCGTCCAGAACGCATCCTTGAAATTGCGCTGCGTGTGCTCCGTGCCCAGATGATGCTGCCCCGGCGGATTCTCCAGCAAGACCTCCATCGCCTGCCCGTTCTCGGACATGTCCAGTCCGCGAAACAAACGATGCATCCCCGAAATCTGATCGCAGTCCATCAGCAACTTCTCATACGAAAACGACAGGCCGCCCTCCAGCCAGCCCGCCGCATGCTGCAGCAAATTAATCCCGCTCATCACCGACACCCACAATGTCGCCGCGCTCTCATACGACGCCTGCATGTCAGGCAACTTGGACGCCGTCAGCGCTCCGCCCGTGCGAAACGGAACCCCCAAACGCCGCGCCAACTGCGCCAGATGCGCCATGATCAATGTCGGCTCCGGAGTGCCCATCGTCGGCGCGCCGGACTGCATAGACATGCTGGACACAAACGAACCGAATATCACCGGCGCGCCCGGCCGAATCAACTGGCACAACGACATTCCCGCCATCGCTTCGGCAAGTATCTGCGCGATACAGCCGGCGGCCGTGCAAGGTCCCATCGCGCCCGCCAGGACGAACGGCGCGACCTGCACTCCCTGCCCGCGCTCGGCGTAGACCTTCAACGCGCCGAGCATCGTCGCGTCATAGACGAGCGGCGAATTCACATTAATCAGCGCCGTCAGCACCGTGTTTTGTTCAACGAAATCTTTTCCGAAGAGCAACTCCGCCATCGCCACGGAGTCGCGGGCGCGCGACCAGTGCGTGACCGATCCCATGAAGGGCTTGTCGCTGTAGCGCGCGTGCGCGTAGACCATGTCAAGGTGCCGCTTGTTGACCGGAATGTCGGTCGGCTCGCAGACGGTGCCTCCAGAGTAGTGAAGCGCCGGACTCATGTAGATCAACTTCACGAGATTCTCAAAGTCCGCCAACTGCGCGTAGCGACGCTCGCCTTCAAGATCGCGGATGAACGGCGGCCCGTAGACGGGAGAGAACACGGTGCGGCGTCCGCCGATGACGACGGAGTTCGCGGGGTTGCGCGCGTGATGCGTAAATTCTGCGGGCGCGTTGTCGCGGATAATTTTGCGCGCCAGCCCGCGCGGAAATCTCACGCGGGTATTTTCTATTTCGCATCCTGCGTCGCGAAAGAGTTCGTGCGGACTCGGCGACCCCGGCTCGCGCTCTGCTTCGGAGTCATGAAAGTCCACGCCGACGGTTTCCAGGATGCTGTCGGCGTTGTGTTCCAGGCGGGAGAGCGTTTCGTCGCTGCCCATTTCGTATGTCGGAAAGTTCCACGCGGCTTCGCCGTAGTGCGAGGCGCCGTTGAGGGCGGCGCCGGCGGAGCGGGCGGCGCGGCGGGCGGCGCGTCCGCCGCGGGCGGGGCGGGGGCTTTCGGTTTCGCTCATCGTGCCATCTTACACTTCCGCGAGATTTTTTTCTCCGTGTGATTTTGCCGGAAATGATAATACTCATTCCCGTTTCTGCGCTATCCTGAAAGCGACACATCGGGGCGATGCTCCCCCTTGACCCTGCCGCTTTTTTCGGCTCTGAAATCGCTCGCGACCTGCCGCAGTTCGGACGCGAGGCGGTCGCGGTCTTCCTTCGCGTCAAAGTAGACGCGACAGTAGTAGAAGAACGCCCTGCTTTCCAGCCCGCGGATCAGACTTGAGGATTCGCCGAGGGGGCGGCTTTCCTTCTCGTCGGGAGTGCGGATAAGCACATCGGGATGTTCTTTGCCGCCCGAATAGTAGATATTCAGGGGCTTCGCGTCGTACTGCCACTCGTCGAGGGAGAATTGATTTTTGATCTCGCCGCGGAATTCGGCGAGTTTGTTTTTCATTTCCTTGAGCGGATGTTTAGGGTCGAGCGGTTCCAGTTTCACGAACGGCAGCGAGCGGCGGGAGGTCAGCCGCCGCGCCAGACGATGCAACTCGTCTTCTTTTTCCCGTGTTGCGAGTGTATTGACGAGTGTCCACGCGGCGGCGTCGTCCATCGCCAGGTAGGTGGAGATTTTCACTTCTTTGTCCGCCGCCCATCCTGTCTTCCCGACCCGCGCTCTCTCCTTGAGATAGGTCGCGACGGGGTTGTCGCGCACACCGGAGGGCAGACTGTCTCCGTTCTCTTTGACTCTGAGCGTGTCGTTCAGTTCTTCCAGCAGTTTCTGGAAGATGATGTTGAAGCCGCAGTTTGTCGGGTGAAAGTAGATTGACTCCTGCAGTTGCACGCGCGCCAGAAGATACGCCTCCACCGCCTGCCGCCCTTTGGAACCGACGACCCAGTTCGGCTTGTCTTTTCCGTCGTCAATGCGGAGGCAGTCCATCAGCCAGTCGCGGTCAAAGTTGCCGATGTCAATGCCTGTGGCGCGGGCGTCGCGCTGCAGGTAGTCCATGCGGTCGGCGTCAAATTGTGACGACACGATTTCCGTATAGAGGTCGGATCTTTTTTTCTGATTGATGTCCTGCAGGAAGCCGGCGATCTCGCCGCCGATTTTTTCATCAATCGCTTCGAGCGCTTTTTTGACATCTTCGTCCTCGCGGACGATGCGCTCCGACCATTTTTCGTGAAGGGGGGTTTCGTCGCCGCCGGCGTTTTCGTCAAATTTTTTGTCAATCGTTTTGACGGCGCCTTCGAAAGAATGAGAGAAGGGACCGTGACCGACATCGTGGAGCAGCGCGGCGATTGAAGTGATCTGCGCCTGTCGTTTTTTGTATTTGCCGCCGGACTGCTGCCGCACGATATTGAGCATGTCGCGCGCGTTTTTGAAGACGCCGACGGAGTGAGCGAAGCGCGTGTGCGTCGCGCCGGGGTAGACGAGGTCGGCGAAACCCAGTTGGCGAATTCGCCGCAGCCGTTGAAATGCGGGAGTGTCTATGATTTCCTGCAGGGCCTTCGCGTCGTTGTCTTCGAAGGGGATGAGGCCGTGGACGGAGTCGAAGATACGCATCCCCATAGTATATAGGATCAGCGATGCTTTAATTAAGGGACTGACGACAAAAGGCGAATCGGCGAGCGGCATTTGGCATTAGCGGGCGTTTGACCGAGACATTCACGGTGTCGGCTCAAGCGAGCCGCGCCAACTGATGCCCGCGGGCGCCGCCCGCAAAAAAATAATTAATTACTCCTCTTAATTAGGCACTGACGACAAAAGGCGATAATTCCCATATTTTCCTTTGTTAACAACAGGTTATTTGACAATTGATGGACAAAAAACAGGCGCGGCGGGCGATCAGCCGGTATTGGCTCTAAGTATCTGTAAATGCTTGACTTTTGACCTTCCGCGTCTCCGCCGAAATTTTTTTTAATTTTTTTCAGAATTCCTCTTGACAGCGTTATGTTCCTGTTATATACCAGTATTGTTCTTTTTAGGGAAGGTGTATCCAACGGCGACCGATTCGCCGGCTGGCGACTCGCGCCTTCTGCCGACAACCAGACCAAGGAGAAGATCATGCCCCAGTCCGCCGCCGTCCTTCCGCATTTTGGCTCACCTGCGGCGCGCCGGCTGACGACGAGGGACATCGCGGGCGTTGTTTTGTTTGACACTCCTGAGGACGCCTGGTTCTGGCACATTGCGTGGCGCAAGGCTTTGAATGACGGCGGCGGCGGACGCTGGCGTTTCGCGCCTGCGCGTGTGCCGCGTCCGTGCGAGCCTGTCGAGGTGGGAGTTGTTTTGCGCCGTTTGCATTCGCGGCGTTTGATTTTCCGCGAGCATCTGGCGGTCTTGCGCCGTTACGGCATGCGCGGACGCGCCCCCGTCGCGGACTCTCCGCGCGGCTGTCGTGAATTGGCGTTGTGGCTTGAGGCGATGAATTGTCTTGGTGTTGCTTTGCAGTCGAAGGGCATTATTGACTGGATGTGGCGTCCTGTGTCGGCGCCGGAGCGCGCGCGGATGTTGTCGGTGCCGACGGGACGCATTCGTTCGTGGCGTGCTGCTGATGCGGTGCCGCGTCGCGGTGCGTTTGGCGCCGAGTTGGGGGAGAAGGCGGGTGTTGTCGCGGGTTAAGGGAGACGGCGACGGTGACGGTGACGGCGACAGTGACGGCGAGACTTTTGGCTTGCGTCGTGTATGTCATCCCGGGTCGGCGCTGGTGTTGTTTTCGGGGAGACGCGGGGCGTGGTGGAGTATTTTTTTGAGGGGCGGGTGGCGTCATTGTTTTGTGATGTTGCCGTTTCGCGGGTCTGGGGGCTGTGGATGGATTTTATTGGACCCGCGATCCGGGCGGACGGATGTTTCTGTGTTGTCGGCGTCTGCGGGCGGGACATTGGTTCTGCGTTTGGTGGCGCGCGGCTGCGTTGTTGAGTGGACGACACTGGACGGCGATGGCGGCAGGGGTTTGCCGGTGAGCGGATGCGTGGAGTTTGTGCGGCGAGTTTTGGGGATGAGGGTTTTTTGTTTCAGTCCGTTTGGATTGTTAGTGGTGTTACGGCGTAGGCGGCAGTGATAGCGCCGGCTTATGAGTCTCCGTAGCACTGCATTTGGCATTAGTGGGAGTCTGACTAAGACAGTCACGATAG
>JALCBB010000141.1 GCA_028066985.1 Alphaproteobacteria bacterium
ATGCCAGCAGATGGGTGCGGGCTAGCCCGCAAAAAAAATTAAAAAAATAATTGACAAATTAAGGGGTCAATTAAATCAATTGCCTTTTCATTAATAGACAATTAATGGCGTCAATTAAATAAATTAATTTCTTTTTAATTTATTTTTTGCAGGCAGCGCCTGCGGGCATCAGTTGGTGCGGTTCGCTTGAGCGGCTATCGTGACTGTCTTAGTCAAAGTCTTACTAATGCCAAAGATCGCTCTTCGGTTAAATGTTAAAATACTCGGAGAAAATGGCGAGGAGGTGAGTTACATCATCATCACCCAAATCACGGTGTAAAACAAAACGGAAGAAATTATCCCGTCCGCCAATGCGAATTCCAGAATCACGGGCGCGCTCCACAAGGCCGGTGAAGTCAGAAACTTCACGAGGATACACAAACACCATGTTCGTCGCCGTGTCCGCGACCTTTAAGCGTCCGGCGTCCAATGAGGCGGCGAGGTCAGACAATTCACGAGCCAAGCGTCGCGCGCGCGCATGATCCGCCGCAAGCAAAGGAGGCGTCTCGTCTAACGCCACCAAACCACACGCCGCAACCACACCAGCCTGCCGCATCCCCCCGCCCAACTTCCGGCGCCACCTCACACACTCCCGAATAAAATCACGCCCACCACTCAACACAGACCCCACAGGCGCGCCCAACCCCTTGGACAAACACATGGACACACTCTCAAAATGTCCGGCAAAATCACGCAGGTCGGTGTCCAAAGCAACGGAAGCATTGTAAAGTCGGGCGCCGTCCAGGTGCGTCGCCAGGCCGCCGTCACGCGCAACGCCGGCCATCGCCGCCAATGTCTCAACAGAAAGCGGACGGCCGTCCGTCGGATTCTCCAGAGCAAGCAAAGCAGAACGCGCATACACAGCGTCATCCGGACGAATCGCGCCGCGAATGTCGTCCAGCGCGAGGGCGCCGTCGTCCCGAACCGGCAAAGTATGCGCGAAAATGCCGCCCAGCGCCGACGCGCCTCCGCCCTCATACTTATATGTGTGATAAGTCTCGCCGACGATATACTCGTCGCCGCGTCCGCAGTGCGTCAGTAAAGCCGCGCAGTTTGACATCGTGCCGCTCGGAAAAAACAGCGCCGCCTCCTTGCCCGTCAAATCCGCGACGCGCTCCTGCAGCAAATTCACCGACGGATCATCGCCCTTGCAGTCGTCGCCCAACGGCGCCTCCTGCATCGCCTCGTACATCAACGCGCTCGGACGCGTCGCCGTGTCGCTGCGAAAATCAATCACCCGATTAGACATGGCGCGCCGTCCGCTTCAGGCGTCCAGCGGCAGGGTCGCGACAAGATGCACGCGCTCCTCCTCGCCGCCGTTCAACGCCACATGATAGCCGCGCGTGTCCGTGAAATAGACGGAGCCGTCCGCGGGCAGGTGGGTGCAGTGTCCGTTCACGATCATCAGCGCGCCGGGATTCGTGCGGACAGGAACATGCAGACGCGGCTCCGGATCACGATGCCACGACAAAGTTTTGCGCGGCGCCATCATCAGAAGCCGGGTGCGTCCGATCTTCGCGATGGAAGACAGCACGCGCCAGACCTCGTGAAAGTAAGTGTGCGCGTATTCGTCAACGAAAGCCGAGAACTGCTCTTCGGCGACCTTCTCTTCGCGCGCGACTTCGTTGTAAGTGCCGTCGGGACGCGTCCAGTACAGGCCGCGCAAGTTGTTGCCGCGCTGCGAGTCGGCGTCGCCGGGAATCTGCGTCAGCGAGATTGCCTTCACGAGTTCGCCGCGCCATCCGTCAACGGCGAGGGCTTCGTCCAGGGCGGTGTCGAGTCGCGCCGGGTCGAAGAATTTGCCGAGTCGCACGATGCCCGGCCCTGGCGAGAAGTCGCGCACGGACTCGGTGTCCGGCGTCTGCGCGATCTGCGCGGCGAGATTTCGCTTCGCGGAATGTCGCTTCGCGGAATGTTGCGCGGCGGTGGAGGTCGCGGCGGTGGAGGTCGCGGCGGTCATGGGCGCGAGTATAGCGGTGTTTGCGGCGATATCAAAGTCTGGCGGCGCGGCTTGTCCTGCTGTGCGGGGCGGTCTATACTTGCGGCGGCCCCTGTGGCGGAATGGTAGACGCGTGCGACTCAAAATCGCATTCTCGCAAGGGAGTGGGGGTTCAAGTCCCTCCGGGGGCACGCGACACGGAGGGGATGTGATCACTCGGACAGCAAAACTGAAAGCGGGCGCGGGCGCGGCGGCGCTGCTCGTGCTGTGCGGATGCGGCGGCGGAGGCGGCGGCGTCGCGAGTTCGCTGCCCCCGGCGCCGATAAACAAAGAGACGGAGGCGCGACTCGTTTACGGGGGCGGCGTGACCCTGCCGCGTTCCGGGGGCGCGGATATCACTGTCGGCGTCGTTGATGTCGGATACGGCAGCGAAAACGGCAGACACCCTGACTTGCCGAGTCATCGTATAACTTTTCACGAGGGCGGACTTAATAAACGGCTTGACTCTGTTCCGTCTATAGGCGGTTACTGGCATGGTCTCGCGGTGGCGGGAGTTATTGCGGCGCGAAGCGGCGGCGGATACAGCGTCGGCGTCGCGCCGTCGTCTAGTGTCACCTATGTGAATATCAATTCGTTTAATACGAGTAATCCGCTCCCCGCTATTTCCGGCGCTGACACGAATGCGGGCAGAGAGCTGGCAAGAATATATAAGAATGAGGACAGGTTTGTTCCTGATGCGGAAATTAACGGCATCCGCGGCGCTTTTCTCAATAATGACAAGACGCTTAAAGTCAATGCGCTGAAAGTCGTTAACTTCAGTTACATCTATCTTGGGCCGCAGGCGTTTCTGCACTCGGAGATAGAGAAATTCTGCGGACGCCCCGCCGATCTCGCTCATCGCTGTTCCGGGGGCGGGCAAGACTGGCAGTCCGACATTGGCAATTTGGAGGCGGCGTTCAATGCAAGACTTGCGGCGTCGCCGGCGCTGAACACGGATACGAGGTTTGCGGATCTTAAAGGTCTGATTAAAGACCTTGGTGACGAAGGCGTTGTCTCGGTTGTTGCGCTCGGCAACTATCGTCACGCGAAATGGCTCACCGATGACCCTCCGCAGGAAGGGCGGGATATCTACGATGTAGATGCGCCCTCGGATGTTTATCCCGCGCGCTTCGCCGAAGATGCGGAACTCCGTGACTCGCTGGTGGTGGTCGGTGCGCTGGAGGGTATCGGCTCAAGTTGGAGCAGAATTACAAAATGGCGGCAGGCGTTTTACTCCAATGGTTGCGGCGAGGCTCTTAAAGCGCGCTGTATCTTCGCGCCCGTGACACGCTACGACAGCGAAAGTAAAAGAGGCGAACCCGACGAATATCTGCCGCTCCTCACTCTCGACAGGAACGGTCTGCATGAGACGGCGGGGATTGGCACTTCGTTTGCGGCTCCGCAGGTGAGCGGCGCGATCGCGCTTCTCATGGGTCGCTTCAGTCCGGTGATGGACGAATACACAGGCGATCGCGGCGCGCAAATGGCGGCGCAGCGTCTTTTGGATACCGCCGAACTCGTTGAAGCCGGCACGGGAGACAATTGCGCGGTCGGCGCGATGGCGGTTGAATGTCGCAACGCGCGCGACGGTGATCTGCCCGACGGGACGGGGAACGGGCGGATGAGAATTAACGAGGCGCTTCAACCCGTCGGCGACACTGCAACTACGACGGCAACCTCGCTCTCCGACACGCGAATTCCGATGGAGGGAAGTGTCTGGCGCGGCGGAACGCCGCTCGGCGACGCCGCCCTGCGCGTCCGCGAAACGCTCGCCGAAAGCATTGTCATAGACGAACTCAATCATGCTTTCGCCGGCGAACTCTCCCGCCGCGTCAGCGCGACGCCGCCGATGTCGAGCGCGGCGATCCTGCTCGCGCCTTCGTCCGTCGCGCGGACAGAACTCGCGACCCGCGCCGACACGGGCGCGCAGGTGAAACTGCGCCTCTCGTCGCAGATGAACGAACTCGTCGGCGCCGGCCCGCGACACGACACGCGCGGCGCCGGACTCTTTCCGGCGAACCCGCTCGGCGTCGCGGAGATTGTCAACGCGCCGGAACTCGCGGTCGGAATCCGCGGCGCGGGGGGCGAAAATCGCGGCGGTGAAAGCCTTCCCTCGCGGACAGTGTGGCTCGGCCTCGCCGACACCGGCATGCGGCGGAACGCGCGCGCGGACACAGGCGGCGGGCGAAGTCTCCTGCGGCTCGGCGGGACGGAAAAAGTCGGACGCAACTCAAGGTTGCATTGGGAAATCGGCAGACTCGGCGAAGAGACGCATGTCCTTGGCGGCGCGAATGAAGGGGCGCTCGGGCGCGGCGGCGGCGCGCGGACCCGCCTTGTCAGACTCGGACTGGACAGCCGCGCCGGCGGGTGGCGTGTCTTCGCCGACTCTGTCGCCGCCGAGGTGCGGGCTGCGGGCGGCGGGGTGCTGCGCGAGTGGCGCGGACTGCGCGCGCGCGGGTGGTCGCTTGGCGCTGTGCGTGCGGACGGCGGGTTCGGGGTGCGGTTGTCGCAGCCGTTGCGGGCGCGGCGCGGAGTGCTGCGGGTGGATTATCCGGTGCGGGTTTTGGCGGACGGGGAGACTGTGGAGCGGCGGGTTGCCGATGTATCACTTGTGCCTTCGGGGCGTGAGTTGCGACTGGAGGTGGCGGCGGCGCGGACGCTGGCGCGCGGCGCGACGGTCGAGATGCGTTTGTTGTGGCGGCGTGATCCTGGACATCGTGCGGATGCGCGTGCTGTTGTGGGCGGCTCTGCTGGTTTAAGATTGCGCTTCTGAAAATTAACCGACGAAAAGCATTTGGCATTAGTAAGACCTTGACTAAGACATTCACGATGTTGGCTCAAGCGAGCGATGCCAACTAATGGGTGCGGGCTAGCCCGCAAAAAAAATAAATTAAAGATTAATTAG
>JALCBB010000142.1 GCA_028066985.1 Alphaproteobacteria bacterium
GGGCATTAGTTGGCATCGCTCGCTTGAGCCAGCATTGTGAATGTCTTAGTCAAACTCCCACTAATGCCAGAGACCGTGCTTCGTTGTCTCTTTAATTAATTAATCTTTAATTTAAATTTTTTTTGCGGGCTAGCCCGCACCCGTCTGCTGGCATCGCTCGCTTGAGCCAACGCCTTAAGAGTCTGAAATTAAGTCTTACTAATGCCAAGGGTTGCTCTTCGTCTGTCTTTATAATTGGCTAATATGACGCGAAGAAAGAAAGAGAGACAAAAGATCATCGCCGTGAATCTCACGCTCCAGAAGTTTCCAGTCGTCGCCGTCAGACTCATAAGGCGGGACAATAGAAGGCGCCGCCTCCGCGCCCAGAAACACCGGCGCCGTAAACCACGCCAGCATGTCCACAAACTTAGACGCCAGAAACGCCGACGCAACACGACCCCCGCCCTCAACTAATACACGACCGTAACCCTCCTCCTTAAGAAAACCCAGAACCGCCGGCAACGACAGAACATTGCCGTCCGCCTCAACCTCAATCACACGAACACCAGAACTCGCCTCCAGCGCCGCCCTCCGTTCCGCGTCCGCGCCGCGCCGCGTGAAAATCCAGGTCGCCCCGCCACGACAAACAACACTCCCCGGCGACACCCGCAACCGCGTGTCCAGCACCACCCGCAACGGCTGACATCCCTCCCATCCCCGCAGCCTCACCGTCAACTCCGGATCATCCGCCAGAACCGTCTCGCTGCCGACAAGAATTACATCATGCTCCGACCGCAATAAATGCGCCCGCCGCCGCGCGTCCTCGCCCGTGATCCAGCGCCGCTCCCCCGCGCCAGTCTCCGGCGGAGCAATGCGTCCGTCCAATGAAGCCGCCATCTTAAGCGTCACCATCGGACGTCCCTCCCGAACACGACAAATATGCCCCAGCGCCAGACAATACGCCTCGCGCCGCCGCTCCCCGTCATCCGACATCAAAACTTCAACGCCGCCGCGCCGCAAAATCTCCGCGCCGCGTCCGTCAGTGCGCGGATCAGGATCGCCCGTCAAATACACAACACGCCGAACCCCCGCCCGCATAAGTCTCTCGGCGCATCCGCCGCCCTCGCGCTCGTGCGCGCACGGCTCCAGTGTCGTGAAAACTTCCGCGCCGGCCGCGGCGCCGTCACCGTCGCTGTCTCCGAGACTCGCGAGCGCGATTTCTTCGGCGTGCCGTCCGTCGGCGTCGGTCGCGCCGCGCGCGATGACCTCGCCGCCGCGCGCCACCACACAGCCGACCGGCGGACGCGCGCCCGTCTGTCCGAGCCGCCGCGCCGCCAGAGTCAGAGACAGCGCCTCAAACAGCGAGTCCGCCGTCGCCGTCATTCGGAACGCCGCGCCGCGCGCTACCTCTCGCCGCGAATACGGCTCGCAAGATCCTCAAACTCGCGCACCTCGCGGAAATTCCGATACACCGACGCGAACCGCACATACGCGACCGGATCCAGCGAACCGAGCGCGTCCATCACCATCTCGCCGATGACCTTGCTGTCGATCTCGTGCTCGCCGCTGCTCTCAAGCCGCCGCACGATGCCGCTGATGACATTGTCCACGCGCTGCGCGTCCACCGGACGCTTGCGCAGCGCGATGTCAAGCGAGCGGCGCATCTTGTCGCGGTCGAAGGGTTCGCGGCGGCGTCCGCCCTCCTTGAGGACGACGAGGTCGCGCAACTGGATTCGCTCAAAGGTTGTGAAGCGCGCGCCGCACGAGCCGCACTGGCGGCGGCGGCGGATGGTCGCGCCGTCCTCGCTCGGCCGCGAGTCCTTGACCTGGCTGTCGTCCTGCGAGCAGAAGGGGCAGCGCATGGCGTTACGAATAAATCGGGAAGCGGCGGCAGAGCGCGCGCACTTCGTTTTTAATTTCGCGCTCCTGCGCGGAGGCGTCGCCGGCGGCGAGGGCGTCCAGAAGACGCGCGATGGTCGCGCCGACCCAGGCGAATTCGGCGGCGCGAAATCCGCGCGTCGTCGCGGCGGGAGTGCCGAGCCGAATGCCCGAAGTCACGCGCGGCGGTTCGGGGTCGTCCGGCACGGCGTTTTTGTTGCAGGTCATGCCGGCGCGTTCCAGGCAGTCGGCGGCGGCGGCGCCCGTGAGATTTTTGTCGCGCAGGTCAACGAGCAGCATGTGATTGTCGGTGCCGCCGGAGACGAGACTGTATCCGTTTTCAGCGAGCGCGCGCGCGAGCGTCTTCGCGTTCTCAACGACGGCGCCGATGTAGTCTTTAAATTCCGGCTTCAGCGCCTCGCCGAGCGCGACGGTCTTGCCGGCGACGGCGTGCTCCAGCGGACCGCCCTGCAGTCCCGGAAAAACCGCCGACGCGAGTTTTTTGCCGACCTTCTCGTCATTCGTAAGCAGCATTCCGCCGCGCGCGCCGCGCAGGGTCTTGTGCGTGGTGGTCGTGACGACATGCGCGTGCGGCAGCGGCGACGGATGCGCGTCCGCGGCGACGAGGCCGGCGATGTGCGCCATATCCACCATGAACCAGGCGCCGGCGGAGTCGGCGATTTCGCGCAGCCGCGCGAAGTCAATCACGCGCGGATACGCCGACGCTCCGGCGAGCAGCAGCGCGGGCTTGTGTTCGCGCGCGAGTTCGGCGACGGCGTCGTAGTCAATGTATCCGCGGCTGTCCAGTCCGTAGGAGACGGCGTTGAACCACTTGCCGGAGAGATTGACGGGCGAGCCGTGGGTGAGGTGTCCGCCTTCGCTGAGCGACTGCCCGAGGAAGGTGTCGCCGGGCTTGAGCAGCGCCAGAAACGCCGCCTGGTTCGCGGACGCTCCGCAGTGCGGCTGCAGGTTCGCGTAGGCGCAGTTGAAAAGTTCGCGCGCGCGGGCGACGCCGAGCGCCTCAATGGTGTCAATGTGTTCGCAGCCGCTGTAGTAGCGGGCGGCGGGATAGCCCTCGGCGTATTTGTTGGTGAGGATTGAGCCTTGCGCTTCCAGCACGGCGCGCGAGACGAGATTTTCGGACGCGATCAGTTCAATGCCGTCGGCCTGTCGGGTCTGCTCGTCGCGGATGGCGCGGGCGACGATCTCGTCATTGAGCGGAAGGTTGAAGAAGGCGGCGGTGTCGGCGCGCGGGTCGGCGGCGGCGGAGGAGGGGGCGGCGGCGGCGGAGGAGGGGGCGGCGGCGGCGGCGGTCATGGCGTCAGCGTATCACAGAACGGCGGCGATGGCGACTTATTTTTCGGAGAGGCGCCGCAGTCTGGGCCCTGCGGGGGTGTCCTCGATCTGGTAGCCGAGGCTGGCGAGGGAGGCGCGGATTTCGTCGGCTTTTGCGAAGTCGTTGTCGCGGCGGGCGTCTTCGCGCTCGGCGAGGAGGCGGGCGGCGTCGGTGTCGTTCTGGACGATGTATCCGAGGCGGGTGTCGGGATTCTGGGAGAGCAGACCGACGAGGTTCGCGGCGGCGAGGAGCGCGACTTTTTTGTCTGTGGCGGAGACGGCGGAGGGAGACTCTTCGGTTCCAGGGGCTTCATTAACGGCGCCGCGTTTTTCGCTGTCGTTTTCGCTGACAATTTCGGCGGCGAGGGTGTGAAGGCGCGCGATTGCTTTCGGAGTGTTGAGGTCGTCCAGGAGGGCGTTGAGGAATTCGGCGTCGGGTTTCGCGGACGCGGCGCGCTCCCGGACTTCGGCGTCGGGTTTGCAGACGCGGTAGAGACGATCCAGTTGCGTTTTTGTCTCCTGTAATTTTTGCGTGGTGATATCAAGCGGCTGGCGGTAGTGTCCTGAGAGGAGCGCGAGGCGGACGGTCTCGCCGTCAAATTGTTCAAGCAGGTCGCTTGTGAGCAGGACATTGCCGAGCGACTTTGACATTTTCTCGTTGTCGCGGACGACATATCCGTTGTGAATCCAGAAGTTCGCCATGATTTTTTCGCCGGACGCGGCGCAGGTCTGGGCGCGTTCGTTTTCGTGGTGCGGAAAGAGGAGATCAATGCCGCCGCCGTGGATATCAAAGGTTGTGCCGAGGAATTTGGCGCTCATGGCGGAACATTCCAGGTGCCATCCGGGTCTGCCGCGCCCCCAGGGGCTGTCCCAGCCCGGCTCGTCTTCGGCGGAGGGTTTCCAGAGTACGAAGTCGTGCGGGTTCTGTTTGTAGGGGGCGACTTCAACGCGGGCGCCGGCGATCATGTCGCTGAGTTGACGCTTTGAGAGGGTGCCGTAGTCGTTTTGTCTGGCGACATTGAAGAGGACATGTTTCTCGGCGATGTAGGCGATATTTTTAGCGAGGAGCGCCTGGACGAGTTTCTGCATCTCGTTGATATGATCGGTGGCGCGCGGGGATGCGGTGACGGGGAGGCAGAGGAGTTGTTCTGTCTCGGTGTGGAATTGTTTTTCAACGGACCGGGCGAGTTGTGTGATGGTGATGTTTTGTTGTTTGGCGGCGGTGATGATTTTGTCATCAATGTCGGTGATGTTGCGGATGTAGGCGACCTGCTCCTCTCCGTAGAGGAGCCGCAGAAGCCTGAAAAGAATGTCAAAGATGACGACGGGTCTTGCGTTGCCGATGTGGGGGGGGTTGTAGACGGTGGGCCCGCAGACGTACATGCGGACATTTGTTTTGTCGAGCGGTGTGAAGACGCGTTTTTCGCGCGTTTGCGTGTCATGAAGTTTAAGTTCCATTTTTTTATATTAGCACGGCGACAATTAAGGTCAAGTCTATTTAATTTGACCCCATTCATTGTCTGATAATAATTAAGAAAAACAATTTATTTAATTTGACACCATTAATTGTCTGATTATTTTTTAATTTTTTTTGCGGGCTAGCCCGCACCCATCTGCTGGCATCGCTCGCTTGAGCCGGCATCGTGAATGTCTTAGTCAAACGCCCACTAAT
>JALCBB010000143.1 GCA_028066985.1 Alphaproteobacteria bacterium
TCGCTTGAGCCGGCATCGTGAATGTCTTAGTCAAACTCCCACTAATGCCAAGGACTGTTCTTCGTCTGCCTCCCGATTAAAGTCCACTAATGCCAAGGGCTGTTCTTCGTCTGTCTCCTGATTAAAGTCCACTAATGCTAAGGGTCGTTCTTCGTCTGTCTCTTTAATTAATGGCGGAAGACTCGCTGGCCCGTGAAGACCATTGCGACATCGAGCGCGTCAGCCGCCGCCACAACCCCTCCATCACCACGACTGCCCCCAGGCTGAACCACAACCCCAGCACCCGCGCGCGCCAATACCTCAAGTCCGTCCGCAAACGGAAAAAAGCCGTCAGACGCCGCAACCCAGCCCCGCTCGCCCCCGACACGCTCCGCAACCGCACGCGCCGCGTCCAGTCGACTCGTCCGTCCGCCCGCGATCGCAAGCGTCACCAATGATCCGTCGCCGTCACGCCGCGCCGCCACCACCGCATTGGACAACACCGCCGCCGCCACCCTCCACGCGAACAACATCAAAGCCCGGTCGTCATCCGACGGAGCGCGCGCCGTCACACAACGCCAGCCCTCGTCCGACACCGCGGAAGTTCCGACAGCAGTCCCGACAGAAGCCTCGCCGAAAATATCGCCCTGCGCCAGAACGCCGCCGTCAATCGTCTTATGCTGAAGACCGCCGCCAGCCCCCGCAACCTCCAGCACCCGCAGCCGCGGACGCCGCTCCGCCAGAACACCCCGCGCCTCCACACCCGCCTCAGGCGCCGCGACCAGTTCCAGAAAAATATCCCCGAACGCCTCAACAGCGTCCGCCCCGATCGGACGATTACACGCCACAACTCCCCCGAAGACACTCTCGTCACCCGCCCCGAACGCCCCCGCAATCGCCGCGGGCAGAGACTCCGCCGCGCAGACCGTGCACGGCGTCGCATGTTTGACAACCACAGCCGCCGGCTCCGCAAAGCCGCGGACAAGCCGCCACGCCGCGTCCAGATCAGCATAGTTGTTGTACGACATCGCCGCGCCCTGCACGAGTTTCGCGCCCGCGACTCCGCCAGCGCCAGAACCGCGATAAAGCCAGCCGCGCTGATGCGGATTCTCGCCGTAACGCAGTTCATGTCCCTCAAGAGCGTTCATTCCGGCGAAAGGCGCGGCGGCGTCCGTTCCTTCCCTCGTGCCGGCGGCGAACCAGTCGGCGATGGCGGCGTCGTAATTCGCGGAGAAGGCGAAGGTCGCGGCGGCAAGACGGCGCGCGAGCGCGGCAGGAACGGCGCCGTCGTTGTCTCCGAGCGCGGCGATGACCTCGTCGTAAAACAAAGGCGACGGCACCGGCGCGCACAACAAATGATTCTTCGCCGCCGCGCGCAGCATCGCCGGTCCGCCGATGTCTATCTGTTCGGCGAGGTCGGAGTCGCCGCGCGCGCGCGCCTCCGCGAACGGATAACAATTCACGACCGCCAGCGAAAATCGCGGCGCGCCGAGATCGCGCAGTTCGCCGTCTTCGTCCGCGCGCGCGAGGATGGCGGCGTGAATGCGCGCGTCCAGAGTCTTGACGCGGCCGCCGACTCGCTCGGCGAAACCCGTCAGCGACTCAAGTTCGGCGGCGTCAATGTCGTGTTCCCTGAGCCACTTCGCGGTGCCGCGGCTCGCCCAGAGCCGCCAGCCGCGCCGCAGAAGTTCGGAGGCGAGGCGGTCAAGGCCGTTGCGGTCGCTGACCGAGAGGAGCGCGTGTTTCTGTTCTTCGTGTTTCATCGTCCAACTTGCTTTTTTAATATAGCGCGAAAATCCGCCGCGCGAATATAGCGCGAAAATCCGCCGCGCGAATATAGCGCGAAAATCCGCCCCGCGCCTGTCGTCCGTCTGTCTGTTGTCCGTCCGTTATCCGTCCGTCGTCCGCCCGTCGTCCGTCTGTCTCCGCCTCTACGCGTTTTTCTCGCGCGTCAGCGACCACAGCAGCGCCGCCTCGCGCCGCGTTGAAGTCGTGCCGCGCGCGACCCACTGCGTGCTGCGCTCGGGCGTTCCCTCAAGACTGACGACACTCTCCTCGCGTTGAAAAATCACATCGCTGTCGTTTCCGTCTCCGCCGCCGTCATTGTCGCTGTCGCCGTCGCTGTTCCCGCCGTGTTCGGAGTCGATTCGCAGGCGCCAGAGGTCGCCGCCGCGGGTTCTGAGCAGGGCGCTTCTGCGGTCGCGCGCGGGATGGCTGTCAATTTCGGGCGCGAGATGAAACCGCAGCGCGAACGAACACGGCCGCTCGGCGTGCAGCCGCTCGCGTCCGAAGAGCCGCGCGCCGTCGTCGTGGAGACGCAGGCTGCGCTCGCTGTAGGTCTGTCCGTGGCGGCGCCAGGCGCGGTGTCCGTAGACGAGTTCCACGGCGTGTTCGTGTTCGCGGCGTTCCAGTCTGACGTTTCCGTATTCGGTTTCGGCGGCGACGCCGTACCAGAGTCTGCGTCCGGCGAATTCGCCCGGCGCGAGTTCGCGTTCGCCGGCGGAAAAGCCGAGGCACGAGTGCGCGGCGGTCTGGCGCAGCGCCTGTGTCCAGGGGGCTGTGTCGACGGTGCCGCAGCCGGTGACGAGACGCTCGCCGTCGACGGAAACTTCAAGGGCGGCGGGGGCGAGGTGGTATCGTCCGCTGGCGACGGCGGGGGGCGCGGCGGCGGCGCAGTCGGCGATGACGCGCACTCCGCCCGCCTGGAGTCTTTCAAATCCCATCACCGAGCGCGACGGCGGACGCTGCGGCAGTCTGCCGCGCAGATTGGCGAGCCGCCGGCGTTCGGCGCGCGCGCCGTGGAAGAGCGCGAGTCCGGCGGCGCCGTGCGAGAGGGCGGCGAGGGCGTCGGCGACGGCGGCGATGCGCGGTTCCAGGAGTTCGGCTTCGCGCGTCCGCGCGCAGCGCCGCAGGGCGAGGCGGAGGTGCGTGAGGTCGCTCCAGAGATCAAGGAGCGCGGAGGGCTGTCGTTCGGGGATGCTTCCGTCGTCGCCGAGTTCGGCGGCGAGGGAGTCCGTGAGTGCGGCGAGGCGCGTGTCAAAGACGGGGTCTTGCGCGTGTTCGGGGTTCTGCTCCATGAGTCTGGCGAGGAGGGCGGCGATGTGCTGTGCGAGGGCGGGCTGTCCGCGCAGCCCTGCGGGGGCGATTTCGGCGAGCCAGTCGCCCTGGGTTTTGAGGGCGGCGAGGGTGGCGCGGCGGAAGTTGAGGTTTCCGCTGGCGCCGAAGAAGGGCCAGGCGAGGCACCATGAGAGGATGCGCCGCGCGGCGACTTCGGGCAGCCAGGGGGCGTGCGCGGCGGAGCGCGGGGTGTTCTGAATCCAGTGCTGGACGGAGGCGCGGGCGTACTGGCGGGCTTCGGGGCTTGCCTGGGCGGCGAGGTCGTGGAGGTGGAGAAAGTCGTGCGGGGTTTCGGCGGGGTTGTCGCGGGCGAGGAGTTGTTCGCCGGCGTCCGGGTTTCCTGCGGGGAGTGCGGCGAAGAGGGGGGCGAGGTCGGCGGTGTGGTTCTGCTCGGCCTGGCGGAGTCGGCGGCGCGCGCGCGGGAGGGCGAGTTGCCAGCGCAGTCGCTCGCGGCGGAGTTCGGCGGGCGTGCCGGTCTGGAGGAGTTGCGCGAGCGGACCGGGCTGCCTGTGATTTCCGGCGGGGGGGGACATCGGGTGTCGCGACGGCTTAAGGCGACGGCGCTGTCGTCGTCAATTCAGACATTAACGGCGACGGTGACGGAGACGATAACGGCGCCGCTGTTGTCGTCGTCATTGTCATTATTAACGGGAACGGTGACGGTGACGGCGGCGGTGTTGCCGTTATTGTCATTATTAACGGGGACGGTGACGGTGACGATAACGGCGCCGCTGTTGTCGTCATCGTCATTGTCGTCATTGACCTGGACATTAACGGCGGCGGTGTTGTTGTCGCTGTTGTCGTCATTGTCATTGTCGTTGTTGACCCGGACATTGACGGCGGCGGTGTCGCTGTTTCAGCCGGCGCTCGCAAGAGACTGCTCGGCAGCCTGCATGAGATCGCGAATGCGCTCCTCGTAAAGATCAGGCTCGGCGCCCTTTCCGAAGACAGAAGTCCCGGCGACAAGAGTCCGCGCGCCCGCCGCGACAACCTCCGGCGCCGTCTCGGGAGTAATGCCGCCGTCAACGGCGATGGTGATGTCCCTGCCGGACTGACGCACGGCGTCGCGGATCTCCCGAATTTTGGGCAGGGTTGAGGGGATGAAGTTCTGTCCGCCGAAGCCGGGGTTGACGGTCATGACAAGAACGGAGTCAATAATGTCAAGAACGGCGAGCGCATGACCGGCGGGCGTGGCGGGATTGAGCGCGACGCCGGGCGAGGCTCCGCTCTGGCGGACAAGCGACAGGGTGCGGTGAATGTGCGGGTTGCTCTCGGGGTGGACGGTGACGCTCTTCGCTCCCGCGCTGATGAAGGGCTGGACGAGGTGGTCGGTGGGCGCGGTCATCAGGTGGGCGTCGAGGGGGATCTCGGCGTGTTCGCGCATGCGGGCGACGACGGGCGGACCGAAGGTGAGGTTGGGGACGAAGTGTCCGTCCATGATGTCCAGGTGGAGGAGGTGGGCGCCGGCGTTCTGGACGTCGCGGATTTCGGCGGCGAGTCGGGAGAAGTCGGCGGCGAGGAGGGAGGCGGCGATCCGGATTTTCTGCATGTGTGGAGTGTATATCTGCGGGTTGCCTGGGGCAAGTCTCGGACTTGCCGTGACGCTTTAATCAGGAGACAGACGAAAATTAGGAGACGGACGAAGAACAGCCTTTGGCATTAGTGGGAGTTTGACTAAGACATTCACGATGCCGGCTCAAGCGAGCGATGCCAGCAGATGGGTGCGGGCTAGCCCGCAAAAAATAAA
>JALCBB010000144.1 GCA_028066985.1 Alphaproteobacteria bacterium
AAAGCGACAACGAGATTGTCGGGCCGAGAATTTCCATCCGGAAACACCAAAGCCCGCCCTTCGTCTGTCTTCTAATTTATCTCGGCGGCGGCGCGGAGACGCTCGTCCAGGCCGCCGCACAGAGGCCCCAGCACCACCAGACGCGGAGACTCCGACAGCAAACGTCCCGCGACATCCCGAACCTCCTCGGGCGTCACCGCGTCCAGAGCCGACAGCAACTCAACCAGCGGACGCGCCCGCCCGTAAATAAATAAACGCCGCGCCAAAGACTCCATCCGCGCCTCGCTCCGCTCGCGCGAAAACAACACCGAACTCCGCAACTGCGCGCGCGCACACTCGCACTCGTCCGCGTCCGGCGCGCGTCCGGCAACCTCGCGCAATCCGCCGACCAGACGCCGCACCAGTTCCTCGCCCCGCGACGGCTCGCATCCCGCGTACACCCCGAACAAGCCCTCGCGCTTCAGCGATGTCAGAAACGAATGCACCGCGTACGCGAGTCCGGCCTCCTCGCGTAAATCCTGAAATAAACGGGACGACATCCCGCCCCCCAGTATCTGCGACAACAACGCCAGCGCGGGCCAGGAATCATCCAGACGACCAAGACCGCGCGTCCCGAAAACAATATGCAGCTGCGACAGCGCCCGGTCCTCGCCCGTGAATCCGCCCGAATAACGCGGCGCGCCGCGTAAACGCGTCGACACGCCGTCGCCGCCGTCACGCGCCGCGAAGCCCTCCCCGATCGCGTCGAGGAAATCGCCGTGCTCGAGCCGTCCCGCCGCCGTCCAGATGACGCGCGGCGGACGATAATGCCGCGCGCGAAACTCGCGCAGCGAACCCACCGTGAAGCCGCGCAGAGAATCAGGCGTCCCCAGAATAGAACGCCCCATCGGATGACCGGGCCACGCCGCCGCCTGAAACCTGTCGAAGATGATGTCGTCCGGCGTGTCCTCGGCCTGTCCGAGTTCCTGCAGGACGACCTCGCGCTCGGATTCCAGGTCGTCCGCCGCGAGCCGCGCCGCGCAGAACAGTTCGCCGAGGAGTCCGACCGCGCGGCGCAGTTCGCCCGGCGGCACTTTGCACTCGTAACTTGTCGACTCGCGTCCGGTCGCGGCGTTGATCCAGCCGCCGACGCTTTCGATGCGCTCGACGATTTCGCGCGCGCTGTATCTGCGCGTTCCCTTGAAGACCATGTGTTCAAGGAGGTGGGCGAGTCCGTTTTCGTGTTCGCGTTCGTGTCCGGCGCCGACGCGCACCCAGAGTCCGAGCGTGACGGACTCGGCTTCTGCCATGCTGTCCGAGGCGACGATCATGTTTCCGGCGAGGCGCGACACTTCGGGAGCGTCGGAGGTCGCGACCCGCGACAGCGCGCGCGGCGCCCGCGACGAACTCGGCGCCGTCTTTGTCGCCGTTGACGATGATGACGATGACGCGCTCATTTCGCCGGCTTCGCGGACGATGACGACGATGACAATGAAGGCGCCGCCGTTGTCGTCGTCAATGTCAACGACGACAGCGATGACGACGATGACAATGAGGGCGCCGTCGTTGTCGTCAATGTTAATGTCGACGATGACAATGAAGGCGCCGCCGTTGTCGCCGTCAATGTCAACGACGACAGCGATGACAACAGCGCGCTCATGCCGGCGTCTCCAGGGACGATGATGACGATGACAATGAAGGCGCCGCCGCTGTCGTCGTCAATGTTAATGTCGACGATGACAATGAAGGCGCCGTCGTTGTCGCCGTCAATGTCAACGATGACGGCGACGCGCTCATGCCACCGACTCCAGAGGCGGCGTTGATGACGACGACACGGGCAGGGCGTCAAGGGCGCGGCGCAGGTCGTCAAAATTGCCGGCAAGACGCGAGACGCGCTCCGTCCGTCCGCTGAGTTCCGCGAGCGCCGCCGGCATCACCGGCGCGACTCCCGCCGCGCGCTCAACCGTGTCGGCGAACTTGGCAGGATGCGCGCAGCCAAGCGCAACCACCGCGCCGCCGTCACCGTCGCCGTCACCGTCGCCGAAGCGTCTTCGCATCGCGGCGAGTCCGACAGCGCTGTGCGGATCAGGAAGCAGCCCGCGCGACTCATGCCAGTGGCGAATCTCCGCCTCTATCTCCGCCTCCGACACCGCCGCGCCCCAGAAAAATTCGCGCGCCCTCTCCAGAACCTCCGAAGCGACCGTGAAGCGTCCGCTGCCGGCGAACTCGGCGAGAATGTCGCGGAGACGCGCGGCGTCGCCGTCAAGAATCTCAAAAAGCAGACGCTCAAAATTGCTCGCGACCTGAATGTCCATTGACGGCGCGATCGTCGCGACAACAGCCCTGCGCTCCATCGCGCCGCCGCCGAAAAAACGCGCGAGAATGTCGTTGCGATTGGTCGCCACACCCGCCGACGCCACCGGCGCTCCGATGTTGCGCGCGACCCGCGCCGCGTAGGCGTTGCCGAAATTGCCGCTCGGCACCACGAACTTCACGCCGCGTCCGTCGCGCCCGCCGAGACGAAGCGCGGCCGCGACATAATACGCCGACTGCGCCACAATCCGCGCCCAGTTGATGGAATTAACCGCGACCAGTCCATGCCGCTTGACAAGTTCACGGTCGCCGAAAGCGCTTTTGACAAGCGCCTGGCAGTCGTCGAAGTCTCCGTCAACGGCGAAGTTGACGACATTGGCGGCGCGCGCGGCGGTCATCTGTTTGCGCTGGATGTCCGAGACGCGTCCTTCGGGATGCAGGACGACGACCCGCGTCGCCGGTCTGCCGGCGAAGGCGGCGATCGCCGCGGAGCCGGTGTCGCCCGAAGTCGCGGCGAGAATCGTGACAGCCTCGCCGCGATGTTCCAGAAGCGCGGGGATCAGTTGTCCGAGATACTGCATCGCGAAATCTTTGAAGGCGAAACTCGGCCCGTGAAAAAGTTCAAGGAACCATCGGTTGTCGCCGAGGCTGACGAGCGGCGCCGCCTCGGGACGCGGAAAGTCCGCGTAGGCGCGCTCGGCGAGCGGAAGGAAGCGGTCGGCGAGAACAGAGCCGGGCGCGAAGAGCCGCATGACCTCGGCGACAGTCTCGGCGAAAGAAAGCGCGGCGGGGCCGGCGAGCGCGGCGGCGGAAAGACGCGGCCACTCGGACGGCATATAGAGTCCGCCGTCCGGGGCGAGTCCCGCGAGGAGCAGGTCGTCAAAGGCGCGCGCGGGGGCTTGTCCGCGCGTTGAGCGGTAGGAGAGCCGGGTCACTGCGGTCAGTTTTACGCTATTTTCGGCGCGGATGCGCTGTTTTATACACATGTCGGCGCGAATTTTGCCGTTTTGCGGGAGTATGGCGGTCTTGCTCTGCCGAATTTTCGGCGAATTCGGGCGAATTTCGGATAATTTCGGCGATTTTGGACAAATTAATAAGACGAATCGCGGATAAGGAGGGGATGCGCTGTTTTATGCATATGTTTGTTGGCGCGAATTTCGCCGTTTTGCGGGAGTATGGCGGTCTTGTTCTGCTGAATTTTCGGCGAATTCGGGCGAATTTCGGCGATTCTGGGCGATTTTCGGACAATTTCAGCGATTTCGGACGAATGAAGGCGAATCACGGACAGGACAGGGATGCTTTATCCGAATCGGGAACGGGACGGGGTGTCTTGCTTAGGAGGGGCGAAACTCCAGAAGAGCCAGACGGCGAGAAGCGCGGCGGCGAGCGAAAACCAGGTGACGGCGTAGTCGCGGTGCGCGTTGCGGAGATTCGGAATCGCGGCGAGGGCGAGGGGCGGCTCCGGATTCGGCGCGGCTGCGGCGGCGCGGGAGGCGGCGGCGTCCTGTCCGGCGGCGACGGGGGTGCAGAGCGTTTCGGCGGCGGCGTCGCAGAGGGCGACAAGGTAGATGTCGGTTCTGACGGGAGCGGTGATGTTCCGCGCGGCGATGTTGTTTTCGTGGCGGGCGGTGATTTCGGCGAGGTCGGGCCAGGTGAAGAGTTCGGAGCCGCTCTGCGGGGCGGCGGGGCGGAGGAATTCGTATCCGGCGTAGGCGGCGGGACGCGTGACGGCCTGGATCTGCAGGATCGTGTCGGGGGGCGGAGACGGCGCGCGGGGAGCGAGGGTTGAGTTCTGGAATGGGGTCCATCCGCGTGTGATCCAGACGACGGTTTCGGGGGCGGTGTTGTCCTGGACGAGGAAGGGTTCAAGGATCCAGGCGCCGACGGCGGCGGATTCGGCGCCGGGGTCGCCGCCGGACTCGTATCGTTTGGGGCCGATGTAGGCGGTGATTTCGGGGATGAAGCGTCCGTTGAGGGAGACTTTGCGGTAGGGCGTGTCCGGGCGCGGGTTTGCGGCGAGGTTCTGGGGGGCGGTGTTTCGGATGTTGTTGAGTTCGGCGATGAGGTTTTCTTTCCATTGGAGTCTGGCGAGCTGCCAGGTTCCGAGGGCGAGGAGCGCGGCGATGGCGGGGACGGCGAAGACGCCGAAGCGGAGAAAGCGGCGGACGGACATGAGTTAAATGTAGCAGTTAATCAGGAGACAGACGAAGAACAGCCCCTGGCATTAGTGGGAGTTTGACCAAGACATTCACGACAGCGGCTCAAGCGAACCGCACCCGCTGATGCCCGCAGGCGCCGCCTGCAAAATTAAAAAGCAATTAATTAAAAAGAGACAACGAAGCGCAGCCTTTGGCATTAGTGGGAGTTTGACTAAGACATTCACGGTGTCGGCTCAAGCGAGC
>JALCBB010000145.1 GCA_028066985.1 Alphaproteobacteria bacterium
TTTCTTTTTAATTTAATTTTTTTTGCAGGCAGCGCCTGCGGGCATCAGCGGGTGCAGTTCGCTTGAGCCAGCATCGTGACTGTCTTGGTCTAACTCCCACTAATGCCAAGGATCGTACTTCGTCTGTCTCCCGATTAATGTCCGGAATTTCGGCGCCGTTAACGAAGAGCGCCAAGCAAACATCGCTGGGCGCGAACCTCGGCACGGCCCAACTCGTCCGCTACCTCAATCGCCAGAAAACGATACTCGTATAAACCATGCTCCACCACAAACGATATCGGCAACACCGTCTCACGCACCACAGGCTCCGAATTGGATAAAGTCGCCACCAGACGCAACGGCAAGCCAGAATCAAAACGCACAGGCAAAATACCGCTCTCGTCCAGCGCCGTCATCGTCACCGAAATCGCGCCGTCCGCGAAAACCGCCGCCTCCTGTCCGCCGCGCGAATGCTGCGTGCGAACCACTATCCGACGCACAAATGTCTCGCCCTCCACACACTCGGCACCCCCCAAAGACCCCAACACCGCCGCCACTCGCTCCGGAGACACTCCCTCCCCAAGTCGCTCGCGCACTAAAGCAAATAAATCCGCCTCAAGTCCGCGCGGAGTCTCGCGCGCCAGGCGTCCCTCCAGCGCTTCGTGCGAGCGCCGCAGCGCCTCCAATTCGGCAAGCAGCTCCGTGCCCTTCTGCGTCTCCTCCGCCAGTTGCACCTCCAGTTCGGCGCCGCGCCGCGCCAAAGCCTCGCGTTCGGCCTGAAGACTGTACTGCCCCGCGTCCCACGCGAACCACGCGAACAACACCGCCGCCGTCACCAGAAGAAAAACCCCGACAGTCCGCCGAATCCGCATTCGACGACGACGGCGGCGAGTGACAAAAAGAGACACAAAAAAATGCGGAAATCAGCAGATTCCTGTATTCTAACCCCAACAAAACACGATTGCACCCCCGAACCCCCGCCGCACACTCACATCTCCAGCACCCCGCAAAACAGCGAAGCCAGCCGTGTCAGACAGTCCGCCATCCAGCCGGTCCTCCGGTCCGTCTTCCGGCCCGCCCTTCAGCGTCGGCGCCGTGCGCTTCAACGCCGACGGACTCGTTCCCGCGGTCGTCCAGGATCACAGAAACGGCGACATCCTCATGCTCGCGTGGATGAACCGCGAAGCCCTCGCGAAAACCCTCGCCGGCGGATACGCCTGCTACTGGTCGCGCTCGCGGCGGCGGCTCTGGCGCAAGGGCGAGACCAGCGGAAACACGCAGAAACTCGTCGCGCTGCTCTGGGACTGCGATCAGGACACGCTTCTCCTGCGCGTTGAACAGAAAGGCGGCGCGTGTCATCTCGGGCGTCGGAGTTGTTTCGTTCCCGCGGAAAGCGACGGCGCCGTCGATGTCGACAACAACGGCAGCGAAACCGGCGACGGAGACGATAACGGCGACGCCGCCTCCGTCACCGTCACCGTCGCCGCCGATGGTGACGGCGACAACGACGGCGACGGCGACAACGACGGCGACGGCGACAACGACGGCGACGGTGATGGTCCCGGCAATGTCAATGTCAATGACAACGACGGCGACGGTGATAGTCCCGGCAGCAACAGCGGCAGACAATGAACACCGGAAAAAATCCCGACTACGCCGCCCTCATGCGCGACGACCTCAACGCCCTCCGTCAGCGCGGCGAAGGACGAATCTTCGTGGAACTGGAACGCCTCGCCGCGCGTCCGCCATACGCGCGCGTCCACGGAATGAGCGAAAGTCAGAGCGCCGCCCCGAACACAAACGCCGGCGGCGAAGTCCAGGTCTGGTGCAGCAACGACTACCTCGGGCTCGGACAAAACCCCCAGGTCATCGCCGCGATGGAAAAAGCCCTGCGCCACTCCGGCGCCGGCGCCGGCGGCACCCGCAACATCGCCGGCAGCAACCACGAACTCCTCTGTCTGGAGCGCGAACTCGCCGCCTTCCACAAGCGCGAAGCCGCGCTCGTCTTCTCGTCCGGATATGTCGCCAACATGGCGACCCTCGCCGCCCTCGGCGCGCGCCTTGAGAACGCCGTCATCTTCTCCGACAGCCGCAATCACGCCTCCATGATAGAGGGAATGCGTCTCAGCCGCGCCGAAAAACAGATCTTCCCCCACAACGACACCGCCGCGCTGGAAGCCATGCTCGCGGAATGTCCGCGCGGACGCGCGAAGATTGTCGCGCTTGAGTCGGTCTACTCCATGCGCGGCGACTTCGCGCCGCTCGGCGAGGTCGTCAGGCTCGCGCGCGAGCACGGCGCCCTCACCTTCATAGACGAAGTGCACGGCGTCGGACTCTACGGCGAAAACGGCGCCGGCCTCGCCGAAGAACTCGGCGTCGCCGCCGAGACAGACATCATCGCCGGCACCCTCGCCAAGGCGCTCGGCTGTTTCGGCGGATACATCGCCGGCAGCGCGCTTGTCTGTGATTTTGTCCGCGCGCACGCGAGCGGTTTCATCTTCACGACCGCGCTGCCGCCGTACATCGCGGCGGGCGCGCGCGCGGCGCTGCGCATTGTCGCCGGGGGCGCGGATCTGCGGCGGCGTCTCCACGGACACGCCGCGCGTCTGCGCGAGGAACTCGGCGCGGCGGGGCTTCCCGTGCTTGAGTCGCGCTCGCAGATCGTGCCGCTCGCGGTCGGCGACTCCGACAGGTGCCGCGCCATCGCCGACCGGCTGCTCGCCCGGCACGGAATCTACATTCAGCCCATCAACTATCCCACGGTCGCGCGCGGCGAGGAGTGCCTGCGAATCACGCCGTCGCCGCATCACCGCGAGGACGACCGGCGGCGACTCGTCGCGGCGCTCGCCGAGTCGTGGCGCGCGGTGACGGAGGGCGGAACTTAAGAGACGCGCTTCCGATGCGGCCCGACACGGAAAATCTCATCCGCTTCTACGAAAGTCCCGAAGGAATGCTCGCGCGGCGGCTGATACTGCGCGCGGTGCGGCGGCTGTGGCCCGAAATCGCGGACGGAAGTCTTGTCGGCTTCGGACACACGGCGCCCTGGCTGCCGGCGCTGGGACGCGACCTGCGCGAAGTGCTGTCGCTCGCGCCGTGGCCCGTTGAACGCGGATCGGCGACAGTGTTTTGCGCCGTCGTTGACGCGGACGCGCTGCCGCTGGCGTCGGGCAGCGTGTCGCGGGTTTTCGCGGCGCATTTGCTGGAGCATGTCGGCGATGTTTCCGCGGTCCTGGCGGAGGTGTGGCGCGTGCTTGAGGACGGCGGCGAGATGGTGTGCGTGGTGTCGGCGCGCGGCGGGGTGTGGTCGCGGCGCGAGGAGTCGCCGTTCGGGAGCGGGGCGCCGTTTTCGCGGCGGCAATTGGGGGCGCTGCTGCGCGCGCGCGGACTGGTTCCTGTGGCGGCGGAGGGGGCGTTGTTCGCGGCGCCTGGCGGGTGGCGGCGGTTCAGCGCGGTGGCGGCGGAGCGGTTCGGGCGGCGGTGGTTTCCGCGGCGTGCGGGGGTGCATGTGGTTTTGGCGCGCAAGGAGGCGCCGGGGGCAGAGGTGGTGGAGGTGCGGCGGAGTTTGTCTTTGGTGCCGCGCTCGCCGTTGCTTCCCGCCCCTAATTAAGGAGAGACAACGAAGCGCCGCCTTTGGCATTAGTTGATGCTTTAATTAGGAGGCAGACGAAGTACAGCCTCTGGCATTAGTGAGACTTTGACTAAGACATTCACGGTGTCCGCTCAAGCGAGCGATGCCGGCAGATGGGTGCGGGCTAGCCCGCAAAAATTAAATTAAAGATTGATTGACTATTTAAGGGGTCAATTAAATAAATTGTTTTTTTACAGTGCTTGCCCGCGGCGTGTAAAACTCTTATTGTAGTTTTTGCCGTGACTTATTCTCCGCGCGTTATAATCTGGATTGTCGCGACCGGCGTTGTCGGTCTGCCGGCGCTGTTTTTTATTTATCTGTCCGAGAGAGGCGGCGATGTTTTTTTGACTGCTGTTCGTCTGATATTTTCTTCTTCTTTTGCGATTGTCGCCGTGCCTTTCATGCCTTTCTGGGCGGGCTTTGCCGACGGACGCCTGAATATTTTCGCTTCGGCGTTCGCCGCGCTGTTTTTCTGTATCGCGGTGCTGGCCGCTTTTCGGGGACTGGCTTGTGTGCCGCGATTTCCGCGCAAAATTTTATATTCGGCGGCCGTGAAGAATTTGTTCGCTTCGCTGGTTTTGCCGGCGGTTTATTCTTTTGTGAGTTCTATTATTTTAATTTCGGGTATTCTGGTGTTCGGAAACTTTGACGAGGCCGGTTCGCTTGTGCCGGATCTTGATATCATTGTTCCTGGTTCTGTGCTGTATGCTGTCAGTTCGTATATATCGTTCCGCGTGACTTTTTGTCTGACGAGGGGAGCGGGAACGACGCTGCCGTTTGTATTGTTTATGGGGATGATTGTCTGGTCTCTTGCGGTCAATCCTGTTTTCATTTCGGTGACGGTGCCGATGGCGATCGGCGCCTGCGCGGGCAAATATAAGGTGGACAAGCAGCGGCGCGCCGCCAATTAAATCGGCGTACGGCTTCTGGCATTAGCGGGCGCTTTAATTAAGAGACAAGCGAAGGGAATTAAGAGACAAGCGAAGGGCGGCCTCTGGCATTAGTGGGCGTTTGACTAAGACATTCACGGCATCGGCTCAAGCGAGCGATACCCACTGATGCCCGCAGGCGCTGCCTGCAAAAAAAT
>JALCBB010000146.1 GCA_028066985.1 Alphaproteobacteria bacterium
GCTTGAGCCGGCATCGTGAATGTCTTAGTCAAACTCCCACTAATGCCAAATGCCTCTCTTCGTCTGTCGCCTGATTAATGCCGGAGAGCGCGCTTCGTTGTCTTTGACATCAGTCAAAACTTAATTTTACACTCGCACACAAATGAACCAGCAAAATCAGCCGCTCGAACTCCTCCTCGCGCACGGCGAAGGCGAGATCGGACGCGTCCTCGTCTCCGGCTTCCCGCACATCCCCGGCAGTACCCCCGCCGAACGCCTCGAATGGCTCAACTCAAACAACACACCCCTCAAACGATTCCTCTCCCTGGAACCCCGCGGATACGCCCAGATGAGCACCAACATCATCGCTCCGCCCCTCAACTCCGACGCCGACGCCGCCTTCTTCGTCATGCAAGGCGAACGCGTCTACGCCATGAGCGGCTCCAACACCATCTGCGTCGCCACCGCCCTCCTTGAAGCCGGGCACATCAAAATCCAGGAAGGCGAAACAAAACTCCTCCTTGAGACCGCCGTCGGCATCATCCCCGTCACCGCAAACACAAAAAACGGAAAATGCCTCAGCGTGAAACTCGGCGTAAACGGCGCCTTCGCGCACACCCTCGACCTCCCCCTCGATGTCTCCGGACTCGGCGCCGTCAATGTTGACATCGCCTTCGGAGGCGTCTTCTTCGTCATCGTCAACGCGCGCGACCTCGGCATCAAACTCAGTCCGCAGACCGCGCGCGAAATCACCGCGGCCGCGAAACCCGTCCTTCATGCCGCGCGCGAAGCCGTTCAGCCCGAGCACCCCGAAATAAAATCCATCCGCGGCGTCGCCTACGCGCTCTTCACCGACACCCTCGCTGACGGCGCCCTCCTCAACGCCAATGTCATGCCGCCGGGACGCCTCGACCGCTCGCCCTGCGGCACCGGCACCGCCGCGAGACTCGCATGCGCCGCGGCGCGCGGCGAACTCAAGGCCGGCGACTCCCTCGCCGCCGCCTCGGTCATCGGCTCGCGGATTCGCGTTGAGTGTCTGGAAGTCTCGCGCGAAGAACACCCCCGCGTCCGGCTTGAGATCACAGGACGCGGACGATACTACGGACGGCAGACCCTCTTCCCTCCACAGCCCCGAAATGACGACTCGCCGCCGGAAGAATTCGTCCTCTCCGACACCTGGGGCGAAGACCTCGACTCCCTCGCGTCATGATTTCCCGCGCCAGCGACCTTTCCGCGTCCACGACACCGCCGCGACAACGACCTTTCTGCGTCCGCAACTCCGCCGCGACCTTGCCGCGTCCCCGTCACGACCTTGCCGCGACAATCACACCGCCGCGCCAGCGACCTTTCCGCGACAGCGACCTTTCTGTGTCCGCGCCGCCGCCGCGTCAGCGTTCCCGTCGTAACTCCGCCGTGACCTTTTAATGCCGCCGCGTCCGTCTTCTTTCTCGCCCGAGTCCGCCGCCGCGCGCGCGGCCCTCTGGTACGCCCCCGAAGAAGAAGTCGTGCGCGCGCTGCGCGACTCGCTCGACCTCCCGCGCCGGGCGCGCTCCGAAATCTCGACGCGGGCGCGCGGCTGGGTGGAGCGTCTGCGCACCGAAAGTCACGGCGAAGGACCCCTCGCCGCGCTCCTCGTGGAATACGGACTCTCCTCGCGCGAAGGAATCGCGCTGATGTGCATCGCCGAAGCGCTGCTGCGCGTCCCGGACGCCGAAACCGCCGACGCCCTCATCAGCGGACAGCTCGCCGGCGCCGACTGGGAAACTCACCTCGGCGGCTCGCAAGAATGGTTCGTCAACGCGTCCACGCGGGTGCTGATGATGACGGGCGCGGTGATTTCTCCCGAAGAAGGAGGGCCGATCCTGCGGCAGATGATCCGGCGCCTCGGCGAGCCCGTGGTGCGCGGCGCGATCCGCGCCTGCGTCTCGTTCCTCGGCGGACGCTTCATCTACGCCAAAAACATCGAGCGCGGTCTGGCGCGCGCGCGCGGCGCGGACCTCTGCTCCTTTGACATGCTCGGCGAGGCTGCGTGGACAGCCGAAGACGCCGCGCGATACACAAGCCGATACGCCGACGCCATAGACGCCCTCGCCGCCGCGCGCGAAAAAAACGCGCCGGTCTTCGCGACCTCGGGAGTCTCGGTGAAGTTGTCGGCGCTGCATCCGCGCTTTTCGCCGCTGCAGCCGGGACGCTTTTTTGACGAGATCCTGCCGCGTCTCCGCTCGCTGGCGGCGCGGGCGGCGGCGGCCGACATTCCGCTCTGCCTGGACGCCGAAGAATCCGACCGACTGGAACTGACGCTTGAAGCGTTCGCGTCCCTCGCCCTGGACGCCGAATTCCGCGAATGGGAAGGCCTCGGCATGGCGATTCAGGCGTACAGTCCGCGCGCCCTGAGCGTCGCGCGCGAAGTGACAGACCTCGGACGGCGGCGCGGCGCGCGTCTCAAGCCGCGTCTGGTCAAGGGCGCCTACTGGGACACCGAGATCAAGCGCGCGCAGGAGGGCGGATTTGAATCTTATCCGACATTCACGCGCAAGTCGCACACGGATTTGTCGTTTCTGGCGGTGTCGTCCGAGATGCTGTCGGCGCGCGATGTTCTGCGTCCGTGCTTCGCGACACACAACGCGCACACGGCGTCGGCGCTGCTGTATCTGGGCGGCGCGTCCATGGAGGGCTGGGAGTTTCAGCGTCTGCACGGCATGGGCGAGCGTCTCCACGAGATGATTGGCGAGGTGATTAATGAGGAGGCGGGAGACCCGTCTGATTCACGGGAGACAGTGACGGCGCCGCGTCCGGGCAGCCGCATATACGCGCCTGTGGGAGCGCATCGTGATCTGCTGGCGTATCTGGTGCGGCGGTTATTGGAGAACGGGGCGAACAGTTCGTTTGTGCATCGTCTGTCGGATTCGAGTGTTCCGATAGGCGAGGTGGTTCAGGATCCGCTTGACGACCTGGCGTCCGGTCCCGGACTGGCGACGCCGCCGCATCTGTACGCGCCGCGCCGCAACAGCGCCGGACGCGACCTGGCGTATCCGGCGCACGCCGGAGAGTTGCTGGACGCGGTGGCGGCGCTGCGGGGTCGCCGGCTTCGCGCGACGGCGCGTGTCGGAGGCGAGGCGGTGGCGGGCGACTTCCGCGAGGTGGTCTCGCCCGCCGACATTTCGCGCGTGGTCGGCGAGGTTTCTCTGGCGGACGCGGATTCCGCGCGGCGGGCGCTTGAGCGGGCGTGGTCGGCGTATTTCGGCTGGCGCGGCGAGTCTGCGGCGGCGCGCGCGGAGTGTCTGCGGCGCGCGGCGCTGGCGATGGAGGCGCGTCTCGCCGATTTCGCGGCGCTGCTGGCGGCGGAGGCGGGGCGCACGCTGGCTGACGGCGTATCCGAGGTGCGCGAGGCGGTGGATTTTCTGCGTTATTACGCCGACGAGGCCGAGCGTCTGGGAGCGGGCATTGATCTGCCCGGCCCGACCGGCGAGCGCAATCGTCTGACCCTTGAGGGGCGGGGACCTTTTCTGTGTATTTCGCCCTGGAATTTTCCGCTGGCGATTTTTGTCGGACAAGTGGCGGCGGCGCTGGCGGCGGGCTGTTCTGTTCTGGCGAAGCCTGCGTCGGCGACGGTGCTGGTGGCGCACGAGGCGATTTTGCTGTTGGAGGCGGCTGGAGTGCCCGGCGATGTGCTGCATTTCCTGCCTGGCGGAGGCGCCGAGATTGGCGATGCTTTGCTTGGCGATTCGCGTCTGGCGGGGGTGGCTTTTACTGGCAGCGGAGAGGTTGCGCGCGGCATTAACCGGCGACTGGCGGCGCGCGAGGGGCCGATTGGTGTGTTGATAGCGGAGACGGGCGGAGTGAATGCGATGGTGGCGGATTCGTCGGCGTTGCCGGAGCAGTTGACGCGCGATGTTTTGTCGTCGGCGTTTCGCAGTGCCGGGCAGCGGTGTTCGGCGCTGCGGGTTTTGTATTTGCAGGAGGACTCGGCTGACGAGCAGCAGGCGATGTTGCTGGGCGCGGTGCGCGAGTTGCGCGTGGGTGATCCTGGTGTGCTTGAGACTGATGTTGGTCCGTTGATTGGCGCTGGCGCGGTGGATGAGATGCGTTCCTGGGGCGAGTATCTGTCTGGCAGGGGTTCTGAGTTGCTGGCGCGTGCGGATCCGGGTGTTGGGGGCGGATATTATTTCGCGCCTGAGGTGTGGTCGTGGTCTGAGTTGGCGCCGCCTGTGCGCGAGGTTTTTGGTCCGATTTTGCATGTTTCGCGCTGGCGTGATTTTGACGAGGTTTTGGGAGTGGTGAATGCGTCTGGTTTTGGCTTGACTTTCAGTTTGCACAGCCGTTGTGTTCCGCGTATTGAGCGGGTGAGCGGAGGTGTTGAGGCGGGCAATGTCTATATCAATCGTGATCAGGTGGGCGCGGTGGTGGGGGTCAATCCGTTTGGCGGACGTGGATTATCGGGCACGGGTCCCAAGGCGGGCGGACCGAGTTATGTTCAGCGTTTTATGACTGAGCGGGTGGTCACGACTGATTTGACGGCGAGTGGAGGCAATGCGTCTTTGCTGGCGATTGCGAGTTGAGGTTGGGGCGCGCCGGCCTTGGCTCACGGGCTGGATTTACGGCGCCTGTTTTTGTGCTATAATC
>JALCBB010000147.1 GCA_028066985.1 Alphaproteobacteria bacterium
TGCGGGCTAGCCCGCACCCATCTGCCGGCATCGCTCGCTTGAGCCAGCATCGTGACTGTCTCGGTCAATCTCCCATTAATGCCAGAGGCGGCTCTTCGTCTGTCCTGTATTTGCGGCGGGGATAACTATATGCTATACACAACAACACCATGCACGATACCTTCTCCGTCATAGAAAACCGCTTCATCCCGCTCAACGACGGACGCGCCCTCGCCGCCCGCATCTGGATGCCCAATAACGCAGACACACAGCCCGTCCCCGCAATCCTCGAATACCTCCCATACCGCAAACGCGACGCCACCGCCGCCGCTCGCGACGACCACAACCTCCCCAGATTCGCTAAAGCCGGATACGCCGTCATCCGCACCGACATCACAGGCACCGGCGAAAGCGACGGCCACATGACAGACGAATACTCCGAAACCGAAATCAACGACGGCACCCTCGTCATCGCATGGATCGCAAAACAACCCTGGTGCAACGGCAACGTCGGAATGATGGGCATCTCATGGGGCGGCTTCAACGGACTCCAGATCGCCGCGAAAAATCCGCCCGCCCTCAAAGCCGTCGTCTCCGTCGGCACCATCGCCGACCGATACACCGAAGACTGTCACTACTCGTGGGGCGGACTCCACACCGTCAACTTCACCTGGTCAGCCGAACTGCTCGCGCGCATGACGCGTCCGCCGGACCCGCCGCTCCGCAAAGACTGGCGCGATGTCTGGCTCGACCGCCTCGAAAACATGACCCTCATGGCCCTGGAATGGCACCGCCACCAGAAGCGCGACGACTACTGGCGCCGCGCCTCCCCCTGTCAGGAGTGGAACAAAATCCGCGCGCCAATACTCGCCGTCGGAGGTCTCGCCGACCTGTATAAAGAGGCGCCGACGCGTCTGCTTGAACATATACGCTCGCCGATCGCGGCATGGCTCGGTCCGTGGGAACACAAATATCCCGACACCGCGAAGGTCGGGCCGACCGGCGACTTCTTCGGCGAGGCGCGCGCGTGGTTTGACCGCTTTCTGCGCGACGGCGCGGACAGTCACGATCTGCCCGCCCTGCGCGCGTATCTCGTGCGGCGCGGCGACAGCGTGTCGTCCGAATGGCAGGAGCGGCCGGGGCGCTGGGTCAAGGAGGATGTCTGGCCGTCGCCGCATATTAAAGATGTCGCCTTCGCGCTCGGCGCGGACGGCACGCTCTTTCCCGCCGCCGACGGCGACGGCGCCGTCAATGTCAACGGAGACAACAACACCGCCGCCGTTAATGTCTCCGATAACGGCGACGGTGACGGCGCCGCGGGCGACAACGCCGGCGCCGCAGGCGACAATGACGGCGCCGTTAATGTCCCCTTTAGTGTCCCCGCGGGCGACAACGACAACACCGTTAATGTCTCCGATGACGGCGACAGTGACGGCGCCGTCAATGTCGCCAACGACGACGGCGTCGTCAATTTTCCTCCGGCATCGGGCGGCGCCAACGGAATCAAGCCCGGCGAACTCACCATCAGAACTCCGCAGGACCACGGCCTCAAAAGCGGCACCCTCATACCAGGAATGCGGCAGCAGAACGAACTCCCCGGCGAACAGCGCATGGAAGACACCCTCTGCACATGCTTTGACACCGCGCCCGCCTCCGAAGACGCCGACCTCCTCGGCACGCCGATCCTGGAATTCACTTTCTCCGCCGACAAGCCCGTCGCCCTCGTGACTGTCCGCCTCTGCGAAGTCGCGCCGGACGGGTCGTCCGAAAGAATCCTGTGGCGCGCCTTCAACCTCACGCACCACCCCGCCCTCAACGCAATGGACGGCGACACCGGATACAACGGACTCAACGGACGCGAATACGAAAAGGCTCTGGAACCCGGCGAGCAGTATCGCGTCCGACTGCCGCTCGGCGTCATCGCGCGCACAATCACACGCGGCAACCGCCTGCGACTCGCCCTCGCCACAACATACTGGCCGATGGAATGGCCCGCGCCCGAAGCCTTCACCCTCAAAATCGCGCCTTCACTGTGTCGCCTGACACTGCCCCTGCGCCGTCCGCGCGCGCAAGACGAGATCACAATGCCCGCGCCGCGCGACGAAATCACCTCGCGCTGGCGCAAACTGGAAGACGGCGAAAGCACCCGCATCACCGGCGCCGACAAAGAAGGCCGCACGCAAGTGGAATGGAACGACAAATTCCCGACCCTGCAAAGCGAAGACCACCACCTCGTCATCGCGCAGGAAGTCAGCGAGACCTACCTCGTCGGCGACGACCCCGCGTCCGCCGAGATCGTCGTGCGCTGGACAACACGCAACGCGCGCGAAAAAGAATTTGAAACGCGTGTCGAATCATGGCATCGTATGACATGCGATACACGGAATTTCCGGCTGCGGGCGGGCTTCAACGCCTTCCTCAACGGCAGGAAATTTCACTCCCGCGAGTGGGACGAAACAATCCCGCGCGAACTCCTTTAACAGTCCGGAGGACAACATGAGCGTCAAACTTGAATACGCGAAAATGCCGGTGCCGCGCCGCAGATTCCTGCAGGGCGCCGGCGCGGTCGCCGCAACAACCGCCCTCGCCGCGCCCGGGTCCCGCGCCTTCGCGCAGTCGGGAAGCGGATTCCGCATGCGGAGTTACTCCGACCTGCGAACCTACGACCCGTCGTTCTCCGCGGGCGTGCCGGACGGCGAATTGCAAAATCTGGTCTTCGTCAGCCTCATCGGCTACAAGCCGGGACGCGTCTGGGAATGGAAACTGGACGGCGCCGCCGAAATGGAACAGACCGACCCGACGCACATCCGCTTCGCGCTGCGCGACGACATCGGATTCGGCGACGGCTTCGGCGCCGTCACCGCCGAAGATGTGAAATTCTCGTTTGAGCGCGTCGCCGATCCCGCGCTGGAGTCCAACAACGCGCCCGACTGGGAGCAGCTGGACGAAGTGCAGGTGACCGGCGAGCGCACCGGCGTCATCGCGCTCAAAAAGGCGTTTCCGCCGCTGTGGCTGACGACCCTGACGAACTACACGGGAATCATCGTCTCGAAACGCGCCGTGGAAGCGCTCGACGGCAAGCGCATGGCGACCGAGCCCGTCGCGCAGTCGGGACCCTATCGCCTGAAGTCGTGGACGCCGCGGCAGTCGTCGTCGTTCGTGCGCAATCCCGACTGGGCCGGCGAGCGCTACGACTTCGACACCATTGATGTCTTTCCGATTGACGACGAGGCGACCGCCGAGATCGCGTTTGAGGCCGGCGAGATAGACTTCACGCGGGTGTCGCTGGCGTCGGTGGAGCGGCTGCGGACCTCGCCTCCCGCGGGCGCGACCCTGGACGAGTATCCGTCGCTGTTCTATGTGTGGCTCGGGATGAATGTGGAGCATCCGAAATTGCGGAGCCGCGAACTGCGCCAGGCGATTCAGTACGCGATTGATGTGCCGACAATCCTGGAGGCGGCGTACTTCGGCGCCGTGGAGCCGTCGACGGGGATCATCGCGCCCGGTCTGACCGGCAATCGTCCGGCGGGGATGATCGCGCCGGAGGCGAACCTGGAGCGCGCGCGCGAACTGCTTGAGGCGTCCGGCGAGACCGGCGTGTCGCTGACGCTCAATGTCATCAACAAGACCGACTTCACCACCGCCGCGCAGGTGATCCAGGCGAATCTCGCCGCGATCGGGATTGATGTGGAGATCATTGTCAACGACTCCGGCACTTTCTGGGCGCTCGGCGACGAGAACGCGGGCGACGCCTGGCGGGATCTGCAATTGGTGATGAATCGTTTTTCCATGCGTCCGGATCCGTCTTACGCGACCACCTGGTTCACGCAGGAGCAGGTGGGCGTGTGGAACTGGGAGCGTTTTCGTTCCGAGGAGTTTGATCGTCTGCACAACGCGGCGGCGACGGAGTCGGATGTCGCGCGGCGTGACGAGATGTATCGCAAGGCGCAGGATCTGATGGAGGAGAGCGGCGCGTATCGTTTTATCACGCATGAGGCGACGCCTGTGATTTACGCGAGTGATCGTGTTGTGCCTGCGTTGCGTCCGGACGGCCTGCCGTTGTTGCGGGATTTCCGCCGGGCTTGAGGGTTTTTTCGGCCCTGCCGTGTTTTCTGGTGCCGGGGGCTTGTTCTGCGGAATTTTCCGTAGAGCAGCCCCCGGCATTAGAAAGCAATTTATTTAATTGACCCCATTAATTGTCAAACTAGTAACAGAACAAATCTCTTTTTAACACATTAATTGTTTATTATTTAATTAATGAAAAACAATTATCTTTTGACACCATTAATTGTCTAATGGTAATTAAGAAAACAATTTATTTAATTGACACCGTTATTTGTCTAAATTAATAAGAGAAGAATTTATTTAATTTGACCCCTTAAATAGTCCATCAATTCTTAATTTAATTTTTTTTGCGGGCTAGCCCGCACCCATCTGCCGGCATCGCTCGCTTGAGCCAGCATCATCGCTAGTCTGAATTTCACGCCCACTAATGCCAGAGGCCGCACGCCGATTTTAATTGACACCTTAAATTGTCTAATTAATTTTTAATTTATTTTTTGCAGGCAGCGCCTGCGGGCATCAGTTGGCATCGCTCG
>JALCBB010000148.1 GCA_028066985.1 Alphaproteobacteria bacterium
TGTTCTGTTACTAGTTAGACAATTAATGGGGTTAATAAATTATTAATTAATTCTTATTTAATTTTTTTTGCAGGCAGCGCCTGCGGGCATCAGTTGGTGTTGTTCGCTTGAGCCAACACCTTAAGAGTCTGAAATTCTCGCTCACTAATGCCAGAGGCTGCTCTTCGTCTGTCTCCTAATTAATGCCAATTAATGCCCGAATTCGGGCAGGGTCAAGACAGCCACTAGCCCAAAAACGACCCCTTCTCTCCCGCAATAATCCACAAATTCCACTTTGCCCCCAAGCCCCCCAACCGCTATACTAACCCCCAGGAAGGCAAACACCCCGCACACCCATGCTCACCCTCGTCCTCAGACGCATCGCGAACATGCTCCTGCTCATGCTCGCGCTCTCGCTCGTCCTCTTCCTCGCCCTCGACCTCAACCCCGACAGCGTGGCGCGCAAAGTCCTCGGCCCCTACAGCAACGAAGAACAGCGCGCCATCTGGCTGGAAGAAAACGGCTACTACGACCCCATCCCCATCCGCTACAGCCGATGGATCAGTAAAGCCGTCGTCGGCGACTTCGGACGCTCAGTCGTCTTCCAGGACGAAGCCATCACCGTCGTCGGCAGACGCCTCGAACGCACCGCCTACCTCGCCGCGCTCGTCATGGGGATCGTCGCGCCGCTCGGCATCCTCTTCGGCGTGCTCGCCGGAATGCGCGAAGGCGGACTGCGAGACCGATCTATCTCCATCGGCTCAATCGTCACGACCTCTATTCCCGAGTTCGCGAGCGCGCCGCTCCTGCTCGTCGTCTTCGTCTTCTGGCTCGGATGGCTGCCCGGCGTCTCGTCAATGGCGAGCGGATGGTCGTGGCGCGAAATCATCCTGCCCGTCCTTGTGCTTGTGCTTTACGATGTCGGATATATCGTCCGCATCACGCGCGCGTCAATGATTGATGTGATGCAGTCGCACTACATCCGCACCGCCGTCCTCAAAGGACTGCCGCGTCGCACCGTCATCATCCGCCACGCGCTTCGCAACGCGCTGCTCACGCCGTTCACTGTTATCATGCTTCAGTTCAACTGGCTGCTTTCGGGAGTCATTGTTGTTGAGTATTTTTTCGCTTATCGCGGCTTCGGCGCGCTCCTGCTTGAAGGCGCGCTCAATCAGGACATCTACATCATCCAGGCGTGCGCGATGGTCGCGGTTTTTGTCGCTGTCGCCACGCAGACCATCGGCGACCTCGGCTACATTCTGCTCAACCCGCGCATTCGCTTTTCCGGAAACAATTAATGAGTCCCTTCGCCCGGCTTCTGCGCGCTTTTCTGCTTCTTCGCGAGTCGCCTGTCGGCATTGTCGGGCTTGCCATTCTTGTGTTCTGGCTTTTTATCGCGCTGCTTGCGGATGTTTTTGTGGCGCTCGGCTGGATTTTTCCGCCGCTTGTTTCTGTTGTTCCGCTTGCGACGCCCGGCACCGAGATTATTCTGGGCGCCGGCGCGACTATCGGCGAGATTCCCGTGGAGGACATCTGCGGTCTCATCACCGGCGGCGAAAATGACGGAATGTATCACTGCGGACGCCACTGGCTCGGCTCCGATCACATCGGACGCGACATTCTTTCGCGGGTGATTTTCGGCGCGCGCACGGTGATTATTTTCGCGCCGCTTGCGACTTTCTGCGCTTATGTTGTCGGCATTCCGATGGGACTCATCGCCGGCTATCGCGGCGGCTGGTTTGACGAGGTTCTTTCTTTCATTGCGAACATGATTTTGTCGTTTCCGGTTCTTGTTCTTTACATTCTGATTCTGACCATTCTTGAGACGAGTGTTTACAACATTCTGCTTGCGGTGACCTTCGCGTCGTCGCCGGGGATTTTCCGCATTGTGCGGGGAGTGGCGCTGGATCTTCGGTCGCGCGAGTATGTCGCGGCGGCGCAGACGCGCGGCGAGCCGATGTGGCGTATTCTGCTGATAGAGATTCTGCCCAACGCGCGCGGTCCGCTGCTTGTGGATTCGATGCTTCGCATTGGCTACACGACGATTCAGATCGGCATTCTGGGCTTTCTCGGTCTTGGCTTGCCGCCGCCGACGCCTGACTGGGGCGGGATGGTCAACGACACTCGTCAGATGCTTTTGATTTTCCCGCATATGGCGGTGTTTCCGTGCATTGCGATTTCCACTTTTGTCCTCGGCTTTAATCTGCTTGCCGACGGGATGCGCGAAGTTTCCCTGCGCGACTAAGGATGTCTGACATGCACACCGCCCGCACCGCCGTCGTCAATGTCAATGACAACGACAAAGACGCGGACACCTTGCGCGTCAATGGGGAGACAATAACGGCGCCTTTTTTGTCGTCCGTTGTCCCCGTCTCTGTCCCTGTATCTCTTCGCGGTTAAGGAGAAGAACAATGTCGGACATGCAACCCGTCCCGAACGCCGAAAAAAACGGCGCTGTCTCCGCCGCCGTCGGAGCCGACGGCGTCTCCGCCTCCGCTGTCGGCACGAACGGCGAAACGCCCGTCATTCAGTGCCAGGACCTCCGCATCTCCTACACGACCCGCGCCGGCGAACTGCCCGCCGTGGAAGGCTTCAACATGACCCTCCGCAAAGGCGAGACCCTCGGCCTCGTCGGCGAGTCGGGCTGCGGCAAATCTACTGTCGCGATGGCGGTCATGCGCTACCTCGGCAACAACGGCGCCATCTCCGGCGGACGCATCCTCTACAAAGGCGAGGACATGGCCGCCTTCTCTAAAGAGAAAATGCGCCACCTCCGCGGCAACGAAATCTCTATGGTCTATCAGGAGCCGGCCGCGTCGCTCAATCCGAGTCTTACGATCGGCAAGCAACTCGCCGAGGTTTCGCTGGTTCACGCGTCTATTGACTCCAAGAAGCAGGCGCTCGCCCGCGCCGAGGACATGCTCAACGATGTCAGGCTGCCCGACCCGAAGCGCATCATGCGTTCTTACCCGCACCAGATTTCCGGCGGACAGCAGCAGCGCGTCGTCATCGCGATGGCGCTGCTGTCGTCGCCGTCCTTGCTGCTGCTGGACGAGCCTACCACCGCGCTGGATGTCACTGTTGAGGCGGGCATCGTCAAACTCATCGCCGAACTCGCCGGACGCTTTGACACCTCGCTCATTTACATCTCGCACAATCTCGGTCTTATTCTTGAGACCTGCGACCGCGTGAATGTGATGTACGCCGGACAGGTCGTTGAAGACGGCCCCGTCAACGATGTTTTCCGGCAGATGCATCATCCGTATACGCGCGGACTTTTCGGCTGTATTCCCTCGCCGCGCAAGTTGCAGGACGGCGGGCAGTTAACGCCGATACCCGGACAGTTGCCGTTGCCGCATGAGCGTCCGCGGGGCTGTTATTTCGGGCCGCGCTGTTCGCATTTCCGCGAGGGTGTCTGCGATAGCGGACAGATTGAGATGGTTGAGCATGGTTCTGCGGCGGCGCGTCATGCTGTGCGCTGCCGGCGTTCTGCCGAGATTGACTCGGACCCGCCGCCGCCGTCTGACCCGCCGCCTCCGCAGATTGAGTGCGGTGACAATGTTCTGGAGGTTGAGAATCTCCGCAAATATTATGATGTCACGCGGCGTTCTGTCGGCGGTCTTTTTTCGCGACAGCAGAAGCGGTGGGTCAAGGCGAACGAGAAACTGGACATGCGCGCGCGCGAGGCGGAGACGCTCGCCATTGTCGGCGAGTCCGGCTGCGGCAAGTCTACTTTCGCGAAGGTGCTGCTTGGCTTGGAGCAGGCGCAGGACGGCGCCGCGAAGGTTCTCGGCGATGATTTTTCGCGTCTTCCGGCGCAGCGTCGCAATCAGAAGCAGATCAGCCGTTGTCAGATGGTTTTTCAGAATCCGTTTGACACCTTGAATCCGAGTCATACGATCGGCGGGCAATTGGGCCGTGTTATCCGCAAGTTTGGTGTTGCGCGGGGACGCGCGGATGTTCAGGCGAAGGTTGACGAGATGCTTGACCTTGTGAAGTTGCCGCGCGACTTTGCCAATCGTCTGCCGCGTCAGTTATCCGGCGGACAGAAGCAGCGTGTCGGCATTGCGCGCGCGTTTGTGTCGGAGCCGTCCTGTGTGGTGGCTGACGAGCCTGTGTCGGCGCTTGACGCTTCGGTTGCGGCGGCTGTGACTCGTCTGTTGAATGACATTCAGCATCGTTCGCGCACGACGATGATTCTCATCAGTCATGACATACATCTTGTGCGTCATATTTCTGACAGTGTTGTTGTGATGTATCTCGGACACATTGTGGAGCATGGCGATGTGGAGCAGGTATTTGCGCCGCCGTATCATCCGTATACGGAGGCGTTGTTGTCGGCGGTTCCGCAGCCTGATCCTGATGTGACGAAGAAGGAGATTGTGCTGGAGGGATCGCCGCCGTCGCCGTTGGATCCGCCGACGGGGTGTCCGTTTCACACGCGTTGTCCGCGCAAGTTGGGGGAGATTTGCGAGCGTGAGATGCCGCCTGAGGTGGAGATTGGCGACGGCCATGGTTTACGTTGTCATATTCCTGTTGAGGAGTTGCGTGCTGTTGAGCCTGTTTTCGCCGTCCCCGCCGAGGAGACGGAGACGG
>JALCBB010000149.1 GCA_028066985.1 Alphaproteobacteria bacterium
GCTCGCTTGAGCCGGCATCGTGAATGTCTTAGTCAAACTCCCACTAATGCCAAATGCTGAACGCCGATTTAATTGACCCCTTAAACAGTCCATTTAATCTTTAATTTAATTTTTTGCAGGTAGCGCCTGCGGGCATCAGTTGGTGCGGTTCGCTTGAGCGACTATCGTGAATGTCTTAGTCAAACTCCCACTAATGCCAAATACAGCACTTCGTCTGTCTCCTAATTAATGCCGGAGGCCGTGCTTCGGCTGTCCCTTAATTAATGGCGGGTTGGGGAGGCGCCGTAATCCTCGTCAAACAACGACGCAAGTTCCTCCATCATCACACCGCCCAGATCCTCGGCGTCCGAGATCGTCACAGCACGACGATAATAACGCGTCACATCATGACCAATCCCGATCGCAATCAGCTCCACAGGACTCCGATACTCAATCCACCGAATCACCTGCTGCAAATGACGCTCAAGATAATTCCCCGGATTCGCCGACAAAGTAGAATCATCAACAGGCGCCCCATCCGAAATCACCATCAGAATCCGCCGCTGCTCCGGACGCGCCAGCAACCGCTCGTGCGCCCAGATCAACGCCTCGCCGTCAATGTTCTCCTTCAAAATCCCGTCGCGCATCATCAAACCAAGATTGCGCCGCACCCGCCGAAACGGAACCTCCGCCGACTTGTAAATGATATGACGCAAATCATTCAGACGACCAGGACCATCAGGACGGCCCGCCTCCTGCCAGCGCTCGCGCGCGCGGCCGCCCTTCCAGGACGCCGTCGTGAAACCCAGAATCTCAACACGCACATTGCACTTCTCCAGCGTCCGCGCAAGAATGTCCGCCGACAACGCCGCGATCGTTATCGGACGACCGCGCATGGAACCAGAATTGTCAAGAAGCAAAGTGACCACCGTGTCACGAAACTCCGACTCGCGCTCCACCTTGAAACTCAACGGATCGCTCGGATTCACCACAACCCGCGCCAGACGACTCGCGTCCAGAAGTCCGTCGTCAAGATCAAACTGCCACCATCGGCTCTGTCGCGCCAGCAAACGCCGATGCAGACGATTCGCCAGACGCTGAACCGCGCCGTCCAGATGCGATAACTGCCGGTCCAGTTGCGCGCGATGACGATCCAGATCAATCGCCGAACAAAGACTGCTCGCGGACTCCACCTCGTCATTGTCGGACGAAAAAACACGATAGCCGCGCGCCGTCGCCGCCGCCGAATCCTCGCGTCCGCGCGCGTCGCCGTCGTCAAAGTCGCGGAGATGACGCGTCTCGGCGTCCTCGTCTTCCTCGTTCATCCCCTCGCCGGCGTCCTCGCTGATCGTGTTCGGATTGATCTCAAGTTCGGGCTGCGTGCGGTCGCGGGTGTCGTCGGTGACATCCCACTCCTCGGAAAGGTCGCTGAGTCTTTTTTCGTCCTCCTCGGGCGCCTCCTGCTCGCCGGCGGCGTCGGACTCCTCGGACGACTCGCTGCCCGGCACGCCGAGACGGCGCATCGCGTCCCACGCGACCTCGGCGAACGCGGACTGATCCTCGGCGGCGTCCGCGAGCGCGCGCAGGAAGTCGCGTCCGAGAACCTCCTCAAGCGGCGCCGTGCGCTCGCGCAAAGCGTCGGGCGCCGCGACGCCGCAGACATGCTCGCGCACCAGCGCCGCCGACGCCTCAAGCAGTTCAAGTGAAGCCGCCGCCCGCGCCTCGGGACCGAAACGCCGCTGACGCTCCAGCGCCGCCTCCAGTTGACCGAGACTCGCGGCGCCGATGTTGCCGGCCGCGCCGGCGAAACGCCGCATGCCGACAGCGTCGCAGCGCGCGCGCTCCATGCGCTCAAAAACCTGCCGCGCCGTGCCGCCGCGCGGAGCCAGACGGCGATGCAAAGACGGGTCGTGATAGCGCAATTGAAAAGCGGCCTGGTCGCCGAGTCCGCGCAGTTCGGCGCGGCGGCTGTCGTCCAGCCAGCGCGCGCGCGACTCGCCGGTGTCCTTGCGCGCCGGCGCGCCGACATACGCCGGACGCGGCGGCGGAGGGCCCGGAAGCCGCAGGCTCGCCTCCTCGTTTTCGTTGTCCATCTGCACGGCGCCCCACGACTGCGCGCCGCGCGCGAAGCGCAGCCGCGCGCGCGCGTTTCCGCAGAGCGCGTGCACCGCGCCTTCCAGCGCCTGCAGGAAAATGTCGGGCGCCTCGCCGTTTTCGCGCTCCTCGGCGAGACGCGCGGCGGCGCGGGCGGCGGCGGTGTCCGAAGACGCGGCGGACTTAAGACCGGACATTTTTCGTTCGCCCGCCGTCACCGGCGCCGTCACTGTCGCCCGCGCCGTTCTTGTCGGCGGTGTCGGACGGCGCGGCAGATTTAAGACTGGACATTTTTCGTCCGCTCGCCGTCACTGTCACCGTTGCTGTCGCCCGCGCTGGACGGCGGACGGCGGCGCAGGGGGTCGCGTCCGAAGCAGCGCTGGTAACACTCGGCGATGGTGCGGCGCTCGGCCTCGTCGCAGCGATTGAGAAAGGCGAGCGCGAAGGCGAATTCGGTGTCGTCAAAGATGAGGGCGTTCTCGGCCCAGGTCATCACGGTGCGCGGACTCATCACGGTGGAAATGTCGCCCGTCATGAGCGCCTGACGGGTCAGCCCGGCGACGGCGACCATGTTGCGGACGAGTTCGCGTCCGTCGGGGGTGTCCAGTTCGCGGCTGCGCGCGAGGACGATCTCTTCTTCGGCGCGCGGCTCAAGGTAGTTGAGTCCGACGATGACATTCCATCTGTCCATCTGTCCCTGGTTGATCTGCTGGGTGCCGTGGTAGAGGCCGGAGGTGTCGCCGAGTCCGATGGTGTTGGCGGTGGCGAAGAGGCGGAAGCCGGGGTCGGGCGTGATGACGCGGTTCTGATCCAGGAGGGTGAGTTTGCCCTCCTGCTCCAGGATGCGCTGGACGACGAACATGACATCGGCGCGGCCGGCGTCGTATTCGTCAAAGACGAGGGCGACCGGACGCTGCAGGCACCAGGGGAGGAGTCCCTCGCGGAATTCGGTGACCTGCTTGCCGTCGCGCAGGACGATGGCGTCGCGTCCGACGAGGTCGACGCGCGAGATGTGTCCGTCAAAGTTGATGCGGACGCAGGGCCAGTTGAGGCGCGCGGCGACCTGTTCAATGTGGGTGGATTTGCCGGTGCCGTGGTGTCCCTGGACCATGACGCGTCTGCCGTGCGTGAAGCCGGAGAGGATGGCGAGCGTGGTGTCGCGGTCAAATTTGTAGCAGGGGTCGGTCTCCGGAACGAGCGAGGTCGGCCGCGAGAACGCCGGCACCTGGAGCGCGCTTTCAATGGAGAAGGTCTGCGCGACCGAGAGGCTGATGTCGGGGTTTCCCTGGGGGAGTTCGGCGTCTTCCATGGTTTATGGTCCTGCGGATTTGAGGAAGGGTTTGAGGTCCTGCCAGGCGCGGTTGACGGCTTTGAGTCTCGGCTCGTCGTGGTTCGCGGGGTTGGAGTCGGGGTGAAGTTGTTTGACGAGACTGCGGTAGCGGCGGCGGATTTCGGCGGGACGCGCGGCGGGTCCGAGTCCGAGGGTGCCGAGGGCGGCGCGGGCGCGGGGGGGGAGCGGACGCGCGCGGCGCCGCGCGCGGTGACGGCTGTGCGTGTATGCGCCGTGTCCGAGCGCGGCGGTCTGTCGGAGGAGTTCTTCGGCGAGTTTCGGATGCGGCGCGTGGCGGGTGCGCGGCCATGACGGACGGTTCCATATGGCGTCGGAGCGGTGGACGGCTTCCCAGGCGCGGATTTGTTTTGTAGTTTCCTGCTGGTGTTTGTTGTATTCCTGGAGGTGCTGGAGGCAGAGGGCGGTGCGCTGTCCGTGGCGGATTCGGACGGGTTCGGAGCCGAGGCTGGCGGCGGCGATTTTCGCGGGGACATGCTGCAGCGCCGGATTGTCGCAGTGGGCGCAGGGTTCGGGCGGATTCGCGAGGGAGGCGAAGAGGGGTTTATGCTGCGGCATGGGTTGAGTATAGGATTTTTCGGGCTTTCAGGGAAGGAGTGCGGAGTGACGGCATTTGAGGAGCGTCTGGCGGAGATTGCGGCTTTGCTGCGGGGGGAGTTTGCGCCTGAGGTTCTGGAGGTGCGGGATTGTTCGGCGCGGCATCGCGGACATGCGGGGTATCGGGAGGGTGTGCTGACGCATATTGAGGTTGAGATGGTTTCGGGTTTATTTGCGGGTGTGGATCGTCTGGGGCGGCAGCGGATGGTGCATCGTGTTTTGTTTGGCGGCGGTGGTGGTGGTCCGCGCGAGAATTTGCTTGACGGCCGTGGTCTTCATTCTCTTACGCTTACGCTCCGCGCCCCCGGCGAAAATTAAGAGATAGGCGAAGCACAATCTTTGGCATTAGTGGGCGTTTGACTAAGACATTCACGATGCTGGCTCAAGCGAGCGATGCCAGCAGATGGGTGCGGGCTAGCCCGCAAAAAAAATTAAATTAAAGATTAAATGGACTGTTTAAGGGTCAATTAAATAAATTGTTTTCTTATTATTAATTGACTATTAATGGTGTCAATTAAATAAATTATTTTCTTTTTAATTTAAT
>JALCBB010000150.1 GCA_028066985.1 Alphaproteobacteria bacterium
CTCAAGCGAGCGATGCCGGCAGATGGGTGCGGGCTAGCCCGCAAAAAAAATAAATAGAAATTAATTTGCTCTTTATTAATGGACAAATAATGGTGTCAATTAAATAAATTGTTTTTCATTAATTATTAATAGACAATTAATGTGTTAAAAAGTGATTTGTTCTGTTACTAGTTAGACAATTAATGGGGTCAATTAAATAAATTGCTTTCTTAATTAATTGACTATTAATGGTGTCAATTAAATCGGCGTTCAGCATTTGGCATTAGTGGGCGTTTGACTAAGACATTCACGGCGTTGGCTCAAGTAAGCGGCGCCAACTTATGCCTGCGGGCGCCGCCCGCTTTTTTTGCGGGCTAGCCCGCACCCATCAGTTGGTGCAGTTCGCTTGAGCGGCTATCGTGGCTAGTCTGAATTTAACTCCCACTAATGCCGAATATCGCACTTCGTCTGTTTAATTACCTGACAATTCACGCAAATTATCCAGCGCGCCCTGCAATATCCACACCGCCGCGCCTAAATCCATCCCCCGCCGCTCCGAACGCAAGGGCCACACCCCCGCGCCCCCGCTCCGCGCCACCGCCACACTGGACAAACGCTCGTCCCACTCCGCCCACGACCGCCTCAGCCCCGCCCGCGACAAACCCAGCATCGTCCCCCGAACCGAACGCACCGCCGCGCCCGAACCGCCGCCCAACTCCAGCGGCAAACCCACCACATACCCCCCCGCGCCATGCTCGTCCGCGAGCGCGTCCAAATCCCGCGCCAGGTCTGCTATCTTCCCGCGCTCCAGCACGCACAAGCCCACAGCCACGCCCAGACCGGAATCCGACATCGCCACGCCGACCCGCCGCCGCCCGATGTCCAGCCCCATCAGCCGCCCGACACCCCCCAGCGCCGCGATTTCCACCCGCCTTGCTACGCTCACCGCTCTCGTCTAACCTCCATTACAAGGACAAAAATCGGCGCCGTTTCCGACTCCCTTCTGCCAAACCCAGCCCCCGCACTCCGATGAACAATATCACAGCCGATACCGTGAGACACATTGCGAAACTCGCCAGGATCAAAATCAACGACGAGGAGAAACTCGTCCCCGAACTCTCGGCGATCCTCGGCTTCGTCGGACAACTCCAGGAACTCAACACCGATGACATCCCGCCGATGACGACGCCCGCGGCCGGCAAGACTCCGCTCCGCCCTGACACCGTCGCCGCCGACGCCTCAACGCAGGACATCCTCCGCAACGCCCCGAAGCAGCAGGACAGCCTCTTCGTCGTCCCCAAGATCATCGGCGACAATGAACCTCAGTAACCTCACCGCCGCGCAGGGACTTGATCTCCTGCGCCGCAAAAACATCTCCGCCGCGGAATGGACCGACTCGCTCCTTGCGAACATCGGAAACAGCCAGAGCCTCAACGCCTTCATCACTCCCGACGAGGAAAACGCCCGCCGTCAGAGCCGTCTTGCCGATGCCGCCTACGCCGACAACACGCCCCGTCCGCTTGAAGGGCTGCCCGTCGCCGTCAAGGACATTTTCTGCACGAAAGATCTCAAGACCACTGCCGCGAGCGACATTCTCAAGAATTTCGTGCCGACTTACGACTCTACTGTCACGCTGCGGCTTCAGCGCGCCGGCGCCGTCATCCTCGGCAAAACCAACATGGACGAGTTTGCGATGGGCTCTTCCAACGAGAACAGCGCTTTCGGCCCCGCGCGCAACCCCTGGAGCCGCGACATTCCCCTCTCGCCCGGCGGCTCGTCCGGCGGCTCTGCGGTCGCGGTCGCGGCGCGCCTTGCCCCTGTCGCGCTCGGCACTGACACGGGAGGCTCTGTCCGCCAGCCTGCCTCGCTTTGCGGTGTTGTCGGCTTCAAGCCCACTTACGGACGTCTCTCGCGCTTTGGCGTCATTGCGTTCGCGTCTTCGCTTGACCAGCCTGGTTTTATTGCGCGCACTGTTGACGACATCGCGCCGCTTTTTGCTGTCGCCGCCGGACACGACCCTCTCGACTCCACCTCCGCCGCGCAGGAGGTTCCCGCCCGCCCCGAAAACATTTCCACTCTCAATGGACTCCGCGTCGCGCTCCCCGAAGAATTCACTGACAACGCCGCGCCGCAGATTCTCAGCGCGTACGAGAAAGGCGCCGAAATTTTGCGTCAGTGCGGCGCCGAGATTATTGACGCGTCCTTGCCGCACACTGACTATGCTCTCGCGGCTTATTACATCATTGCCCCTGCCGAGGCTTCTGCGAATCTTGCGCGATATGACGGCGTGCGTTATGGCGAGCGCGCCGCCGATGAGAACGCGAGTCTTGACGAACTTTACGAGGCTTCGCGCGCCGCCGGTTTCGGAGACGAGGTGAAGCGCCGAATTCTTATCGGCGCTTATGTTTTGTCCGCGGGATATTACGACGCTTACTACAACCGCGCCCGCAAGGTCAGGACGCTCGTCGCGCGCGACTTTCAGAATGTTTTTGAGGGTGCCGACCTTATTCTTGCGCCGGCGGCGGCGTCTGACGCGTTTCCGATTGGCGAGCGCGCCGACCCGACCTGGATGTATCAGCAGGACATCTTCACCGTCCCCGCGAGTCTTGCCGGACTTCCCGCCATCTCGCTGCCCGTCATGCTTTCGGAAAACGGACTCCCTGTCGGCCTTCAGTTGATTGCGCCGCATTTTGCCGAGGCGCGCCTTCTCGCGTGCGCCAAAATTTTTGAGGACGCGGCCGCCTTCACCGCCGCCCCGCCTGCTGTGGATACAGAGTAATGACCTGGCACATTAAAACCGAAAAAAACACCTGGGAGGTTGTCATCGGCCTTGAGGTCCACGCGCAGATTCTGACGAAGAGCAAACTCTTTTCGTCTGCGCCCGCGGACTTCGGCGCCGACCCGAATTCTCAGGTCAATCTTCTTGACGCCGCCATGCCCGGCACGCTTCCTGTCTGCAATGGAGAGGCGGTCGCGCAGGCGGTTCGCACTGCGCTCGCGCTGGACGCCGAGGTTCATCGCACGAGTGTTTTTGAGCGGAAGAACTATTTTTACCCTGACCTGCCGCCTGGCTATCAGATAAGCCAGTATCAGCAGCCCCTCGCCACTGACGGACGGCTGGAGGTTGAGAGCGATGACGGCGAGAAGGTCATCGGCATTGAGCGTCTGCATATGGAGCAGGACGCCGGCAAGTCGCTTCACGATAGGGGCGCTGTGAGTTTTGTTGATCTTAATCGCGCGGGCGTGCCGTTGATGGAGATTGTGTCGCGTCCTGACATTCGCGCTCCTGGCGAGGCGTCGTCGTATTTGCGGCGTTTGCGTTCATTGCTTCGGACGATCCGCACATGCGACGGCAATATGAACGAGGGTTCTTTGCGTTGTGACATTAATCTTTCGGTGCGAGTTGCGGGCAGTGATGTGCTTGGCACTCGGACTGAGACGAAGAATGTCAATTCGGTGCGTTTTGTGGTTCAGGCGATAGAACTTGAGGCGCGGCGTCAGGTTGATCTTCTTGAGTCTGGCGGCGAGGTTTTGCAGGAGACTCGTCTTTTTGACGCGGCTGCGGGACGCGCGCGGGCGATGCGCTCCAAGGAGGAGGCGCATGACTATCGTTATTTTCCGGATCCTGATTTGCTGCCGCTCGTTCTTGATTCCGGATGGATTGAGGATTTGCGGACGGGTTTGCCGGAGTTGCCGCGGGCGCGTGCGCGTCGTTTTGCGGAGGTATTGAAGTTGAGCGAGACGACTGCGGCGATTCTTACGGAGGAGCCGCAGAACGCGGATTATTTTGAGGCGGTTGCGTCTGGTCGTGATGCGGTGCGGGTGGCGAATTGGGTGGTGACGAATTTATTTTCGGCATTGAACGATGCCGGACTTGGTGCGGACCGGTCGCCGGTTTCGCCTGGTGCGCTTGGCGAGTTGCTGGACATGGTTGACGGGGGTGTGATTTCGGGTTTGGTGGCGAAGGAGGTTTTTGAGGAGATGTGGGGTGGTGGAGGTTCGGCGCGCGAGATTGTTTCTGCGCGTGGTTTGGAGCAGATCAGCGATCAGGGACAGTTGGAGGAGACTGTGCGGGGAGTGTTGGATGCGAATGAGTCGCAGGTGGGGGATTATTTGTCTGGTCGCAATGAGAAGGTTGCGGGGTGGTTTGTGGGACAGGTGATGAAGGCGACGGGCGGCAAGGCGAATCCGAAGGTTGTTAACGAACTTGTCCGCAAGGCGTTGGAGTCGCGCCGTCAATCGTGAGACAAACGAAGTGCCGCCTCTGGCATTAGTGGGCGTTAATTTTTTAATTAGGAGACAACGAAGCACCGCCCTTGGCATTAGTGGGAGTTAGATTTAGACATTCACGGTGTTGGCTCAAGCGAGCGGTGCCAACTAATGCCCGCAGGCGCTGCCTGCAAAAAAATTAAATTAAGAATTGATGGACTATTTAAGGGGTCAATTAAATCGGCGTTCAGCCTCTGGCATTAGTGGGAGTTTGACTAAGACATTCACGGTGTTGGCTCAAGCGAGCGATGCCGGCAGATGGGTGCGGGCTAGCCCGCAAAAAAA
>JALCBB010000151.1 GCA_028066985.1 Alphaproteobacteria bacterium
GACAATTAATGGGGTTAATAAATTATTAATTAATTCTTTTTTATTTTTTGCGGGCAGCGCCCGCGGGCGACAGTGGGCGCGGTTCGCTTGAGCGGGCGCCGCTAATAATACAAAAGCGGCGCCCACTAATGCCAGGCATCGTTAAAGGACTTCTTTGGCGGTGAGGTCCACAGCCAGCCGCAGACGCCGCACCATCTCGTCAACCTCATCACGCGAGATCACAAGCGGCGGACACAAAATCATCGCGTCCCGTATCCCCCGCGAAATCACCCCCAGCCGCATACAATGATCCCGACACAAAGTCCCCACACTGCCCGTCTTCTCAAACCGCTTGCCGGTCGCCTTGTCCGCGACCATCTCCACCGCGCTCAAGCCGCCGATAACCCGCACCTCCCCCACAAGCGGATGATCCGCAAACTCCCCGATCAACCGCTCCCGAAAATACGGAGCAATGTCACGGTCAAAGGTCTCAATCACCTTCTCGCGCGCCATCGCTTCCACATTCGCCAGCCCAACAGCGCAAGCAACCGGATGACCCGAATACGTATACCCATGATAAAAATCCTCCCCTGAATCAATCATCACGCGCGCCACCTTGTCCGACACCATCAGTCCCGACAGCGGCAGATAACCGGAACTGATGCCCTTCGCCATCGTGATCATGTCGGGCTCCAGCCCCCAGCGCTGACAGCCGAACCAGCGACCGAGCCGCCCGAAACCCGTGATCACCTCGTCCGCGCCGAACAGGATGCCGTACTCGCGACAAATACGCTGCACTTCGGGCCAGTAGTTGTCCGGCGGAATCAACACCCCGCCCGCGCCGATAACAGGCTCGCCCAGAAACGCCGCCACAGTGTCGGAACCGAGTTCCAGGATTTTTTCTTCCACCGCCCGCGCCGCGCGCAGACCGAACTCCTCGTCCGACTCGCCCGCGCGCTTGAAGTTGAAGCCGTACGGCGGCATCACATGATGAAAATTCGGCAGCGGCAGCCCGAAATGCTCGTGCAGAATCCCCAGACCGCCGAGACTCGCGCCGGTCTGCGTGCTTCCGTGATACGCCATTTCGCGCGTGATGAAGTTCACGCGCTTTTTCTGCCCCTGAATAGACCAGTAGAAGCGCGCCATCCGCACGAAGGTGTCGTTGCTTTCCGAGCCGCTCGACCCGAAGAAGACGCGATTACAGTCGCCGGGCGCGATCTCGGCGAGTTTCGCGGCGAGTTCCACGGTCGGCGGCGTCGTGGTCTTGAAGAAACTGTTGTAGTAGGCGAGACGGTTCATCTGCTCGGCGGCGACGCGGGCGAAGTCGTCGCGTCCGTAGCCGATATTGACGGCCCACAGCCCGGCCATGCCGTCCAGGATTTTTTCGCCTTCGCTGTCGGTGAGCCACACGCCGGACGCGTCCGTGATGATGCGACTGCCGCCCTCAACCTCCTTGAGTTGGTGGTAGTTCATCTGCGGATTCAGATGATGCCGCACATCCAGCCGTTTCCAGTGGGCTGTTGTGTCGTCGGTGATTTTTTCGCTGCCGCGCGCTGTTTCGCTCATCGCCCTGCTCCTGTAGTCGGACATCACACGCTCAGCAAGAGATGCTCGCGCTCCCACGGAGAGATGACCTTCTGAAACTCCTCCAGTTCGCTCTCCTTGATGTTAGCGTATGTCTCAATGAAATCAACCCCCAGGAGCGACTGCAGTTTTTTGTCGCGGTGCATCCGGTCCAGCGCTTCGTAGAGCGTCATCGGCAACTGATGCTGAAGGTCCCACGCGCTGCGATGCGACTCAAGCGGTTTCCGCGCGCGGCGACGCTCGTCCAGCCCGGCGAGACCGCACGCGAGCGACGCCGCGATCGCCAGATACGGATTCGCGTCCGCGCCGGCGACGCGATTTTCAATCCGCCGCGCCTCGGGACGATCCAGCGGCACGCGAAAACCGACCGTGCGATTGTCATAACCCCAGTGCGTATTGATAGGAGCATCCACGCCGCGCGCGAGCCGCCGATACGAGTTCACATAGGGCGCCATGATCGGCATTGCTCCGAGCATATGCCGCTGCAGCCCGCCGAGGTAGTAGTGAAACAGCGAGGTCTCTTCTCCCGTGCGAACCGTGGAGAAGCGATTGCGCCCGCTTTTCGTATCCACGAAACTCTGATGAATATGCAGGGCGCTGCCGGGTTCGTTACGCATCGGCTTCGCCATAAAGGTGGCGTAGATGTTGTGCTGCAGGGCGGCTTCACGCGCCGTGCGTTTGAAGAGGAACGCCTGATCCGCCATTTCCAGCGGGTCGCCGTGGTTGAAGTTCATTTCAATCTGTCCGGCGCCGCTCTCGTGGGAGAGCGTGTCAATGTCAATGCCGGAGTCGTCGCAGTAGTCAAAGACTTTCTCCAGCGTTTTGGAGTACTCGTTCACGGCGTCAACACCGAGCGCCTGGCGGGCGTTGTCGCGGCGTCCGGAGCGTCCGATGGGAGTGCGAAGCGGATAGTCGGGGTCGTCGTTCACATCGACGAGAAAGAATTCCAGTTCGGGCGCGACCATCGGACGCAGTCCGCGCTCTTCAAAGTGCGACAGCACGCTTCGCAGCACACGCCGCGGCGCGAGCGGAGTCGGCGCGCCGTCCAGGAATTCGGTATCGCAGATGATCTGCAGTGTCGGCTCTTCGTACCACGGCACGCGGCGCGCGGTCCGCGGGTCCGGCAGCAGACAGAGGTCGCGGCTTGTGTCGGTTGTTTTTTCGGAGTAGCCGCCTGTCACGGTCATGTGGTAGACGGTTTCCGGAATACGCAGCCCGCGGTTCTCCAGGCTGGCGAGAAATTTTTCAGTGGGCAGGATTTTGCCGCGCGCCATTCCGGCGACATCTGGCACGAGACATTCCACCTCTACAATTTTATGCTCCTTGATGAAGGAGAACAGATCCTGCTCGTCGTTGACACCTGAACTCATAAGGCTCCTGTTTTCTGGGAGGGTTGCTGGAGTTTATATTCTTCCATTTTTTGCGATTAGTGTCTAGTTTTGTGGTATGGCTGAAATCCGCGAGACTTCCGCGACCTCCGCGACCATCGCCCCTGCCGCCGCCGGCAGGGCTGACGGCGCGCGTCTGCGCGGAACGCGGGCGGTCGCGCGCGGAGAGGAGCATGTTGCGTCGTGGTATGCGGCGACGACACCGCCGCGCACATTCCGGCGATTTGAGGGCAGCGAGCGTGTTGAGGTATGTGTGATTGGCGGCGGCTTGACGGGCGTGGCGACGACCCTGGCGTTGTCGGAGGCTGGCATTGAGACGGTTTTGCTTGAGAGCAATCGTATTGGATGGGGCGCGTCGGGCCGCAACGGCGGACAGATATGTTCATTTTTTCCGTGTGGAGACGCGCCGTTTGTGCGCGACCTTGGCGCTGACGGCGCGCGCCGCGTCTTTGACTTGACCGAGCGCGCGAAGGAGACGATTGCGGATGTGGTCTCGCGTTATGATCTGGACTGTGATCTGCGCTGGGGATATTACAACGGCTGTGAGGGACCGCGGCAGATGTCCGAGGCGCGGCGTCTTGGCGAGATGTATCGGCGTTACGGGTGTGGTTCGGCGCGTATGGTTGAGTCGCGTGAGGAGAGTTGCGAGTTTGTGAACACTCCGCGTTATATTGGCGGACTTTTTGAGGAGACGGGCGGTCACATTCATCCGTTGCGCTATTGTCTTGGCATGGCTGAGGCGGCGAGTGGTCTGGGAGCGTTGATATACGAGGGCAGTGTGGTTCTGGGGTGGCGTGTCTTGTCGGGCGGACAGGTGCAGGTTTACACGCCGCGTGGAGATGTGGTGGCTGACAAGTTGGTGGTGGCGTGCAATGCGTATCAGGGATTTGGTGTGCCGCGGATCAATCGTGCGATTATGCCGGTGGGGTCGTTTATTGTGGTGACGGAGCCGTTGCCCGGGATAACGGAGATTTTTCCGCGTGATGTTGCGGTTTGCACTTTGAAACACTTGGGGGAATATTACCGTCGCACATCTGACGGACGGGTTTTGTTTGGCGCGCGCGCGAATTACAGCGGACGCGAGTCGGTGCGAAATTTTGATGAGAAGATTGCGTTGGCGATGCGTCGGATGTTTCCGAGTCTGGGGGGTGTGAAAATTGAGTATTCGTGGGGGGGAACGCTGGCGGTGACGGCGCGTCGTGCGCCGCATGTGGGCGGTCTGGGGGGGAGCGTGTATTTTTCGCATGGTTATTCTGGTTCGGGTGTGTTGTTGACGCAGATGTACGGACGGGCGCTGGCGGGGGTGATTGGGGGTGACGGGGGAGATTTTGAGTTGTTGTCGCGGGTTCGTGCGATTCCGTTTCCTGGGGGCGGGTTGTTGCGGGGGGCTGTATTGACGGCGACGGGCTTATACTTCCGTTTGGACGACCTCCGCAAATAATTACGAGACAAGCGAAGTGCCGCCTTTGGCATTAGCGGGCGTTAATTAAGAGACAGACGAAGTGCGATATTTGGCATTAGTGGGCGTTTGACTAAGACATTCACGATGCTGGCTCAAGCGAGC
>JALCBB010000152.1 GCA_028066985.1 Alphaproteobacteria bacterium
GCGATGCCAGCAGATGGGTGCGGGCTAGCCCGCAAAAAAAAATTAAAAAATAATTGAACTATTTAAGAGGTTAATTAAATAAATTGTTTTTCTTAAATATTAATAGACAATTAATGATGTCAATTAAATAAATTAATTTCTTTTTAATTTTAATTTTTTGCAGGCAGCGCCTGCGGGCATTAGTTGGTGCGGTTCGCTTGAGCCAACATCGTGAATGTCTTAGTCAAACTCCCACTAATGCCAAAGATCGCACTTCGTCTGTCTCCTAATTAAAGCATCAACTAATGCCAGAGGTCGTGCTTCGTTGTCTCTTAATTAATTGGTTTTTGGCGGCGGGGTCGGTGAAGGCGAAGGCGGGGGCGGGGGAGGCACAGAAGTCAACTTCTTGCGGGCGCGGCGCGTAAACGAATAAATCCGCGCACCCGCAACAGGCGTCCGCACATCCTCCTCCAAAACCTCGCCCTCAGTCTCCTCCAAAACCCCGAAACGCCGCGCAACCTCACGATACATCCCCCCCAGCGCATCCTCGTCCGGCTCCTCGCCGTCACCGCCCGGCAAACCCAGCAAATCCCCGCCGCGCAAATCACAAAACAAACAGCCGTCCGGCGTCAGCGCGTCCGCCAGCACCACACGCGACATCTCCTCCTCCGTTGAACGCGCGAAACTCAACTCCGCCCTCAACATCCGCATCCCCACCGCCGCGCACATCCCCAGCAAAACATCATTCACCCGCAAAGCCAGATGAAAAATCTCCTCCACCTCATGCGACGCCGCCCAGTCAAACGCCGTGATATGCTCCTCCGACACACGCTCGCCGTAAGGCTCCAGCATCACATACTCCAGAACCGCGCGCGACAAAGGCTGATTGCGCTCCATCCCGAAACGCGAATGAAAATCATCGCACGCCGCGTTATACACCCGCACGCTGAACGGAAAATTGTCGCAGTCGCCCACCAGCTGCTCGCGCATGTTAAGACGCCGTATGAAATGCGTCGGCACCGCCGCCGTCGCCAGTCCGCGCATCAGACGCTCGGAAATCCGGTTGCTCAGCGCGCCCTTGCCCTCGACATCAACAACACGGCCGCCGCCCGCGCGCGCGCCGTCCTTGAAATGCTGCACAAGCGTGCGACCCTCGGGACCATGAAAGATCGCGCGGGCATGATCCTCGTAGATCGGTCTGCGTCTTGAAATCATCGTCTGCTCCGCGTCTCCGCGAAGGAGTCTAGCCCGTCACACGCCTCCGGCGCAATCGCCCCGCCGCGGACAAACACATCCCACAGCGCGTCCACCCGCGCCGCGCGGGCGGAAACCTCGTCCATCAGCGCGTCAAAACTGCCGGCGCCGCCGACCCGCGCCAGACCCGAACGCAGCACCGAACCCGCCTCCTCCGGCACGACCGCCGACCCCGCCGTGATCTGCAGATACCAGCGCAGGTCCTCCCAGAGCCGCGTCGTGTCGCGCAGAAAAACCGCGAGCGGACGCGGCAGACGACCCGCCCGTCCCAGAAGCATGAACGCCGAACAGGAGTCGTGCGCGATCATGCGCGGGTCGCGGGTCTCAAGCATCCAGCTCTGCGCGAGGAGATCAATGTCGTAGAGTCCGCCGGCGATGTAGCGCAGGTCCAGAGGCCCGCGCGGCGGACGCTCGCGCGCGAGACGCTCGCGCATGTCGCGCGCCGCGCCGCGCACCGCGTCCTCTTCTATCGGATGCGCGAAGATCGCGTCCATCTCGGAACGGACGCGCGCGCGAAACTCCGGATCGGAATACACCACGCGCGCGCGCGTCAGCGCCATCTTCTCCCAGATCCAGGCGCGCTCGCGGTGATACTCGCCGAATCCCGCCAGCGAGATCGCGAAGTCGCCGGCGCCGTGCGGACGCAGCCGCGTGTCCACCTCGTAGATTCTGTCGCCCGCGTAATTCGCCGACAAGGTGGACTGAACGCGCCGCGCGAAACGTCCCCAGTACGCCGGCGTCGCCAGCGGACGCTCGCCGTCGGAGAGTCCGTCGCCGTGCCGCTCGTCAAAGAGGAAGATCAGGTCAAGGTCGCTCAGCACGCCCATCTCGCGCGAACCGAGCCGCCCCAGCGCCAGGCACGCGAAGCCGCGCGACCCGTGCGGCGGACGACCATGCGCCTCCTCAAACGAGCGCGCCAGAAACGGCAGCAGCGTGTACAATGTGCCTTCCGCGAGCCGCGCCGCCGCGACCGCCGCCTCCGGAATCTCAATGAGTCCGTGCAGCGCCTGAAACCCGACCTGAAACCGCCGGTCGCCGACGCGGCGCTGCAGTCTGAAGAGTCCGTCTTCAAAGTCGCGGGTGTCGGCGAGTTCGCGGCGCAGTTCGCGCTGCCATGCCAGACGCCGCGGCGGCGGCGCGAAGAAGTCGCCGTCAAGCATGGAATCCAGAATCTGCGGACGCCGCGCCAGTTGCTCGGCGAGAACTTCCGACAGACCGAGCGTTTCCACGAGATGCGAAAACAGCGTCGGGTTAAGTCTCAGAAGCGTGAACAGTTGCACTCCCGCCGGAATATGCGACAGAAAATAATCAAAGCGCGCCAGGGTGCCGTCGGGGTCCTGGGTCTCGGCGCATTTTTCCAGGAGCGACGGCACCAGTTCGGTGAGCCGCTCGCGCGAGCGCGCCGACGCCGTGGCGCGGAAGCGTCCGTAGTGCCAGTGGCGGATCGTGTTGAAGGTGCGCTCGCCGTCTTTGAAGCCCATGCGCTTGAGGGTTTCCAGGGTGTCGGGCGAGGCTTCGGGTCCTGTGAAGACGAGGTATCCTTCGCCGGCGAGGCTTGACTCTTCTTCAAACAGGCGCGCGTAGTGGCGCGAGACGCGTTCCAGCGTTTCGTGGATCTGGCGGGCGAGTTCGTCGGCGCTGTCGGCGTCGCAGAACGCGGCGAAGCCGGCGAAGTCGGCGTGTTCGCGGGGCAGCGAGTGTGTCTGCGCGTCGCGGATCATCTGCAGGCGGTGTTCCCATGTGCGGAGGCTGCGGTAGGCGTCGCGGAGTTCGCGCTCGGCGTCGGGAGTGATACGCCCGGCGGCGGCGAGGGCGGCGAGTCCTTCCAGGGTTTTCGGCGCGCGCAGTGACGGGTCGCGTCCGCCCCAGATGAGTTGCTGTGTCTGCACGAAGAATTCAATTTCGCGGATGCCGCCCTGTCCGAGTTTGAGGTTGTGTCCGAGGAGGCCTTCGAAGGTCGGCGCCTCCCAGCGCGAGGCGATCTGCCGTTTGATGGAGTGGATGTCGCGGATCGCTTCAAAGTCCAGGTATCGGCGCCAGACATAGCGGCGCATTTCGTCCAGGAATCCTTCGGCGAGGCGGCGGTCGCCGGCGGCGAAACTTGCTTTGATCATGACGCAGCGCTCCCAGTTTTGTCCGCGCGATTCGTAGTAGGCGACGGCGGGCCCGACCGGCACCGCGAGCGGCGTGGAGGCGGGGTCGGGACGCAGGCGCAGGTCGCATCGGAAGACGCGTCCCTGGGGGAGGGCGTCGGAGAGGAGCGAGATCAGCGCCGAGGTGAGGAGGTTCATTTCCTGCTGCAGCGAGCGGCGCGAGGTGGACGAGACATGTTCGGGGTCGTAGATGACGAGGAAGTCCACATCGGACGAGTAGTTGAGTTCGTCGGCGCCGCTTTTGCCGAGGAAGATGACGGCGTATCCCGGCCGGGCGATGCTGCGGCATCGGACGCGTCCGGACTGCTGGAAGTCGCGGAGGGTGGCGGCGACGGCGGCGCGCAGGGCGAGGCGCGCGAATTGCGACAGGCTTGCGGTGACTTCTTCCAGGTTCCAGGCGCCGGAGAGGTCGAGCAGCGCGGCGCCGAGGGCGTGTTGTCGGCGCAGCAGTCTGAGGGTGACGGCGGCGTCTTTGAGTTCGCTTTTGTCTTCGAGGAGGCGGAGTTCGTTTTCTATGGAGTTCTGCCAGTTTCGGGGCGGCTGTGAGAAGATGCGAGCGGCGGCGGCGGGGTCATTGATGAGGGTGTCGCGGAGGAAGGGCGAGCCGTTGAGGATGCGGGTGATGAGTTTGTTGCCGTCGGGGTGATTGTAGAGGTCGCGGGTGATTTTGCTGTCGTTGTTGTTGAGGGAGGTGATGGCGCGCTCGTATTTCGCGGTTTGCTCGCTGTCGCTGTCGTGCACGGACTTTTTTTGCGCGGGGAGGTATGGAAACGGCGCCGTCATTGGGTTCTCCGTGGTGCGATTTCTGGCATTAGCAAGAGATGACTTTAGACCATTCACGATGTTATCTCAAGAGACAACGAAGGGCGGCCCTTGGCATTAGTGGGAGATTGACTAAGACATTCACGGTGTTGGCTCAAGCGAGCGATGCCAGCAGATGGGTGCGGGCTAGCCCGCAAAAAATAAATTAAAGATTAATTGACTATTAAGAGACGACAAAGGGCGGCCCTTGGCATTAGTGGGAGATTGACTAAGACATTCACGATGCCGGCTCAAGCGAACCGCACCAACTAATGCCCGCAGGCGCTGCCTGCAAAAAAATTAAATTAAAAAGAAAA
>JALCBB010000153.1 GCA_028066985.1 Alphaproteobacteria bacterium
ATCCTCCAGTATCCCCGCCGCCGCATCACGCCCGTCACGAATAGCCCACACCACCAGACTCGCCCCGCGCACCACATCACCCGCCGCATACACCCCGCCCAGATCCGTCCGACAGCCAGGCCAGTCCACACGCACCGTCCCCCAGTCCGTCACGCCGGGAACCTCGTCACCCAGCCCCCCCGCAGACTCCGGCACAAACCCCAGCGCCAGAATCACCATGTCCACATCACAACGAGACTTCTCGCCCGTCGCCGTCACACTCGCCCGCCCGTCAAGCCCCGCCTCCCCCAACAGCATCGGACGCGAATACACAACGCGCACCCCCTCGCCGGTATCACCGTCCAGCGCGACAGGCTGCATCAAAAACTCAAACTCCACACCCTCCTCGCGCGACGAACGAACCTCCCGCGCCGAACCAGGCATGTTCGCCTCGTCACGCCGATACAAACACTTCACCGACTCCGCGCCCTGCCGCACCGCCGTGCGCACGCAGTCCATCGCCGTGTCGCCGCCGCCGACGACAACAACACGCCGCCCGCGCGCGTCCATCGTGCCGTCCTTAAACAACGCGACATCATCACCCAGCCCCACACGATTGGACGCGATCAGATAATCCAAAGAACCCACAACCCCCGGCAAGGTCACGCCCGGCGCCTTCAACTCGCGCGCCGAATACGCGCCGTTCGCCAGCAAAACCGCGTCATACTTTCCGCGCAACTCGTCAAGCGACACATTCACACCAACCTCAACCCCCAGACGAAATTTGACCCCCGCGTCCTCCAACTGCTGAACACGCCGAAAGACAACCTCCTTCTCCAACTTGAAATTCGGCAGACCATACATCAGCAGACCGCCCGCGCGATCATGCCGGTCATAGACATCCACCGCGACGCCGGCGCGGCGCAACTCGCCCGCCGCCGCCATTCCGCCGGGACCCGCGCCGACAACCGCGACGCGTCCGCCCTGCTCGGAACGCGGCGCCAAAGAAGGAACCCAGCCGCGCTCCCACGCGAGGTCGGTCAGATAACGCTCAACCGCGCCGATAGTCACCGTGCCGTGTCCGGACTGCTCCACGACGCAACTGCCCTCGCACAACTTGTCCTGCGGACACACCCGCCCGCAGATCTCCGGAAAACTGTTCGTCGCCTGACTCGCCTGATACGCCTCTTCCAGCCGTCCGTTCGCGGCGAGCATCAGCCAGTCCGGAATGTTGTTGCCGAGCGGACAATGCACCTGACAGAACGGCACCCCGCACTGCGAACAGCGCGCCGCCTGCGCCGCCGCGTCTTCGGGCGCATACTCCTCGTAGATCTCGCGGAAATCGCGCACCCGCCGATCCGCGGCGCGGCGCTCAGGCGGCAGACTCTCGCTGTCCAGAAAACGCAGCATCGCCGAGCCGCGCACGGGACCCGTCTCCCTGTCCGCGACAGGACCAAGCACAGCCGCGCTGCTCGCTGTCGCGGCCGCTGTCGCGGTCGCTGTCTCGCCCGCCGCCTCGTTCATACTCTCTTTAACAGTCATATTAATGGTGCTTCCCGCCTTGGTCGCAGTCCTTTTAATGCATACTTAACGCATACTCTTTTAAAGGTGACTCCTGCCTCGGCTGTGTCCTTTCAGTGTCATATTAATACACACCATTCCGCCGAAATCTACCATAAAAGTCAATCTTATTGACCTAAATAATCAATTTTTTGACCTTAAAAGTCGCCTCCATCACAAAAACCCCCTGAATAGTCAATCATATTGACCTTAAATTGTCTGAAAATTCGGGCGCCGTCATTGCCTCCCTTTGGTCTGTAAAATCACTCCTTTTAACCCTAATCTGGCGAAATGCCCTTTAATGTCCTCATCCTCTTCGCGCTCGTGCAGGGCGTGACCGAGTTTCTGCCCGTCAGTTCCAGCGGACACCTGCAACTGCTCCACACGCAGGTCGGCGCGCCGACGCCCCGCGACATGCTCGCCCTGGAAATCGCCGCGCACGCCGGAACGCTCCTCGCCGTGCTTGCCTACTGCGCGCGCGATCTCGTCGGCATCGGCCGCGACACTCTGAAGTCCGTGCGGCAGAAAAAATCCACCGACGGCGCGCAACTGCTTTTGACGCTCGTCATCGCCACCGTTCCGCTCTTCGCCGCCGGATGGCTCCTCTACGACCTCATCGCCGCATACACCCGCAATGTTTTGATTGTCGTCGCCGTCGCCAATCTTGTCTTCGCTGTTCTGCTCGCCGCCGCCGACAGACTCTTTCTGCGCGTGCGGAAACTTCACCATCTCCGTCCGCTGGACGCGATCATCATCGGCGCGATGCAGACGCTCGCCCTCGTGCCGGGCGTCAGCCGCTCCGGCATCGTCATCACCGCCGCGCGCATCCTCTCATGCGAACGACAGGACGCCGCCAGACTCTCGCTGCTGCTTTCCATCCCCGCCATTCTCGGCGCCGTCGCCGTGCTGTGGAGCGACCTGCCGCGACTTGATACGCCCCTTAATCAGTTGCTGACACTCGCCGCGCTGTCGTTTGTCGTCGCGCTGCCGGCGATCGCCTTTCTGATGAAATGGGTGCGACACGCCTCCTACGATATTTTTGTCGTGTACCGGCTTCTGTTCGCCGCCGTCATTTTCGCCGTTATCGCCGGCGTCATCCCCGGAAGTTAAACGAACTACGACGAGTCCGGCGCCTCGCCGCTTCGCATCCGATAGGCGCGTCCGTAACGCCCCACGATCTCGCCGAGCCGAAAGCCGAGCGGCTCGCTCTCCATTCCGAGCGCGGCGAATCCGTCGGACGCGGCGATGTTGTCCTCGCGCAGGAGCAAAACCTGATCCGGCGTCAGCGGCGGACGCGGCAGTATCACGAACGGCGCGCTCATCGCGGCGGCGGCGCCGAACGGCACATTGACGAATTTGCGCCGCCAGCCGGTTTCGTATGCGACGCGCTCCAGCAGATGCCGCAGCGTCATCACTTCGGGACCTCCGAGGTCAAACGCCTTGCCCCACGGCGGCGGTGTAAACGAGTCGTCGGAGTCGGCTGCGAGCCGCACGACCGCGCGCGCGACATCGCCGACATAAACCGGCTGAAACTTTGTCTCGCCGCCGCCGAACAGGGGGAAGGCGGGCAGTCCGCGCAGGAGGGCGGCGAAGCGGTTGAGGAAGTCGTCCTCTTTGCCGAAGATCACCGACGGACGCAGCACCGCCGCGCGCGGATAATTCTCAAGCACGAGTTTCTCGCCGATGCCCTTGCTGCGTCCGTATCGCGACGCCGACTCCGCCGCCGCGCCGATCGCCGACACATGCACGAGCCGCTTCGCGCCCGCCTCGCGCGCCGCCGTCGCGATTGCTCCTGCCGCCGCCGCGTGGACGGCGCGAAATCCGCCGGGGCGCCGCGTATGCAGAATGCCGACCAGATTCACGGCCGCGTCGCAGTCGCGCAGCAGCGAGGTCAGCGCGGCGGAGTTGTCGGGGTTGTCGCGCGCGAGTGTGCGGAAGTCCAGCCGCGCGAGTGTGATTTGTCCGGGGTTGCCGAGCGGCAGGAGGTCGCGCCGCGGCCGCCGCGACACCGCCACGACCCGCCATCCGCGGCGGAGGAGTCCGGCGGTGACATAGCGTCCGACGAAGCCGCAGCCGCCGAAGACGACTGCTGTTCTGGGGCGTTGGTGAGTTTTCCGGCTCATTATTTTTGCACTACCCGTCGTGCTGTGGATGCGCTATGGTGAGCCTATCAGAAACCTTTGCGGAGTTCCAGTGCTGTTGTGAGCGCGAAAATTTATCTTCATTCGGGCGATTTGCCTGACGGCGTTGATTTCGGCGCCGCGGTCGCGGTTGACACCGAGACGCTTGGACTCAATCCCGAGCGGGATCGTCTTTGTCTGGTGCAGTTGTCTGCGGGTGACGGGCGGGCGCACTTGGTTCAGTTTTCGGGGGAGGATTATGGCGCCCCGAATTTGCGGCGTTTGCTGGGTGATGTCGGTTGTGTGAAGATTTTTCATTATGCTCGTTTTGATCTGGCGGTGTTGTCGCGCTGGCTTGGTGTTCGTTGCGAGCCGGTGTGGTGTACGAAGGTGGCGTCTAAGATTGCGCGCACGTATTCGGAGCGTCATGGACTTAAGGATCTTTGCGAGGAGTTGCTGGGTGTGAAGATTAACAAGAGCCAGCAGAGTTCGGACTGGGGCGCGGGGGATTTATCGGACGCGCAGCGGCAGTATGCGGCGAATGATGTGTTGTATCTGCATCGTTTGCGGGAGGTTTTGGCGGAGATGCTGAAGCGCGAGGGACGCGATGTGCTGGCGCGCGAGTGCTTTAATTTTTTACCGACGCGCGCCCGCCTTGATCTGCTCGGCTGGAACGATGACGACCGCGATGTCTTCAAACACTAATTAGAAGACAAACGAAGCACGGCACTTGGCATTAGTAAGACTTTGACTAAGAAAGTCACAATAGTGGCTCAAGCGAACAGCACCAACTAATGGGTGCGGGCTAGCCCGCAAAAAAATTAAAAAATTAATT
>JALCBB010000154.1 GCA_028066985.1 Alphaproteobacteria bacterium
AAATAAATTAATTTCTTTTTAATTTAATTTTTTTTGCAGGCAGCGCCTGCGGGCGTCAGTGGGCGCGGTTCGCTTGAGCCGACATCGTGAATGTCTCAGTCAAAGTCTTACTAATGCCAGAGGCCGTGCTTCGTCTGTTCATTTGTGGCGGATGATCGTTCCGCCGCCATGCGTCGTGAACAACTCCAGCAGCAAAGCATGCGGAACCCGACCGTCCAGCATCACCGCCGCCTCAACTCCCCCCTCAACCGCCGCAATACACGCCGACAACTTCGGACGCATCCCACCGCCCGTACTCCGCGCCCCCAGCAAACGCCGCGCCGCGCCCAGACTCAACTCGCCCACCACATCACCGCCGGAATCCATCAAACCCTCGACATCCGTCGCTATCAACAGCCGCACCGCCCCCAAAGCCCCCGCAACCGCGCCCGCAACCGTGTCCGCATTAATATTCAGAACCTCGCCGCCCGCGCCGCCCACAGGCGCAACCACCGGAATCATTCCAGCCTGCTCAATCGCCAATATCGGATGTATCTGCACCGACACAACCTCGCCCACCAGTCCGAGTCCGCCGCCCGCGCGGCGCGCCGTGATCAGTCCGCCGTCGCGCCCCGACAGCCCCATCGCGCGTCCGCCCGCCGCCTCGATCGCCGACACGATCCGCTTGTTCACCTGCCCCGACAACACCATCTCCACCACGCGCGCGACCTCGCCGTCGGTGACGCGGAGTCCGTCGCGGAATCTGCTCTCGTAACCCTCGCGCTCCAGTTGCGCCTCTATCTGCGGCGCGCCGCCATGCACCAGAACCGGACGCACCCCCACCTGTCGCGCCAGCACAAGATCGCTCGCGAAATCCGCCAGGAGACTCTCGTTTTCGGCGACCTGTCCGCTCACCTTGACGACAATCGGCTTGCCGACATAACTCCGCAGATACGGAAGCGCCTCCGTCAGAACATCCGCGACGCCCGGACGCGCGCGGCGCAATCCGGCACGCGCCGCCTTCTTCGCCGACGGCGACAGCGACACCGCCGACTTTTTTGTCGCCTTTTTAGTCGACGACTTCTTCACCGCCGCCTTTTTTGTCGCCGCCGTTTTCGTCATCGCCTTCTTTGACGACAACGACCCCGCCGACTTCCGCGCCGGCGCCTTCTTTGTCGCCTTTTTCGTCGCCGCCTTCCCCGCCGACTTCCCCGACGACTTCTTCACCGCCGGCTTTTTAACCTTACGCTTCGCGCTCACAGGAGTTCTCCGCTTTGTCCGTCCCGCTTCATCATAGCACCCTTACTTTCTCCGCGCACCACCGCGCCCGGACTTGCCGCCGTCACCGTCGCCGTCACCGTCACCGTCACCGTCATCGCCGTCGCCTTCACCGTCACCGTCGCCGCTGTCCTCGTCCGTCTTCGGAGGCGGACGGCCCGGCAGGTGAAAATGCACCGGCACCCCCGCGCGTTTCATAATAATACTCTGCTGCACAATGGACAGCGCGTTGTTCCAGGTCCAGTAGACAATCAGTCCCGCCGGAAACGACGCCAGGAAAAATGTGAAAATCACCGGCATCCACGCGAAAATCTTCGCCTGCACAGGATCAGGCGGCGGCGGATTCAAACGCATCTGAATCATCATCGTCAGTCCCATCAGAATCGGACCCACCCCGATCTGAAAAATGTCAAACAATCCGAGCGCGGGACGGTCAAACGGCAGCAGTCCGAAAAGATTGACCCAGGTCGTCGGGTCGGGCGCGGACAGGTCTTTTATCCATCCGTAAAACGGCGCGTGACGCATCTCTATCGTCACGAAAAGCACCTTGTAGAGCGCGAAGAAAACCGGAATCTGCAGCAGGATCGGCAGACATCCCGCCAGCGGATTCACGCGCTCGGAACGATACAGCGCCATCATCTCCTTCTGCATCTGCTGCTTGTCGTCGCCGTGCTGCTCGCGCAAAGCCAGAACGCGCGGCTGAATCTTCCGCATCCGCGCCATCGTGCGGAACGAATGATTGGCAAGCGGAAAAAACAGCAGCCGCATCACCACCGTCACCAGCAGAATCGCCACGCCGAAATTGCCCGTGAGGCGGTTGAACCAGTCCAGCCCGTAGAAGAGCGGCTTGGTGAGAAAGTAGAGCCAGCCGAAATCCACGGCGAGGTCAAAGCGGTCTATGCCGTGCTCGGCGGAGAGCGCGTCAAGATGCCGCACCTCCTTCGCGCCCGCGAAGACGCGCTCAACCGACTCGAAAGTCTCGCCCGCCTCCACGCGCCGCGCCGGACGCACGAGGTCGGCCTGATAGCGCGCGCCGCCGCCGCGGGCGTCGCTCTGCAGAAAGCGCGCGCTGCCGCCGTCGCCCGCGATGATCGCCGCCATCCAGTACTTGTCGGTGAAGCCGAGCCAGCCGCGCGCGGTGTCGTCAAAGGCGAGGGGCTCGGGCTGCTCCAGGTCTTCGTAGGACGGTTCCTGCAACTTCTGGTTGAGCCACGCGATCGGCCCCTCGTGCAGGATGAAAAATCCGAGTCCGGGCGGCGGATCCACGCGCGCGACGAGCGTCCACGGCGCCATTTCCACGGCGGCGCCGCTCTGATTGCGGACGCGGTGCTTTATCTGAAAGAGGAATCTGTCTTCCAGGATCCACTCCTGTTCAAAGCGCAGTCCGGCGCCGTTGTCCCACGCGAGGACGACAGGACGCCCCGGCGCGAGCGTGTCGCCTGACACCTGACGCCACTCGGTGTTCTGGTCGGGCAGCGCGACATCTCCGGCGGCCGACCATCCGAGGCGCGCGAAAAACGGCTGCTCGGCGCCGTCCGGACGCAGCAGCGCGACAAGCGGCGAGTCGGGCTCGTTGAACTCGCGGTACTGACTGAGCGAGAGGTCGTCGAGGCGCGCGCCGCGCAGCGAGAGACTGCCGATGAGTCCGCCGCCTTCAATCGGCAGACGCTCGCCGGCGCTCGCGGCGATGATATCGCCGGCGTCCGCGGTGACGGCGCCGTCGCCGGCGGAGTCGGTGTTCTGTGCGGGCGTTCCGGTCGCGGGCGCGAGCGCGGGCAGTTCGGGAGTATTTTCGTCGGCGGTTTCGGCGGCGCGCTGCTGCTGCTCCTGGAGGGCGGCGCGCTGCGGCGCGACATAGAGCAGGTCAAATCCGATGAGGATTGAGATTGAGACGACGACGGCGAGGATGACATTGCGGGTTTCGTCGCCGCGGTTGCCGCCGGGGGGCCATTGGGACTGCATATGTTTACCGGCCCTGCGATTTCGGACTGCGCCGCGACTTGAGCGGCGATGATGACGGCGGCGGATCGTATCCGTGTCCGCCGAGCGGGTGGCAGCGGAGGAGGCGACGCGCGGTGAGGAGGGTTCCGATGACGGCGCCGTGTTTTCGGAGCGCTTCTTCGGCGTATCGGGAGCAGGTGGGCTGAAAGCGGCAGGCGGGCGGAAAGAGCGACGCGAAGGCGTAGCGCCACATGAAGATCGGGACGAGGCATGTATACAGCGCGACTTTGCGCGCGCCGCGTGTCAGTGGCCCGAACAGACGGACAGAAAGACGGACAGCCGTGTGTGTGTGTTGTTTCATTTTGTATTTTTGTTCTGGAAGCGGCGGGCGACATCGGCGAGTCCGCGCTTGAGTTCTCTGGTGAGTTCGTTCCAGGGGGCGTTGAGAGTTTTATCTGTGGCGATGATCACGTAGTCGCCGCCTGGTGTGAAGTTTGCGGGCGCGATGTTTTGAGTCGCGGCGCGGAGCCGGCGGAGGGTTCGGTTTCGCTTGACGGCGTTTCCGACGGTGACGCGTGTGGCGGTGAATCCGACGCGGATGGTGTCTGGCGGCGTGATGTTTTCGTTGTTGTTTCGGTGTCGTGCTTCAATGCGGAGGCTGGTGCCGCGCCAGCGGACATTGCGTTTGACGGCGAGGAAGTCGCGTCGTTTTCGCATACGGATGACTGGCGGCGTTGTGTCCGTCATATTTGTCTGGTGACGCGGTGTTGCGTCCAGTTGTTCCGGGCGGCTGTGGTGCCGACGGATTATGAGTTGTGTTGTCAGGCGGAGAGTTGTTTGCGGCCTTTGCGGCGGCGACGGTTGAGGATGGCGCGTCCGCCGCGGGTTTTTTTGCGGGCGCGGAATCCGTGTCTGCGGGCGCGGACGAGGCGGCTTGGCTGGAAGGTGCGTTTCATTTGTGTTTATTGTGGGGGATTTTCGGGTGGTCGTCAAGGGAGTGATTTGACCCTGTGGCTGTGGAGACGGCGCCTGAATTAGGAGACATACAAAGTGCGGCATTTGGCATTAGCGGGCGTTTGACTTAGAAGACATACAAAGTGCGGCATTTGGCATTAGCGGGCGTTTGACTTAGAAGACATACGAAGTGCGGCATTTGGCATTAGCGGGCGTTTGACTTAGAAGACATACGAAGTGCGGCATTTGGCATTAGTGGGAGATTGACTAAGACATTCACGATGCTGGCTCAAGCGAGCGATGCCAGCAGATGGGTGCGGGCTAGCCCGCAAAAAAATTA
>JALCBB010000155.1 GCA_028066985.1 Alphaproteobacteria bacterium
AGATTAATTTCTTTTTAATTTAATTTTTTTGCAGGCAGCGCCTGCGGGCATTAGTGGGTGCGGTTCGCTTGAGCGGCTGTCGTGAATGTCTTAGTCAAACGCCCACTAATGCCAGGGGCAGCACGCCGATTTTAATTGGCCCCTTAAATAGTCTAATTAGTCTTTAATTTATTTTTTTGCAGGCAGCGCCTGCGGGCATCAGCGGGTATCGCTCGCTTGAGCCGACATCGTGAATGTCTTAGTCAAACGCCCACTAATGCCAGAAGACGCGCTTTGTCTGTCTCCCGATTAAAGGAGATGACTAATGCTGAAGGTCGCGCCTACAACTCCGCCAGCACAGACTCCGCAGACGAAACACCGAAACCATGCTCAGGCTCAACCCATAAACGCTCCACCACGCCGTCAGACAACACCATCGCATAACGCTGGCTCCGTATCCCGAAGCCGGCGTCCTTCAGATCCAGTTCCAGACCCAGGGCGCGCGTCAACTTGCCGCTGCCGTCCGCAAGCATCTCGACTCGTCCGCCCGCGGACAACGACTCGCCCCACGCCCCCATCACAAACGCGTCGTTCACCGACAAACAGCCGATCGCCTCGACTCCCTTCGCCCGCAGCGCCTCCGAATGCTCCAGGAAACCCGGCAGGTGCTTCTCCGAACAGGTCGGCGTGAACGCCCCCGGCAGCGCGAAAATCACCACCCGCCGTCCCGCGCAGAACTCGGACGACGACACCGTGTCAATCCTGCCCTCCCGGCGCACCTGCAGCGGCACATCCGGAATCTTCTCGCCTTCTTTGATCATCTCAGCCTCTCCTTCTTCGTTCGTCATGACAAGACACGCGCGCGGACTCTCACCCCGCGCGCGCCTCCGCGATCGCCGCCAGCACGGCGCCCTCGGTCAGAACCTCGGGCAGCAGAACTCCGCGCGGCGCAGACGGACCATACACCGCCGTGAACGGAATGCCAAATCGTCCGTGGCGCGAGAGCCAGCCGGCGATCTCCTCGTCAGGACGCGTCCAGTCGCCGAGCAGCGCCAGCGTGTCCTCGTCGCCGAGCGCCTCCAGCACGCCCGCCGCCGACAGCGCTCCCGCCTGATTCACTTTGCAGGTGATGCACCAGTCGGCGGTGAAGGTCAGAACCACCACCTTGCCCTCCGACACCGCCCGTCCCACGCGCCGCGGAGCGAACGGCGTCCACAGGTCTGACTCGCCGCCGCGATACGCGAAGCCGCCGCCCGCGCCGCCGATGTCGCCGTCGTCGTTTCGCGGCAACAACGCGACCAGAAACAGCGCCAGCGTCAGCGTCACCGCCGCCGCCGCGTTCGCGCCCGACAACCCGCCGGCCGGACTTCCGCCGCGCCGCGCAATCCGCGCCAGAAACAGCAGCGCGAACGCGAAAAGAACCGCGAGCGTCAAAGCCGTCGGCGCCGAGGTGACAGACGCCAGCACGAACAACAGCCACAGCGCCGTCGCCAGCAGCGCGAGCGCGAAAACACGCTCGAGAACGATCATCCACGCGCCGGGCTTCGGCAGCAGACGCGCGCACGACGGCCACAGAGCCACGAGAAGCCACGGAGTCGCGAAGCCTGTCGCCAGTCCGGCGAAAATCAGGGCGCCCGCCGCTGTCGGAAGCACGAACGCGAGTCCGACCGCGACTCCCAGGAACGGCGCCGAGCAGGGAGTCGCCAGCAGGGTCGCCAGGACTCCCGCGGCGACATGCGAGAGCGCGCTGTCTCGCGGCGCGGACTCGTTCGCAGACTCGTTTACGGACTCATTTGCGGACTTGACCGCCGCCTCGATCGTCGTCACGCCCGCCGCCATACTCGCCGCGTCGTCCGTCATCGCATTCGTTGTCCCGCCCGCCGTCACATCCGCCGTCGCGCCTGTCGTCTTGACCGCCGTCACGCCTGCCGTCGCGTTTGCGGACTCATATGCGGACTTGACCATCGCCCCGCCCGTCGTCATGCCTGTCGCCACATCCGATGTCATGCCTGTCGCCGCGCCCGTTGTCCGCCGACGCCGTTGCGGAAGCGGAATCGCCGGACGCCACCAGTCCATCAGCCACGCCGAAAACAAAACGCACGCCGTCGCCATAAACGCAAGGAAAAAAGGCTGCTGAAACTGCACACCCCAGCCGACAGCAAAACCAAGCCCCCGCGCCCCCAGCGCCGCAGAACCCAGAACCGCGAACGAAAGAAAAATCCCCAGACTGGAAAGCATGAAGCCGCGCCTGAGCTCGCGCCGCGCCGCCGCCTCGTCGTCCTCGCGGCGGACACGCACCACCGCCAGCAGTTTCAGCGACAGCACCGGCAGAACACACGGCATCGCGTTAAGAACGAGTCCGCCGAGAAAAGCGAACAACAGCGCCGTCAGCAGCGGCGCCGACGCGCCTCCCTCGCCGCCCGCGAACGCGGCGCGAATCTCCCAGCCGCGGGCGGAGGCGGGAACGGCGGCGGGGTCGGCGTCAAAGAGAGTGAGAGTGAGAGGCTGCTCCGCGAGCGAAGCAAGACTGCGCCCGGGCGGCGTCGTCAGCGGCAGGGTCAGCGTCACATTCTCGCCGTCGCCCGCGACCGCGAGTGGACGCCCGAAGAGCACATCGTCTCCCGCCTCGGCGAAAAGATCGGGCGCGGCGAGCGGCGCCGGCGTCGCGAGCGTCAGCGACAGAAACGCGCGCGGCTCGAAAGTGTCATGCGGCGACGGACGCAGAGACGAATCCCCGGCGCGCGTCAGAGTCTGCGAGACAAGACGAACCTGATGACTCGCCGGCGTCGGCACATCCGCGAGCGCGGCGTGAATTTCGGCGGCGAACGGACTCGCGCCGGTTTCTGTCGGCGGCGATGACGATGACGATGACGGCGGCAGGGTCAGAGTCAGTCGCGCCTCGTGGGGAATGCAGAGTTCCCTGCAGACGAGATACAGCAGGTCGCCGTTCAGGCCGAGGGGCTGTTCGGAATCGCGCGGCGTGACCGAGAGCGGCAGGAGGACGCGTCCTTCGTAGCCGAGGGCGGCTTCGTCAAAGAGCGAGAATCTTCGCGGACGCGGCCACATGATTTCCGCGGCGGCGAAATTTTCGGACTCGCTCCAGTCGATTTCGGCGCCGAAGCCGGCGGCGCCGGGGGAGCGCCAGTAGGTTTTCCATCCCGGCTGCAGGTCTAATTCCAGGGCGAGGAGGAGCGGCGTGTCCTGCAGGTTTGTCTGACCGGCGCTGACGAGCCGGGCGCGCGCGCTTGGTCCTTCTGTCCAGGGCGAGGCGGCGGCGTCCGTTGCGTTCGCGGCGGCGGGGGAAACGGAGACCGCGAAGACGGCGGCAACGAAAACGGCGGCGCCGGCGACGGCGGCGGCGCGCGGAAAAGCAAGCGGAACTGCGGACATGCGATGCGGGAGTTTTGCGGAGCGTCTGATTTTGCTATTATAGCATATGTGTTGGGGTCGTCCGAGACGGAGGTGGGTGATGTCGGGTGAATTGACAGGAGCGAGCGAGGCCGTGCGCGCCGCCGGCGGCGCCGGCGACGGTGCCGGCGCCGGACTTGTGGGTCGTCTGCTGGTGGCGATGCCTGAGATGCGTGACGAGCATTTTCGGCGCGCGGTGATCTGCGTGTGTGATCATTCATCCGAGGGGGCGATGGGGCTTGTGATCAACCGGGCGTCGCGGCGGATGTCGTTTCCTGTGATTCTGGAGCAGTTGGGGATAGAGGCGTGCGAGCGGACGCGCGAGATTCGGGTTCAGAGCGGCGGTCCTGTGGGTACGGGGCGCGGTTTTGTTCTGCACTCGGACGAATATGTGCGGGATTCGACGGTGCGTTTGTCGCGCGGTGTGGCGCTGACGAACACGGTTGACATATTGCGGTTGATTTCGCGCGGCGAGGGTCCCGAGCGTTCATTTCTGGCGCTGGGGTATGCGGGGTGGGGCGCGGGTCAGCTGGACGGCGAGCTGGCGTCTAATTCGTGGTTAGTGATTGATTCGGATCCTGAGTTGTTGTTTGGTGTGGCTTTGGAGGATCGCTGGTCCGCGGCGATTCGGAGTTTAGGTGTTGACCCGCGTTTTGTGTCGCAGTTTTCGGGCAGGGCTTAATTAAAGAGACAACGAAGCACGCCCTCCGGCATTAGTGAATGCTTTAATTAGGAGACGGACGAAGCACAGCCTCTGGCATTAGTGGGAGTTAAATTTAGACTAGCCACGATAGCCGCTCAAGCGAGCGATGCCAGCAGATGGGTGCGGGCTAGCCCGCAAAAAAATTAAAAAAATAATTTGACTATTTAAGGGGTCAATTAAATAAATTGTTTTCTTATTATTAATTGACAATTAATGGTGTCTAATTAAATAGATTAATTTCTTTTTAATTTAATTTTTTGCAGGCAGCGCCTGCGGGCATCAGTTGGCATCGCTCGCTTGAGCCGGCA
>JALCBB010000156.1 GCA_028066985.1 Alphaproteobacteria bacterium
TTAATTCTTTTTTAATTTAATTTTTTGCAGGCAGCGCCTGCGGGCATCAGTTGGTGCTGTTCGCTTGAGCGGCTGTCGTGAATGTCTTAGTCAAACGCCCACTAATGCCAGAGGCCGCACTTCGTTTGTCCCCTAATTAATGCCAGGGGGTGTGCTTCGGATGTCTCTTAATTAATCGCGGGTGAGGCGGCGATAACGCAAACGACGCGGCCGTAAAGCATCGTCCCCGAGACGACGGCGCCGATCTTCCTCATAGTCCCGGAAATTCCCCGCAAACCACACCGCCCGGCTCTCACCCTCAAACGCCAGAATGTGCGTCGCTATCCGATCCAGAAACCAGCGATCATGACTGATCACCATCACACATCCGGCAAAATTACCCAGACCCTCCTCCAAAGAACGCAGCGTGTCCACATCCAGATCATTGGTCGGCTCGTCCAGCAAAAGCAGATTCGCCTCCGACTTCAATATCCGCGCCAGATGCAGACGATTGCGCTCGCCGCCAGACAACGACTCCACACGCTTCTGCTGATCCGGTCCGCGAAAATTAAAACTCGCCGCCCATGCGCGCGAAGTCACACGCGCTCCCCCAAGCATGAAATCCTCCTCGCCGTCCGCAATCTCCTCCCACAACTGCCGCGACGAATCCAGAACCGCCCGGCTCTGCTCCACATACCCCGGCACCACGCTCTCGCCTAATCGCAAACCCCCGGAATCCGCCGCCTCCAGTCCGGCAATCATGCGGAAAAGCGTCGTCTTGCCCGCGCCGTTCGCGCCGATAATCCCGACAATCGCCCCCGGCGGAACCCGAAAACTCAAATCCTCAAACAACACACGATCCCCGTACGACTTCGCCAGCCCCTGCGCCTCCACCACCAGCGAACCCAGACGCGGACCCGAAGGAATACGAATCTGTCCGGCCGACGGCGCCGCCAGCGCCGCGCGGCTCTCCTCCACCAGTTTCTCATACGCAGAAATCCGCGCCTGAGACTTGCTCTGACGCGCCCGCGGAGACGAACGAATCCACTCCATCTCGCGCGCGATCTCCCGCCGCCGCGCGCCCTCCGCCTTCTCCTCCAGCGCCAGACGCCGGCCGCGCGCCTCAAGCCACGCCGAATAATTCCCCTCAAACGGAATACAACGCCCGCGGTCTATCTCCAGAATCCAGCCCGCCACATTGTCCAGAAAATAACGGTCGTGCGTGACGGCGATGACCGTTCCCTCGTACTGACGCAGATGCTCTTCAAGCCACGCCACCGACTCCGCGTCCAGATGGTTGGTCGGCTCGTCAAGCAGAAGAATGTCGGGCTTGGACAACAGCAGCCGCGCCAGCGCCACACGCCGATGCTCGCCCCCCGACAAATTCGTCGTCGCCGAATCCCCCGGCGGACAGCGCAAAGCCTCGCACGCCAGTTCCGCCCGGCTCTCAAGATCCCAGGCGCCGAGGGCGTCTAAGCGTTCCTGCAGCGACGCCTGCTGTTCGCTGAGGGCTTCAAAGTCGGCGCCTTCCTCGGCGAAGGCGGCGGAGACCCGCTCAAACTCGGCGAGAAGCGCGCTCGCCTCGCCGAGTCCCTCGCGGACATTGCCGAGCACATCCTTGCCGGCGTCCAGGCGCGGCTCCTGCGGCAGATACCCGACCGACGCCCCCGCCGCCGCGCGCGCCTCGCCCTGGAATTCGGTGTCCAGTCCCGCCATGACGCGGAACAGCGTGGACTTGCCCGAGCCGTTCGCGCCGATGACGCCGATCTTGGCGCCCGGCAGAAAGTGCAGATGCACTCCCTCCAGGAGACGCCGCCCGCCGGGCCAGGTTTTGGAAAACTCTTGCAGACTGTAGATGTATTGTGTCATATATAGAGGGGGTAGCACTGAGCGTCCGAAATCTCAAGGGCGCGGCGGAGAGGTCGGGCGAAATGACGGAGCGGGACGCCTTCCTGCAGGACATAGAAAACGAACTTCGGCAGATTCGCGCCGCGAGCCTGTGGAAGAACGAGCGCGTCATCGCCTCGGCGCAGGGCGCGCGGGTGCGCGTGCGCGGCGGCGGAGACAGCGACGGTGACGGCGGCGGAGACAGCGACGGTGACGGCGAGCGCGAAGTTCTCAATCTCTGCGCCAACAACTATCTCGGACTCGCCGCCGACGCGGAACTGATCCGCGCCGCCGCCGCCGCCCTTGAAGACCACGGACTCGGAATGGCGTCGGTGCGTTTCATCTGCGGCACCTCCGACCTGCACCGCGCGCTTGAGGAGGCGCTCGCGGAGTTTCTCGGCGGCGAGGACGCGGTGCTGTACCCGTCCTGTTTTGACGCCAACGGCGGGCTTTTTGAGCCGCTCCTCTCCGAGCAGGACGCCGTGATTTCCGACGCGCTCAATCACGCGTCTATTATTGACGGCATTCGTCTGTGCAAGGCGCGGCGTTTCCGCTACGCGAACCGCGACCTTGACGCGCTTGAGTCGTGTCTGCGCGAGGCGCGCGACGGCGGCGCGCGGCGGATCATCGTCGCCACCGACGGCGTGTTTTCCATGGACGGCACTTTCGCGCCGCTCGCCGAGATGCGCGTCCTCGCCGACAGGTTCGGCGCCTGGCTGATGGTTGACGACTGTCACGCCACCGGTTTTGTGGGCGCGCGCGGCGCCGGCACGCCTTCGCTCGCCGGTGTTCGTGTTGAACTGCTGACCGGCACGCTCGGCAAGGCGCTTGGCGGCGCGGCGGGAGGCTATGTCGTGGCGGCGTCGCCTGTTGCGGATTTGCTGCGGCAGCGTTCGCGTCCGTATTTATTTTCCAATGCATTGCCGCCGGCGGTGGTGGCGGCGGCGCTGGCGGCGGTTTCGCGGGTCGCGGCGGCGGACGACCTCCGCCGCCGTCTTGACGACAACGCCGCGCTCTGGCGCGACCTGCTTTCGCGCGCGGGGTTTTCGCTGCTGGAGGGCGGGCATCCGATTGTGCCGGTGATGCTGATGGACGCCGGCAAGGCGACGGCTCTCGCCGCGGCGTTGTGGGAGCGCGGGGTTTATGTGACGGCGTTCAGTTTTCCGGTGGTGCCGCGCGGCGAGGCGCGGATACGCACGCAGTTGTCGGCGGCGCTGGATCGTGACGATCTGATTTTCGCCGCCGAACAGTTTCGCGACGCCGCCGGATCGCTGGGGATTTTTTCATGAGCGACTCGGAGACGACGATGCGCGCGCTTGTGAAGGCGGAGCCGCGTTCGGGGCTGGTTTTGCGCGACGAGCCGTGTCCGCGTCCTGGAGCGGAGGAGATACTGGTGCGGATTCGCCGCGCGTCTATCTGCGGCACGGATCTGCACATCTGGAACTGGGACGAGTGGGCGGCGAAGACGGTGCCGGTGCCGCTGATTATCGGACATGAGTGGTCGGGCGAGGTGGTCGCGCGCGGCGAGCGTGTTCGGGGGATTGCCGAGGGCGCGCGTGTTTCGGGCGAGGGACATATCACGGGCAGCGCGAGCCGCATGAGCCGTGCGGGGCGGCGGCATCTGGATCCCGAGACGCGGGGCATCGGTGTTAATCTTCCCGGGGCGTTCGCGGAGTATCTGTGTCTGCCGGCGTTTAACGCGGTGGCGCTGCCTGACATGGTGAGCGACGAGGTTGGCGCGATACTGGATCCGTTCGGCAACGCGGTTCATGCGGCTTTGTCGTTTGATCTGGTCGGCGAGGATGTGCTGGTGACGGGCGCGGGTCCGATAGGGATTATGACGGCGATGGTGGCGCGTCATGTGGGCGCGCGTCATGTGGTGATCACGGATATTAATCCGTATCGTCTTGCGCTTGCGGGTCGTCTGGTGGACGCGCGTCCGGTTCATTCGGGGGAGGAGTCTTTGCGCGGCGTGATGGAGGGTCTCGGGATGCGCGAGGGTTTTGACGCCGGTTTTGAGGCGAGCGGTTCGCCGGCGGCGTTCGGGGGGATGGTGGATGTGATGATCATGGGCGGACGGATGGCGCTGGTGGGGATTCCGGCGCATCCGTTTTCTGTGGACTGGACGGAGATTATTTTCAAGGCTTTGTCTATCAAGGCGATTTACGGCCGCGAGATTTTCGAGACCTGGTACAAGGCGATCGCGTTGATTGAGTCTGGTCTGGATGTGGGACGGATTATCACGCATCGTTTCGGGGCGGCGGAGTTTGAGGCTGCGTTTGGTCTTGTGGGTTCCGGCGACTGCGGCAAAGTTGTCTTAAACTGGGACAACAATTAAAAGATGGACGGAGAGCCGCCCCTGGCATTAGTGGGAGATTGACTAAGACATTCACAGTGTCGGCTCAAGCAAGCGATGCCAGCAGATGGGTGCGGGCTAGCCCGCAAAAAAAATTAAAAAATTAATTTGACCATTTAAGGGGTCAATTAAAT
>JALCBB010000157.1 GCA_028066985.1 Alphaproteobacteria bacterium
TTGCGGGCTAGCCCGCACCCATCTGCTGGCATCGCTCGCTTGAGCCGCTATCGTGGCTAGTCTGAATTTAACTCCCACTAATGCCAGGGGCCGCACTTCGCCTGTCTCTGAAATTTCGGCGCCGTCACCGCTCCCCGTTCGCCAAACCAAACTCCCTCAACCCCTCAACAATATCAGCACCAGCAGCCCCGACAACCCCAGCGTCACCAGCGCCGCCGGCGCCTGCAGCATCCCGAAGATCAACGTCCACAAACCCTCCGAAACATACCGCTCTATCCCCGCCTGCGCGCCGTTCAGTGTCCCGGGCGAAACCGCATACCACACCTGCCCCAACGGAACCAGGGCATTCTCAAACGATCGCTGGCCCCACAACAACAACCACGCCGTCAACGCCAGCAACACCACCAGAGTCATTCGCAACATCAGCACATCACCCCGAAATCAGCGCTCCCCCGCACACCATAGCAGAAAACAACAGAAACAAAAACCGCGGTGAGGGCGGGATTCGAACCCGCGAAGAGCCTTCGACCCTTACACGCTTTCCAGGCGTGCGCCTTAAACCGCTCGGCCACCTCACCCGTAAACACCTTGCCACACACCGCAGAAAAACTCCACGGACACCGATAAAAATGGCACACTATATTCTATATTAAAGCACAGAACCCCGCGGACAAATGACAAACTCCACCCCCGCTCCCCCGCGCGCCGCGCAAAAACCGCGCACCGCCGCAGTCCACGGCGAAACCCTCTCCGACCCCTGGCACTGGCTGCGCGCCCCCAACTGGAACGAAGTCCTCGACGACCCGCAAAAACTGCCGCCCGAAATCCGCAGCCTCCTGGAAGCCGAAAACCGGTACTGCGAAGCCGTCCTCAAGCCCGCCGCCGCCGCGCGCGAAAAACTCAGGGAAGACCTCAAGGCGCGCATCGCCCCGGAAGAAGAATCCGCGAAACTCCCCCGCGCGCCCTGGACCTACTGGACACGCTGGCAGAAAAATAAACAGTACAAACAGCACTGGCGCGCCCCCGTCAGCGAACCCGCCGCCGAAGAACTGCTGCTGGACGAAGCCGTCCTCGCCGAAAACAAGGGCTACTTCCGCCTCCTCGGACTTGAAATCAGTCCCGACCAGAACCTGCTCGCCTACGCCGCCGACACGCAGGGCAGCGAAGTCGGAACCCTCGTCATACGCTCTCTCAATAACAACGGCGACGCCGTCAGCGAAGTCCGCGCCGGACAGTGCAACGGCGACTTCATCTGGAACGCCGCCGGCGACGGTCTCTACTACATCCGCCTGGACGCGCATCATCGTCCGAACGAAGTGTGGTTTCACTCGCTCGGCGGCGGCGACGACACCCTCGTCCACCGCGAGACGGACGGCGGATTTTTCCTCGGCCTGGAGTCGCACAGCGAGTCGCGCGCGCTGCTGCTGCACGCGCACGATCACAGCGTCAGCGAAGTGCGCCGCCTCCCCGACGCGGGAGGCGCGCCCCGCGACCCGCCCCTCCTCGCGCGCGATGAAGGCGCCCGCGCCCGCGCCGCATACGACGCCAGACGCCGCCGCTTTCTCATGCTGCGCGGCGACCCCGACTGCCTGGACGGCCGGCTGGAGATCATCGCCGAAGACGGCGGCGCGCGCGAAGTCGTCATCGCGCATCGCGCGGGACGCACGCTCAAAGACATCACCCTGACCGCCGACCTCGCCCTTGTCGCCGTCAACGACGGCGGCAAGCCCGGCCTTCTGCTTCTGAATCTGGAGACGCGCCGCGTCCGCGAAATTGAGACTCCCGAGGCGATCGGCGACCTCGCGCTCGTGGACACGCTTGAATATCGGCGCAATCGTCTGTACTTCATGTTTTCCTCGCCGCGCACGCCGCCGGCGCTCTTCGCCCTGGAGGACGGCGAGACCGAGACGCTCTGGCGCAAGCCGGCGCCGGGTCATGATTCCGAGAAGTATGTTGTCGAGTCGCTCGCCTTCGCGTCGCATGACGGCGCGGAGGTGCCTTGCACCCTTCTGCGCCGCCGCGACCTGCACGCTCCCGGATCGCCGCGTCCGACGCTGCTCTACGGCTACGGCGCCTACGGCATTGACGAGCCGGGGCGTTTTTCGCCGGCGCGTCTCGCGCTGGTGGACGCGGGAGTGCAGTTCGCGGCGGCGCGTCCGCGCGGCGGCAGCGACCTCGGACGCGGCTGGTACGAGGACGGCAAACTCGCGCGCAAGGAAAACACTTTCCACGACTGCATCGCGGTCGCCGAGGGACTCATCGCCGCCGGCCGCGCGACTTCGGAATGTCTCGCGCTCGCGGGCGGCAGCGCCGGCGGCATGATGGTCGGCGCGGTTCTCAATCGCGCCGCCGGACGCTTTCGCGCCGCGCTGGCGATGGTGCCGTTCGTGGATGTCCTCAACACGATGCTGGACGACACCCTGCCGCTCACCCCGCCCGAGTGGCGCGAGTGGGGCGATCCGATCACCGACCCCGCCGCCTTTCGGCGCATGCGCGGGTATTCGCCGTGTGAGAATGTCGCCGACCTTGAGTATCCGTGGATTCTCGCGACGGCGGGGGTGAGCGATCCGCGTGTCGGCTACTGGGAGCCTGCCAAGTGGGTGCAGCGTCTGCGCGCGTTTTCGTCTCGGTCGCGCGGTCCGATTCTGCTGGAGACGAACATGGGCGCGGGGCATGGCGGCGCGTCGGGGCGTTATGACCGGCTGGACGAGACCGCGCGCGACTGGGCGTTTCTTCTGCTCGCGCTCGGTCTTCTGGACGCGCGTCCGTGAGTTCTTCTTTGTCGTCTTTGCGGCGGGTGACGCCGGATGATGTCGGAGGCAGGCGTGTTCTGACGCGTGTTGATTTCAATGCGCCGCTCGGAGACGGCGGCGAGGTTCGTGATGTGTCGCGTCTGCGCGCGGCGGTTCCGGGGCTTCTGGAGATGGCGGACGCGGGGGCGCGGCTGATTCTGATTTCGCATCTCGCGCCGGACGACGCCGGTCTTGCTTCGGTCGCGCGGGCTTTCGGCGGACTTCTGCCTTCGGGGCGCAAGTTTTCGTTTTGCGCCGACCTTCTCGGCGACGCGGCGCGGGAGGCGGTGAGGGGACTTGGCGACGGCGAGATTCTTCTGCTTGAGAATTTGCGTCATCATTCCGGCGAGCGCGGGTGTGATCATGAGTTTGTGAAGGCGCTTGCGGGGCACGGCGAGATTTTTGTGAACGACGCGTTTTCGGTCTGTCATCGCGCGCATGGATCTGTTGTGGGCTTGCCGCGGCGTCTGACGAGTTTCGCGGGTTCTTTACTGGCGCGGGAGTGCGCGATGCTCGGCGAGTTTGTGTCTCCTGGGGCGGAGGTGTTTGAGGGGAGTTTTGCTCTGGTCGGGGGCGCGAAGATTTCCACGAAGATGCCCTTGCTGGAGTCTTTGTCGCGGCGGTTTTCGGTTCTGGCGGTCGGCGGGGGAATTGCGAACACTTTGCTTGCGGCTGGGGGGGCGCGTCTCGGGGATTCGCTGGTTGAGGCGGACGCGCTGGACGCGGCGCGTATTTTGCTTGAGGTGTTCGGGGGCGACGGGGCGCGTTTGATGCTGCCGGAGGATTTTGTCGTGCGCGGGCGGGATGGTGTGACGCGCGAGGTGCTGCGCGGAGAGGTTGAGGCTGAGGGTCTGGGTGACGGCGAGGCGATTTTTGATGTCGGGGTTCGGAGTATTGAGGCGATTGGTCGTGTTGTTGGTGAGTCGGGGCTGTGTGTGTGGAACGGACCGTTCGGATTTTTTGAGGAGGAGGTTTTTGCGCGGGGGAGTTGCGGGGTTGCGGGTTTGCTGGCGGGACGCGGGGAGGAGTGTGATGTGGTGGTTGGCGGCGGAGAGACGGCGGCGGTTGTGGGGCTGGCGGGTTTTGGCGCGGATGATTTTTCGCATTTATCTATGGCTGGCGGGGCGTTTCTGGCGTGGCTTGAGGGGGTGTTGCCTGTCGGGGTGCGGGCTTTGATGACGGCGCCGGAGTTTGGCGGTCCGCGCGGCGCGGATCCGACGAGGTATGGCGACTGGGAGCGGGCGGGCCGCGCCGTGGATTTTTAGAAAATTAAGAGACAGACGAAGTGCGGCCCCTGGCATTAGTGGGCGTTTGACTAAGACATTCACGATGTTGGCTCAAGCGAGCGATACCCGCTGATGCCCGCAGGCGCTGCCTGCAAAAAAAATTAAATTAAAAAGAAATTAATCTATTTAATCAGACACCATTAATTGTCAATTAATAATAAGAAATTAATTTATTTAATTGACCCCTTAAATAGTCAATAAATTATTATTTATT
>JALCBB010000158.1 GCA_028066985.1 Alphaproteobacteria bacterium
CATTTGGCATTAGTGGGAGTTTGACTAAGACATTCACGGTGTCGGCTCAAGCGAAAGCACGCCAACTAATGGGTGCGGGCTAGCCCGCAAAAAAAAATTAAAAAAATAATTTGGACCATTTAATGGGTCAATTAAATAAATTATTTTCTTTTTAATTTAATTTTTTGCAGGCAGCGCCTGCGGGCATCAGTGGGTGCTGCTCGCTTGAGCCGACACCGTTAATGTCTAAGTCAAACGCCCACTAATGCCAGAGGTTGTTCTTCGAGGGGGGGTTAAAGGAAAGTCCTTAAGGCGGCGAGGAGAGAATCGTTCGCAGGAAGAAGACGCAAATCACGCGCCTCGCTAAGTCTCACCCAGCGCGTCTCCTGTCCCTCAAGACCGCGCGGAACCCCGCCCCACTCCCGACACACATAAAGCAAAATCAAAAAATGCCCGCCCCCGCGAGAATACGAAACAAAACTAAACGGCGACAAACACGACAACACCAGCGAAAGTCCTAACTCCTCGCCGATCTCACGAACCAAAGCCTCCTCCGGAGTCTCGCCCTCCTGAACCTTGCCGCCGGGAAACTCCCAGAACCCGCTCATCTCGCGTCCGTCCGGACGCCGCTGCAACAGCACGCGTCCGTCCGCGTCAAACAACGCCAGCGCCGACACAACCCGCAGCATCCCCTCAACTCCGATAGGAGGCATTAATGTCTATGTAATCTTTCGTGAGATCACAGGTGAAAAGACGCGCATGAGACTTGCCCGCGTCCAGATCAACGGTGACGCTGTACTGCTCCTGTCGCATCAGCCGCGCCGCGCGCCGCTCCGCCTCGCGCGACACGACACCGCCGCCGCGGACAACAATCAGTCCGTCAAAAAATACCGAAATCTGCTCGGGAACAATGCGCGGCGTCCGCGGCAACAAAGCCCCCGCAACCTGAAGCAGACGACCCCAGTTCGGATCGCGTCCCGCGAACGCCGTCCGCACAAGCGGAGACGCCGCAAGTCCGCGCACAATGCGCTCGGCGACGGCGTCCGTCGGCGCGCCCGTCACACGCAGTTCTATCACCGCGCCCGCGCCTTCTCCGTCGCCGACAACCGACAGCGCCACATCGTACATCGCCTCGCGCAGCGCCCGCCGGAACAACACGAGCGCCTTGTCAGAAATTTTCCGCACAGGAGCATGCGCCGTCGCGCCCGTCGCCGCGAACAGCACCATGTCGCTCGTCGACGGATAGCCGTCAACGCTGATGTGTCCGAACGGCGCGGCGGCTTCGCGCAGGAGCGCGCGCAGCAGCGGCGGCGGCAGACGGGCGTCGGTGAAGGCGAAGCAGAGCATTGTCGCCATGTCGGGCGCGATCATGCCCGACCCTTTCGCGACGACCGCGAGCGCGACCTTCGCGTCTCCGATGGAGGTCTGTCGTCCCGCCGCCTTTTCGACGGTGTCGGTGGTCCAGATGGCGCGGGAGACGGCGCGCCAGTTTTTGTTCTGCAGGTTGCGCGTCAGTTGCGGGAGCGCGCGTTCCACGCGTCCGCGCGGCGGAGTTTCGCCGATGACGCCGGTGGCGGCGAGCCAGATTTCTTCGGCGCGGCATCCGAGTTGTTTCGCGGTTGCTTCCGCCCAGCGACGGGAGGCGGCGGCGCCTTCGGCTCCGCAGTGTACATTCGCGTTGCCGGCGACGACGAGGATGCCGCGCGCGTTGCCGTTGACGGCGCCGTGTTTTGCGAGTTCGCGGTTCCAGATGACGGGTTCGCCGGGGATTTGGTTACGCGTGAAGATGCCGCCGATGTTTGCGCCTTTATCAAGGGCGAAGAGTGTGAGGTCGTCGCGGTCGGAGTATCGTATGCCGGCGGCGGCGGTCGCCATTTTGAGTCCGCGGATGTGCGGCAGTCGCGCGGGCGGGGGTGTTTTGCAGACAGCCATGATTTCGCCGATTATAGGACGGCATTGAGAATACAGCCACCCCTTCCCGGCCTGCAAAAAATTAAAAATCGGCATTCAGCACCTGGCATTAGTGGGAGTTTGACTTAGACATTCACGATGTTGGCTCAAGCGAACCGCACCAGCTAGTGGGTGCGGGCTAGCCCGCAAAAAAAATTAAAAAATTAATTTGGACTATTTAAGGGGTCAATTAAATAAATTGTTTTCTTATTAATTAATTGACAATTAATGGTGTCTACTAAATAAATTATTTTCTTTTTAATTTAATTTTAAAGATTTTTCTTCGTTTAATTTTCGGCGCCGTCACCGTCTCTTCCTCCCCCGCGGAGGCGGCACAGGCGCCGCATGACTCGAAGGCGGAGGCCCATTACGCAACTTCCGCGCCAACGCCAGAACCCGAACCTCGCGCGCTCCATCATGAAAAAATATGCGCGCGCACGCGTCCGCCGTCGCTCCCGTCGTTATCACATCGTCAATCAACAGCACCCGAAGTCCGTCAAAATCTCCCGCGCGCCGCAGGCAAAACGCCGCGCGAACATTCGCTATCCGCTCGTCACGCCGCCGCGGAACCTGACTCGGCGTGTTGCGAATACGCCGCAAACCCAATAAATCAGTCGGCAAACCAACCCGTCCGGCAATCGCACGCGCAATCAACGCCGACTGGTTAAACCTCCGCGACACCCGGCGCTGCCACGCCAGCGGCACCGGCACTATCACATCCGAATTCGCTATGAAATCCGCGCCAACACGAACCAGCGCCGGCGCCAGCAAAGGCGCAACCCTCACCCGCTGCCGCCGCTTAAGTCCGATGACAAGATCACGCCCCGTCCCCTCATACGAAAAAAGCGCGCGCGCCGCATGATACTCAGGCGGCTTCTTAAAACAGTCAAAACAAATCGTCTGCCAGTCAGGAAAACTCGGCACAACCGGATTCTCGCCAAGCGCGGCGCCGCAGCGTCCGCAGACAGGACCGGTGAGCCGCCGCAGATTCTCCTCGCAGGCCGGACAGAAAGAATCGGGCGGCGTCTCGGCGCTCATCGGCGCATCGCAGTTGAGGCAAGTGACGGGAATCACCAGATGAAGGGCGCGAAACGCGCTCCGCCGCGCGCCCGCATAAGCGACCCTGCCGAGCAGCCGCGGAACAGAATCGGCGGGCAGGTTCGTCCCCGCCGCCGCCCGATTCGCGCTATTATCGGCGGGGAGTGTCGCCGCGCCATGAATATCCCCGCCGTTTCTGCTCTTTTTGACGATGAGGCTGTCGTCCGCGCGCGCCTTCGCGGACGCTCGCGCCTGCCCGATTCGCGCCTGCGCGGGCTGGCTGTCGGGGCGGGAGTTTGTCTGGTCGAGCGGTTGCAAGATTTGAGCCTTTCGTTTGCGCGTCCCGTGGACTTTGCGAGTCACTCTAGCCTGGACGCCGCGCCCTGGGTGATTAATGGTGTGGATTTATCGCCGACCCGAATCGGCATTGATTCGGCGCCTGGTGACTTTCCTGAGGGAGGCGCGGATTTGGTGGTGTCGCATCTGGCGTTGCATTTGGTGAATGATCTGGGAGGGATGCTGCGATTTTTGCGCGGGGCGATGTCGCCTGACGGACTTTTGCTGGCGAGTTTTCCGGGTCCGCAGACGCTTTCGGTGTTGCGGCGTGTTCTGATGGAGGCGGAGATGAAGGTGACGGGCGGCGTGTCGGCGCGGGTGGCGCCGTTTCCGGGGATGGAGGATCTGGGTCGTTTGGTTTTGGGGGCGGGTTTTACGTTGCCGGTGCTGGAGCGTGATGTGATGCGGGGTTGTTGGGGGAGCGCGCGTGATTTGATGTATGAGTTGCGTGATGAGGGAGTGACGAATTCGCTGGTGATGCGGCGGCGCGGGTTTACGCGGCGTGGTGTGTTTGAGGAGGCGGAGGTTTTGTGGGGCGAGTTGGGTGGCGAGGAGGAGTTTGAGGTGATTTATGTGGCGGCGTGGTCGCCTGGGGAGGGACAGCAGCGTGCGATGTTGCCGGGGAGTGCGAGGGGTTCTTTGGCGGCGGCGCTTGGCTCTGACATTTCAGACGAGTCAGTCCGTTAAGTTAAGTTTCTTAGAAACAATCTCTGGCATTAGTGGGAGTTATATTTAGACATTCACAATGTTGGCTCAAGCGAGCGATGCCAGCAGATGGGTGCGGGCTAGCCCGCAAAAAAAATTAAAAAATAATTGACTATTTAAGGGGTCAATTAAGTCAATTGCTTTCTTATTAATTGACAAATAATGGAATGGTTATTGTCCATTAAATTAAATTAATTTCTTTTTAATTTATTTTTTTGCAGGCAGCGTCTGCGGGCATCAGTGGGTGCGGTTCGCTTGAGCCAACATCGTGAATGTCTTAGTC
>JALCBB010000012.1 GCA_028066985.1 Alphaproteobacteria bacterium
TAATTTTTTTGCAGGCAGCGCCTGCGGGCATCAGTGGGTGCTGCTCGCTTGAGCCAACATTGTTAATGTCTAAATCTGACTCCCACTAATGCCAGGGACAGCACTTCGTTTGTCTCCTAATTAAAGCGCCCGCTAATGCCAAAGATCGTGCTTCAAGGGATTGTTGACAATGAATGACAGAAATTTTAGAATGATTAATGATAAAGGAGGGCCACAAACACAAACACCACGCCAAAAGGCAAAAGCCAGCATGTACTTCCTCATCGACTGCGGCAACCAAAATATCTCCTTCGCCCTCTGGAACGGCCCGAAACTCCACGCTAAATGGCGCACCGCCAGCGACGAACGCCGCACATCAGACGACTACACCTCCTGGCTCCGCCAGCACCTCGCAAACACAAACTGCGACACAAAAACCGTCAGCGCAGTCATACTCTCAAGCGTCGTCCCCGCACTGGACTGGGCGCTCGCCCAGGCCGCCCGCGACCTCTTCAACATAAACCCCGTCCGCGTCACAGAAGCCGCGCAAAAAACAGGAATGGAAATCCGCCTCCGCCCGAACAGCAGCATCGGCGAAGACAGACTCGCTAACGCCGCCGGCGCAACAGCAAAATACGGCGGCACCCTCACCGTCGTAGACTTCGGCACCGCCACAACCTTTGATTGCGTCGCCGCCGACGGCGCCTACATCGGCGGCCTCATCGCCCCGGGCATAGACCTCTCGCTGGAAGCCCTCCACCGCGGCACCGCTCGCCTTCCGCGCACATGGCTCGCGCGCCCCGAAACAGTCGTCGGACACGACACCGCCTCCGCGCTGATGAGCGGCGTCTACTGGGGATACATCTCAATGGTCGAAGGCCTCCTCGCCCGCATCAAAAACGAACACAACTACGAACGCGTCATCGCCACAGGCGGACAGGCAAACCTGCTCGTCAACGACCTGCCGTCCGTTGAACACGCCGACGCCGACCTGACACTCTGCGGACTCGCAGAACTCCTGCGGAGACTGGAACAGTGAAAACACGCGACTGGACAAACCCCGGCAAAGATGAACTGCTCTTCGTCCCGCTCGGCGGCTGCGGCGAAATCGGAATGAACCTCAACCTATACGGCCACAACGGCTCGTGGCTGATGGTGGATTGCGGCGTTCTGTTTCCGGGAATGAAACTGCCCGGCGTAGAAGTCGTGACGCCGAACATTGAATTCGCGCTGGAACTCGGCGACAGACTCGCCGGCCTCGTCCTGACGCACGGTCACGAAGATCACCTCGGCGCGGTGCCGTATCTGGCGGAGTGGCTGAAGTGTCCGATATACGCGACCTCGTTCACCTACCACCTGCTGCGCGCCAAACTGCGCGAGGACGGCGTTGAAGTCGCCGACCTGCGCGAGATATCGCAGGGCGCGCGCTTCTCGTGCGGCGCGTTCGGAGTTGAGTTTGTGAATCTGACGCACTCCATTCCGGAGCCGAACGCGCTGCTGCTTGAGACGCCGCTCGGCGCGGTCTTCCACACCGGCGACTGGAAACTGGACGAGTCGCCGCTGCTCGGCGAAGACTACGATGTCGCGCGGCTTCAGTCGCTCGGCGACTCGGGCATTCTGGCGATGGTCTGCGACTCCACAAACGCGATGATCGCCGGACGCTCCGGCTCCGAGCGCGAGGCGCGCGACGGACTGATTGAAATGATCGCCGCCGAGGAGGGGCGTATAGCGGTCGGCTGTTTTGCGAGCAATGTCGCGCGTCTTGACTCCATCGTGCGGGCGGCGACAAAAGCCGGACGCCGCGTCGCCCTGCTCGGACGCTCAATGCAGAGAGTGACGAACGCGGCGCGCGACTCCGGTTATCTGCAGGGATGGCCCAAGATTTATGACGCGCGCGCGCTGATGTCGGCGCCGCGCGACGAGGTTTTGTATTTGTGTACGGGCAGTCAGGGCGAGTCGCGGGCGGCTTTGCTGCGGCTCGCCGAGGGACGGCATCCGATGGGGCGGCTTGAGTCGGGCGACACGGTGATTTTTTCTTCGCGGGTCATACCCGGCAATGAGAACGAGGTTTACGCGCTGCAGAATCGTTTTGTGCGCGGCGGAATACGGGTTCGCACGGGCGAGGAGTCGCGCATTCATGTGTCGGGGCATCCGTGCCGTGACGAGTTGGCGTGTTTGTACGAGTGGGTTCGTCCCGGGTGCAGTGTTCCTGTGCATGGCGAGGCGCGGCAGCAGGCGGCGCATGCGGATCTGGCGCGCGGGCTGGGGGTGCCGCACGGGGTGGTTCCAGAGAATGGCGATGTGGTGCGGCTGGCGGAGGGCGCGCCGTGCTGTGTCGGCAAGGTGCCGAGCGGACGCTGGGCGGTCGAGGGTTTGCGTCTGATAGACGATGGCAGTTCGCTGTATCGTGAGCGGCGCAAGTTGGGACGCGGCGGTATTGTGTATGGCTGTGTGGTTTTGGACGACAGGGGTCGGTTGTTGCGGCGTCCGCGGCTTTGGAGTTGCGGTGTTTTTTCGGGCGAGTCCGAGGGCGAGGACGAGGCGCGTTTCGGCGAGCATTTCGAGCATCTGGTGGAGGTGATGGTTGAGCGCGGCGGTCGTGGCGCGAGTGATATGGGCGAGGAGTTGCGTCGCAAGTTGGGCGACTGGTGCAAGGGTGATTTGGGACGGGTTCCGCGCATTAATGTGATGGTGATGGGGGACGAGTGAGGTGGCGCTGGTTACGGGGATCGCGGCGTTTCTGACGATATGGTGCGTGGTGTTGTTTCTGGTGCTGCCGTTCGGGGTGGAGGCTGAGGATGATCCGGAGGTTGGTTGGGATGCGGGCGCGCCGCGGGAGCATCGGATGGGGTTGAAGTTGGTGTCGTCTTTTGTTGTTTCGGCGGTGTTGTTTGTTGTGTGGCGTGTAGTGGCTGGAGTGATGGGCTGGCCTTAGGGGCTTTGGTCGACCCCGCCGAAATTTTGGACTTTTCATAGTGCGGCATCTGGCATTAGTGGGAGTTTGACTAAGACATTCACGGTGTTGGCTCAAGCGAACCGCACCAACTGATGGGTGCGGGCTAGCCCGCAAAAAAAATTAAAAAAATAATTGGACTATTTAAGGGGTCAATTAAATCAATTGCTTTCTTATTAATTGACAAATAATGGAACGGTTATTGTCCATTAAATTAATTTCTTTTTAATTTAATTTTTTTTTGCAGGCAGCGCCTGCGGGCATCAGTGGGTGTGTTTCGCTTGAGCCAACATCGTGAATGTCTTAGTCAAAGTCTTACTAATGCCAAAGATCGTGCTTCGGGGGGCTAGTTTTTTGTCGTCGTCATAATGTCGCCGGCGGAAATTATATGACGCTCGCCATTCACATCCAGCAGCAAATAGCCACGCTCGTCCAGGCCCGCGTAAAATCCGCGCAAACGCCCGCCGTCAACCTCTAACTCATCCCCTACCCCGTGTCCGCGCTCGCACCACGCCTCCCTCACAACTCCAAAACCACCAGACATCCACCGCTCACGCCACCGAAAAAATGACGCCAAAACCGAATCCAGTAAAACCTCCGCCGTCACATCACCCGAAATCCCCAGATCACACAAACACACCGCCCCGGTCCCCGCCGGCAACTCGCCGCGTAAATTCACTCCCCACCCCATCAGTAAAAACTCCGCCTCCCCACCAGACACCACAGACTCCAATAAAACCCCCCCCACCTTGCCCTCGCTGCACAAAACATCGTTCGGCCACTTCAACGATAAACCCTCCGCCCCCAGAGCCTCCGCGCCCTCCAAAACCGCCAGCGAAGCCAGAAAACCATACTCCCCCAACCGCTCCGCCCCGACCCCCGGCGCGACCGCAAGCGTCGCATACAAATTTCCGCGCGGACTCAGCCACGCCCGCCCCAGCCGTCCGTAGCCGCCCGTCTGCCGCTCCGCCGCAAACACCGCCGGACACCCCACACCGCCCGCAACCCCCGCGCGCGCAAGCAACATCGTTGACACCGCCTCCCGCACATATACCCGCGTCAGGTCCGGAAGCATCTCCTGAAACACCGGCTAAAACACCGACAGCGCCGCGAGCCGCGCGACCGTCACGAGTCCGGAAGGCGAGAGCAGGAAGCCCGTCACCAGCGCCGCCGCCAGAAACATCACAAAACTCAGCGTCGGCGACAACGGACGATCATGCGCCCCGCTTCCCTCGTCAAAATACATCAGGCGCACGATCCGCAAGTAGTAAAACGCCGCGACCACCGCCGTAATCGCGCCGAACACCGCGAGGAAAATGAGTCCCGCGTCCAGCGCCGCGCGAAACACATAGACCTTCGCGAAAAAGCCCGCGAACGGAGGTATCCCCGCCGCCGAAAACATCAGCACCGCCAGCAACAGCGCCACCACAGGATGATGCTCCGAAAAGCCGCGCAGGTCGTCCAGCGCTTCCAGGGGCTGTCCGTCGCGGCGCATTGACAGCACGATCGCGAAGACGCCCGCCATCGTCACCAGGTATATCGTGATGTAGACCAGCGCCGACTCCAGTCCGAGCGCGGTGCCGGAGGCGAGTCCCATGAGGGCGTAGCCGATGTTGCCGATCGCGCTGTATGCGAGCAGTCGTTTGATCTGCGACTGTCCGAGCGCGGCGAACGCGCCCCACACCATTGACAGGAACGCGAGGAACCACAGCACCGACTGCAGCATTTCCACCGACGCCGCGTCCAGGACATACAGCCGCGCCAGCGCCACCAGCGCCGCCACTTTCGGCACCATTGAGAACAGCGCGGTCACGGGCGTCGGCGCGCCTTCGTAGACATCGGGCGTCCACATGTGAAACGGACTCGCCGACAATTTGAAGCCCAGGCCGATCATCACGAGTGTCATTCCGGCGACGGTGCCGGCGTTGTCCAGTGTGAGGTCTGTGAAGGCGAGCGTGCCGCTGAAGCCGTACACGAGCGACATTCCGAACAGCATGATGCCCGACGCCAGCGAGCCAAGCACGAAGTATTTCAGTCCCGCCTCGTTGGAGAGCAGGTCGCGCGTGCGCCATGCCGCGAGGACATAGAGCGGCAGTGACTGCAGTTCCATTGCGAGGTACAGCGTCATCAAATTGGACGACGACACCATCAGCAGCATTCCGATGCCTGAGAACAGCACCAGCACCGGGAATTCGCGGCGTAATAGTGTTTCGCGGCGCAGCCATGAGTCGGAGAGCAGCAGCGCGAAGGCGAGGCCGACGAGTATCAGGATTGCGGAGAAGTCCGAGAGGCCGTCGCGCATGAAGAGGCCGTCAAAGCCGAATTCCGCGCCTGTCGGCGGACGCGCGACCATGTATGTCGCGCCGACGACGAGCAGCGAGAACAGCGCCATGTTGCGGATGCCGCCGTAGTCGCTGCCGAACGAGCCCATCAGCAGGAGCGCGAGGGTCATTCCGCTCATGAAGATCAGCGGCAGCAGGAGATACAGGCTGTCAATCACGGGTTGTGACCTTCTCCGTCAACATCAAGGGAGACAAAAACGGCGCCGAAAACGGAGACATTAACGGCGACAAAAACGGCGCCGTCATTGTCAACCTTAACGACAACAGAAACGACAACGACACCGCCATTGTCATCGTCAAACTTAACGACATTGACAACAACAGACGCGCCATCGTCGTCGTCATTGTCGTCACCAATTTTAATTTTTTGCGGGCAGCGCCCGCAGACATCAGTTGGTGCAGTTCGCTTGAGCCAACACCGTTAAGAGTCCAAAGACCCCGCCCACTAATGCCAAAGATCGCACCACGGGGAGTCCAAAGATCGCGGCCGTTAATGCCGGAGATCGCCGTCGCCATCGTCATCGCCCCATCAACGACAGCAAGCCGTCCACCGACGGACCCGTCATATCCAGCAAAACCCCAGGCCACACCCCCAGCAACAAAGTCAAAAACGCCAAAGGCAAAAATATCACAACCTCGCGCCAGTCCGTGTCCGACAACGGCGCCCCCGAACCAGGAACCCCGAATATCACACGCCGATACAACGACAACATATACACCGCACCCAAAACCATCCCCAGCGCCACGAAAAACGCCAGCACCCCCGAAACCCGAAACGCCCCCAGAATCACCAGAAACTCGCCCACAAACCCGCTCGTCCCCGGCAAGCCTACCGACCCCAGCATGAAAATCATGAACAAAACCGCATACCGCGGCATCGTCCGCACCAGTCCGCCATAACTGGAAATCAGACGGGAGTGCGTCCTGTCATACACAACCCCCACCACCAGAAACAACGCCGCCGACAAAACACCATGCGACACCATCTGAAACACCGCGCCCTCAACACCCTGACGCGTGAAGGTGAACATTCCCGCCGTCACAAAACCCATGTGCGCCACCGACGAATACGCCACCATCTTCTTCATATCATCCTGCACCAGCGCCACAAGCGACGCATACGATATCGCCACCGCCGACAACACAAACACAAGCGGCGCGAAAAATTCGCTCGCCTCCGGCAGCATCGGCAGCGAAAATCTCAGCAACCCGTAGCCGCCGAGTTTCAGCAGAACGCCCGCGAGTATCACCGAGCCGCCGGTCGGCGCCTCCACATGCGCGTCGGGAAGCCAGGTATGCACAGGCCACATCGGCATCTTCACCGCGAACGACGCGAACAACGCCAGCCACAGCCAGCGCTGCGTCACCGGATCCAGCGAAAGTCCCTCCGCCAGTTCCATGATGTTCGCCGTCCCCGCCGCCGACCAGATATACAGAAAGCCGAGCAGCATCAGAATGCTCCCCAGCAGCGTGTACAAAAAGAACTTGAACGCCGAGTATATCCGCCGCGGACCGCCCCAGACTCCGATGATGATGAACATCGGAATCAAGACGCCCTCAAAAAACACATAAAACAACAGCAGATCCAGCGCGCAGAAAGTGCCGAGCATGAAGGTCTCAAGCACCAGAAACAGAATCATATAGTCGCGGACGCGCGTGCGAATTGAACGGCTCGCCAAGATCACAAGCGGCGTCAGCAGCGCCGACAAAACCACGAACGGCAGCGAAATGCCGTCCACGCCGAGACGGTAGCCGAGACCCAGTTGCGGAATCCACAGATTTTCTTCCACCAGTTGAAAGCCGCCGCGCTCGCCGTCATACGCGAACCACGCCGCAAGACTCAGCAGCAGCGTCACGCTTGAGACCCACAGCGCCATCCAGAAGGCGTTGCGCGCGACCGCCTCTTCGGGTCCGCGCAGCAGGAGCAGAAACAGCACTCCGACGAGCGGCAGAAAGACGATGAGCGAAAGCAGCGGCATTAGAACCTCGCCTGAATCAGCATCCAGCCCATCAGCAGGACAAGTCCCGCCAGCATCGCCAGCGCGTAGTGATACAGATAGCCGCTCTGCAGAATCCGCAGACACTTGCCCCACTGCGACGCCGCCAGCGACGCGCCGTCGGGACCGAAGCGGTCTATCGTGCCTTTGTCGCCGCCGCGGAAGAAGAGTCCGCCCGCGCGCCATGTGTTGCGGACGAAGACGAGGTTGTAAATCTCGTCAAAATACCACTTATGCATTAAGAAGCGATGCGCGCGCGCGAACTTTGTCGTCAGCGCGGCGCGGCGGGCGGGCATGACGAAATACAGAAGCACCGCCGCGATAGCGCCGACGACTCCCATCGCCACGGGCGACAACTTGACCCAGAACGGAATGTGTCCGTGCGCGGCGGCGAGCGGGTCGTGCGCGTAGGAGAGCGCGCCGTGCCAGAATTCGGCGGCGTGTTCTCCCACGAAGTCGTGGTGCAGGTATGCGCCCGCGAAAATCGCGCCGATTGACAGAAAGCCGAGCGGATACAGCATCCAGCGCGAGGGTTCGCGGATGTCGTCGTGTTCGTCATGCGCGTCGTGTTCGTGCGTGTCGGTGTCGGCGTGCGCGGCTTCTTCTTCGGCGCGGGCGGACGCGGCGGCAGCGGCGTCCTGCGGCAGGTGAAAGACGACAAAGAGCAGCCGCAGCGAGTAGAACGCGGTCAGCACGGCGGCGGCGAGTCCGAGGACATAGACGAGCCATCCGGTGAAGCCGCCGGCCGCCCAGCCCGCCTCAAGGATCGCGTCTTTGGAGAAAAAGCCCGCGAGGCCGAGCGTCAGTCCCGGAATGCCGACCCCCATCAGCGCGAGCGAGCCGAGCCACAGCGCCGCGCATGAGAGCGGCAGCGCGTGCGCGAGTCCGCCCATCGCGCGTATGTCCTGGCGGTGGTGCAACGCCGTGATCACCGCGCCGGCGCCGAGGAACAACAGCGCCTTGAAAAACGCGTGTGTCGTCAGGTGAAAGATCGCCGCGCCGTACGCCGACACGCCCGCCGCGAAGAACATGTATCCGAGTTGCGAGCATGTGGAATACGCGATGATGCGCTTGATGTCGTTCTGCACGAGCGCGACGGTGCCGGCGAAGATCGCGGTCAGCGCGCCGGTGATCGCGACGACTCCGAGCGCGAACGCCGAGAGTTCAAACATCGGCGACAGGCGGCAGACCATGAAGACGCCGGCGGTGACCATTGTCGCGGCGTGAATCAGCGCCGAGACGGGTGTCGGTCCTTCCATCGCGTCGGGGAGCCAGGTGTGGAGTCCGAGTTGCGCCGACTTTCCCATCGCGCCGACGAAGAGCAGCAGGCAGATCGCGGTCAGCGCCGGCACATCAAAGCCGAGGAGGTTCCATGTCGCGGCGGTGTGTTCGCCCGCTTCGCCCAGCACCGCGCGGAATTCTATCGTGCCGAAGAGCGCGAAGACCCCGGCGATCCCGAGCGCGAAGCCGACATCGCCGACCCGATTCACGACAAACGCCTTCACCGCGGCCGCGTTGGCGGCGCCGCGTTCGTGCCAGTATCCGATGAGCAGGTAGGAGCAGAGTCCGACGCCTTCCCAGCCGAAGAACATCTGCAGGAAGTTGTCGGCGGAGACAAGGCTCAGCATGAAAAAGGTGAAGAGCGACAGGTAGCACATGAAGCGCGGCAGCGAGCGGTCGCCGCGCATGTATCCGAGCGAGTAGACATGCACGGCGGCCGAGACGAGCGTGACGACGCAGAACATCACGGCGGTGAGTCTGTCCACATAGACCGCCCAGGAGACTTCCAGCGCGCCGGAGCGGATCCAGGTGAAGAGGGTTTCGTGGATAACGGCGTCGCCGAGCGTGAGATACAGAAAGCACGACAATAAAGCCGACAGTATCATCGGCACGGTTGTGACGGCGGCGGCGAAGATGTCGCGTCCGCGGAAGGCGCGGGTGTCGCGGGGGTTGTGCGTGTCGTGTTCGGCGGAGGTGAAGGCGCGGATGCCGCCGCGAGTCGCGAGGATGCCGGCGAGCAGACTGCCGACGAGCGGCAGCAGGACGATGAGCGACGCGAGCATCAGTTCGTCATCCCTTCAACTGGTCGCTGTCCTGGACTTCAATGCTGCCGCGGGTGCGGAAGAACACGACGAGAATGGCGAGGCCGACCGCGGCTTCGGCGGCGGCGACGGTGAGGATGAACATCACGAAGACCTGTCCGGTCAGGTCTTCAAGGTGCGCCGAGAACGAGACGAGGTTCAGGCTGACCGACAGCAGGATGAGTTCCAGCGACATCAGCATGACGATGAGGTTTTTGCGTCCGACGAAGAGGCCGAACGCGCCGATGGTGAAGACGATGGACGACACGACGAGAAAGTGGAGAAGGTCGGGGTTAAACATCCCAGTGCACTCCTTCGCCGACGCCGGGGTCTTCCAGGCGGATGCGGCCGGCGCGCGCGGTCTGGTCGTAGATGCTCTGGCGGCGGACGCCGGCGCGCACGCGGTGTGTCAGCACGATTGAGCCGACCATTGAGACGAGCAGGATGAGTCCCGACACCTGGAAGAGGAGGAAGTAGTCGTCGTAGATGAGTTCGCCGAGCGCTTTGGTGTTGTTGATGTCGGTGACGGGGTTATTTGCGGCGGGGGTGTTGTCGCGGGGCAGCGACATGACGAGGATGAGTTCGGCGAGGAGGATCGCGGCGAGGACGGTGCCGAGCGGCAGGTATTTTGTGAAGCCTTCGCGGAGGATGACGAGTTCCATGTCCAGCATCATCACAACGAAGAGGAAGAGGACGGCGACGGCGCCGACATAGACGATGACGAGGATCATTGCGAGGAATTCGGCGCCGAGCAGCAGGAAGAGGCCGGCGGAGTTGAAGAAGGCGAAGATTAAAAAGAAGACGGAGTGAACGGGGCTGCGGGAGAGGACGACGGAGAGCGCGGAGGCGCAGAGTCCGATGGCGAGGATCCAGAAGGCGAGCGAGGCGAGGAATGTGCCGGGGTCGGACAGGAACATTGTCAACCTCCAACGGGGACAAGGGCAGTGCCGAGGGAGACAGCGACCCTGCCGCGATTTTCCGTCAATTGTCCCTTAATTAAAGAGACAGGAACGGGGACAACGACACCGCCGTGGTTGTCGGTCAATTGTCCCTTAATTAAAGAGAGGGACAATTTTATTTTTTTGCGGGCAGCGCCCGCGGGCATCAGTTGGTGTCGCCAGCAGGAGCGGCTTTCACGGCTAGTGCATCGTCCGCCCTCACTGGTGGAAAGGCTTGCTCCCACGGGACTCCCCGTAGTGCGGCACCTGGCATTAGTGAGCGAGGGATTCAGACTCTTAAGGTCGCGGCTCAAGCGAACCGCACCCACAGTCGCCTGTCGGCGCTGCCGACAAAAAATTAAATGGACAAACACCGATCAGCCCTCCCCTTCCTTCACAGCGCCCGCCTCAATCGCCAGATTCCGCGACACAACCCCCTCCCACTCATCACCGTTCGCCAGCAACTTCTCCCGATCGTAAAACAACTCCTCCCGACTCTCCCCCACAAACTCAAAGTTCGGACCCTCCACAATCGCATCCACAGGACACGCCTCCTGACAGAAACCGCAGTAAATGCACTTCGTCATGTCAATGTCATAACGAGTCGTGCGCCGCGAGCCGTCGCCGCGCGGCTCCGACTCAATCGTGATCGCCTGCGCCGGACACACCGCCTCGCACAACTTGCACGCGATACAACGCTCCTCGCCGTTCGCATACCGCCGCAAAACATGCTCGCCGCGAAACCGATGCCCCAGCCGTCCCTTCTCCTGCGGATACGACAAGGTGACCTTCGGCAGAAACATATAACGCAAAGTCAGCGCCAGACCCGACACCAGTTCCCACAGCGCCGCGACACGCAGAAAATAACGAAAACGACTCACCTGCTCGCCCTCCCCTTCACCGCGGAATCAGATCAAACGCGAGCAAAACCACCGCCGTCAGCGTCAGCCACGCCAGCGACAACGGCAGAAACACCCGCCACCCCAGACGCATCAACTGATCATAACGATAACGCGGAAAACTCGCGCGCACCCAGATAAAACAAAACAGCAGAAAACCCACCTTCAGAAAAAACCAGACCACGCCCGGAATCAGGTTCAGCGGCGCGATGTCCAGCGGCGGCAGCCATCCGCCGAGGAACAAAATCGTCGTCAGCGAACTCATCAGAATCATGTTCGCATACTCGCCGAGGAAAAACATGGCGAAGGGCATGCTGGAATACTCCACGAAATAGCCGCCGACCAGTTCGCTCTCGCCCTCCGGCAGATCAAACGGCGCGCGGTTCGTCTCCGCGAGCGCCGACACGAAAAACAGCACGAACATCGGAAAATGCGGCAGCACATACCAGACGCCGCGCTGCGCCTCCACGATCGCCGTCAGATTCAGCGAGCCGACGCAGAGCAGCACCGTCACGATGACGAAGCCCATTGAAATCTCATAACTCACCATCTGCGCCGCCGACCGCAAAGCCCCCAGAAACGCATAACGCGAATTGGACGACCACCCCGCCATAATCACTCCGTAAACGCCGAGCGACGAAATCGCGAAGAGAAACAGAATGCCGACATCAATGTTCGCCACCACCAGTCCGGCGTCCACCGGAATCACCGCCCACGCCGCCACCGCCAGCGTGAAGGTCACCACGGGCGCGAGCAGAAACACCGTCTTGTCCGCGCCCGCCGGCAAAATCGGCTCCTTAAAGAGCAACTTCATTCCGTCGGCGATCGGCTGCAGCAGTCCGAAAGGACCGACCACATTCGGACCGCGCCGCAACTGAATCGCGCCGATCACCTTGCGCTCGGCATAAGTCAGATACGCCACCGCCAGCAGCAGCGGCACCACCACCGACAAGGTGTGTCCCAGCAAGATTAAGCCGGGCAAGACCCATCCCTGCCAGAAGAGAGTCATGCCGCCGCCGCCTCGGTCGCCGTCTCAACGCCGGCGCGCGCGCGCCGCCGCGCCTCGGAACACTCGCGCATCGTGCGCGAAAGGCGCGAGATGACATCCGTGCGATAAAAGTCGCTCACCGAATGACCGAGCGGCAGGTCGCCCGCCGTCCCCGCCTCGCCGAACGGACGCCACTTTTCACGCAACGGGCTATCCAACTCCGACAGCGCCGGCACATCGGCGAACATCCGCGCGCGCAATTCGCGCAGCGAGTTGAAGGGCAGCGTCTCGCCTGTTTTGTCCGACAGGGCGCGCGCGATTTTCCAGTCTTCGCGCGCCTCGCCGGGCGGAAATATCGCGCGCCGCGCCAGTTGAACGCGTCCTTCGGTGTTGACATAGATGCCGTCTTTTTCGGGCCACGCCGCGCTCGGCAGAACGAGGTCGGCGCGCGCCGCGCCCGCCTCGCCGTGATGCCCCTGATAGACCACGAAGGTTTCGCCCAGTTTTTCCATCGGAATTTCATCGGCGCCGAGGAGCCAGATCAAGTCCATTTCGCCGCGCTCGGAGGCCGCGAGCATTTCAACGCTGTTCATTCCGCCGTCGCCCGGCAGGAAGTCCAGCATCAGTCCGCCGACACGGGACGCGCTCTTCTGCAAAACACAGAAGCCGTTCCAGTCCTGTCCTTTGCCGGCGACGCCCGTTGTTTCGCAAAGGCGACAAAGAAGGTGCATTAATGCCGCGCCGTCCGTCCGCGCCAGAACCGATGCGCCGACCATCACCATCGCCCGCTCCGCCCCGCGTAAAACTTCCGCGAAGGAATGCGAGCCGTCCGCGAGCGACTCTAATGTCTGCGGCGAGTCGCCCAGATGTTCCACGGCGTAGGTCAAATCAGCCTCCGCGCCCAATGACGCGATACGAAAGTCGCCGCGCAAAAATCGTTTCCGCAGACGCGCATTCACGAGCGCGCCCTCGTCGCGCGGATTTGTACCGACCAGCAGCACGGCGTCGGCGTCCTCAATGCCGGCGATGCCGGCGTTGAAGACCTGCGCCACGAGCGGAAGGCGCGCGCCGCCCTCCTGCCGGCAGTCCAGGTTCGTCACGCCGCGTCCGCGCAGGAGAGCGCGCAGGGCGTAGAGCGACTCGCAGTCCGCGAGGTCGCCGGCGATAGCGCCGACACGCGACGGCGCCGCCGCCGTCAATTTTTCGGCAAGGGTGCGGAGCGCGTCATTCCACGAGACTTCTTCAAGCCGTCCGTTCGCGCCGCGCAGATAGGGGCGGTCAAGACGCTGAAGGCGCAGTCCGTCAATAGAGTGTCGCGCCTTGTCGTGGATCCACTCTTCGTTGATGTCCTCGTGAACGCGCGGCAGCACGCGCAGCACTTCGCGCGCGCGCGAGTCGATGCGGATATTGCTCGCCACGCCGTCGGTCACATCAATGCTTTCGGTGTGCGAGAGTTCCCACGGGCGCGCGGCGAAACTGTACGGCGCCGAGGTCAGCGCGCCGACAGGACACACATCAACAAGGCAGCCCGACAGTTCGCTGTCCAGCGGACGCCCGAGCGTCGTGATGCGCGCGTTTTCGCCGCGACCGATGACGCCGAGGTCTTCCACGCCCGCGATTTCCGCCGCGAAGCGGACGCACCGCGTGCAGTGAATGCAGCGATTCATAAAGGTCTGAATGAGCGGCCCCATGTACTGCTCGGCGACGGCGCGCTTTTCGTCAGTGAAGCGGCTGTATCCGCGTCCGTATCCGAGCGACTGATCCTGGAGGTCGCATTCGCCGCCCTGGTCGCAGATAGGGCAGTCCAGCGGATGATTGATAAGTTGAATTTCCATCACGCCTTCGCGCGCGGCTTTGACGGCGGCGGTGTCGGTGCGGATGACCATTCCGTCGCCGGCGGGCATCGCGCAGGAGGCGATCGGTTTCGGGGCGCGTTCCATTTCAACGAGGCACATGCGGCAGAGGCCGGCGATTGAGAGGCGCTCGTGGTAGCAGAAGCGCGGAATCTCCACGCCCGCCGCCTCGCACGCCTGCAGGACGGTGCTGCCTTGCGGCACTTCCACTTCGCCGCCGTTGACGGTCAGTTTGACGGTCGTTGTCATTGTGTCTCCTGTGTTGCGAGGCCGTCTTGCTCCCAGCGAGAGCATAGCACCCATGGCAGGAGCAGGTTAAAGCCTGGCACGAAAATATACAAAGCCCAGAGGGTGTCGTGTCCGGTGCGCGCGCAGACGAGGAGGGCGCCGCGCCACAGCGACCACAGGTAGAACAGCGCGAGTCCGGCGCCGCCCGCGCCCGCCGCGAAGACGCCGAGGAAGAATCTGTCGCGCCGCGCGTCGTCAACGAGGGACGGCGCCGCGTCGGAGATGACGAAGAAGATTTGCGATATTCCCCAGAGTGTGATGAGGGCGGAAGCGAGGAGTCCGCTGACGGCGAGGATTGCGAATTGTCTGCGCTCGGCGCGGGCGTCGGGAGTTTCGGCGACGCCGCCGCGTTTCCAGTGTGTCGCGCCGAAGAACATTACGCAGAGCAGTCGCGAGACGAGCGGCACGAAGGCGAGCGCCGCCCACACGCGGTGTTTGCCGACGAGTCCGAGCAGACACCAGAGCGGTATTGCGAGGACGAGCGAATGAAAGAGGTAGAGCAGCAGCGGCAGCCCGACTTCGCCCCAGAGGAGGAGAACGCTCATGCTCATTGTGTTTCGTCCTCGGTTGTGTCGGAGGACTCGGCGGACTCGTTGACCTTGTCGGTTTCTTCGTCTTCAACGACGACTCTTGCGGCGGCGATGACGGACTCGTCCACGCGGAAGGTTGCCCATCCGTAGAGGCGGTCGGCGGCGGGGTAGATGCGCTGTGACCACAACGCGGATGCTTTCGCCTTCGCGCTGTCAATTAAAGGAGAGAGGTTCGGCCGCGGCACTTTTAATGTCCGTGACGGTGACGGCGAGGGTGAAGGCGACGGCGAAGGGGACAATGAAGGCGACGCCGTTTCCGTCGTCACTGACGGTGACAATGACGGTGACGGAGGCAATGAAGGCGCCGTTATTGTCGCCGTTTCTGTCGTCACTGACGAGGACAATGACGGTGACGGTGAAGGGGGCAATGAAGGGGGCGGCGTTATTGTCCCCGTTATTGTCTCTGTCGCTGTTATTGACGACGACAACGGCGCCGCCGTTATTGTCGCCATTTCTTCCGTCACCGTCACTGCTTCGGATACGACGACAGTCGCCGCCGTCTTAACCCTGCGGGGCTTCGGAGACCGCGAAGGCGCCGGCACACTCGCAGGAATCGCCGCCGCCACCGCCGGCAACGGCGACAATTGATGCGCGACTTCCTCAACCCAGGCGAGTCCCGTCCGCGCGCGCTCGCGCAAAACCATCAGCCACAACAACAACAGCCGCATAAACGGAAACAACGCCGGCACGATCCACATCCACGACACCTCCGAGCGCCGCGTCTGTCTTAACGCCAGACACAGCACCACCAGAAATCGCGACAACAACAACAGCAAGCCGCCCGCCGCCGCGCTCACCGCCAGCACCGACACGAGCAGCCATCCGCGCACGCCGGGAATCTGCAGCCCCGCGAAGACCACCACCGCCCCGAATATCGGCAGCGACAACGCGAACACCAGCAGCAAAAACAGCATCCGCAACTGCGACATTGACCCGTCGCGCTCGCCTTCTAACATTCGGAAGGCGAGGAGCGGCGTCCAGAGTCCGATGAGCGGATGAAACGACCACAAGCCCCACCAGCCGCGATAGCCGCGCTCGCGGAAAAAATACGCGTAGACCAGCGCCGCCAGCGCGCTCTCCGCGACGAACGCGACAGGCCACACGAGCGCGGCGCCGAGCGCGAGCCAGATCCACAGGTCGCGGTAGGGGATCAGCGGCGTCAGCAGATCAAACGGCGGCAGTTCAAAGATGAGCGGCTCCACGGGTGTTCTCCGGCTACGCGCCGAACGGCAGGATCGCGGCGAGGTCGGCGAAGATTTCCGCCGCGCGCGCGGACGCCATCAGCAGATTTTCCTCAAAGTCGGAGACGGCGGCGTCGCCGCGCGCGTTGTCGGTCGCGGTGCGCACGGTGAGCATCGGCAGTCCGCGTGTCGCGGCGACTTGAGCGAGCGCGGCGGACTCCATGTCAACGGTGTAGACGCCGTAGCGCCGGTTGAGGAGGTCGCCGTACGCGTGATCGGCGACAAAGTGATCGCCCGAACACACCGGCGCGAGATGCACGGAGCGCATGTCGGTCTCGTTGACGAGAGTCGCGGCGGCGTCGTGCCAGGGTTTGGGGATAGTCCAGCCTTCCAGGTTTTCGTCGCCGAACGGCAGCGCGCCGGCGCGGAAGCGGATGAGTTCGCCGTTTTCGCGGCGGCCGTAGTCCACCTGATAGAGTTCGCTTGAGATGACGGTTGAGTGCAGTTTCAGCGACATATCCAGCGCGCCGCAGACGCCGACCATGAAGAAGGAGTCGGGGTTGAAGTTTTCGGCGAGGGTCGCGCCGAGGGCGGCGGTGTTGACCTTGCCGATGCCGCCGGTGGCGAGGAAGAATTTGCGTCCGTTGTGTTCGTGTTCGGAGACTTCGTAGGGACCGACGGTGTGTTTGCGGGTGAGGCTGCCGAGTTTGGCGGCGACGGCTTCGCGCTCCATGTCCAGAGCCGTTAAGACAGCGGAGGCGCCGCTTTCCTGCGCGAGCGACATACGCGACATATGCGACAGCGCGACGGCGCCGACGCTGCCGAGCAGCACGCCGCGCCGTGTCGCCGTCAAACCCGGACGACTTGAACTGTCATCTTGATAAGTCATTGAGACCCTCCGTAGTGCGGCATTTGGCATTAGTGAGCGAGGAATTCAGACTCTTGAGGTCGCCGCTCAAGCGAACCGCGCCCACTGACGCCCGCAGGCGCTGCCTGCAAAAAATTAAATTGTTAAAGAACGACGACGATGACGGACGACCATGCAAGGCGCCCATTGTCAGTGTCGCCCGCAAATTAAAATTGTTAAAGGACTTAAAGGACGATGACGGACGACCACGCAAGGTGTCCGTTGTCGGAGTCGCCGACAGATTAAAAAGACCATGACCGTCCGCAAAGACGGCGCTGTCACCACCGCCGTCTGCGACGACAAGCCTACGCAACCTCTTTAACATCCGTCACCTCCTTGACACGAGACTCAACCTCGCCGCGAAAATGCCGCAGCAAACCCTGCACAGGCCACGCCGCCGCCTCGCCGAACGCGCAAATCGTGTGTCCCTCAATCTGCTTCGTTATCGTCCAGAGCAGATCCACCTCGTCGCCCTCGCCCTCTCCCGCCGCCAGCCGCGACAACACGCGGTAAATCCAGCCGCACCCCTCGCGGCACGGCGTACACTGTCCGCACGACTCGTGCATGTAAAAATGCGAAAACCGACGCACCGCCTCAATCACATCAACCGAGTTGTCCATCACAATCACGCCGCCCGTCCCAAGACCGGAACGATGCGAGGCGAGCGTGTCAAAGTCCATCGTGAGGTCGTCGCACACCGACTTCGGCAGCATCGGCATAGACGAACCCCCCGGCACAATCGCCTGCAGATTTTCCCACCCGCCGCAGACGCCGCCGGCGTATTTCTCCAGCAGGTCGCGGAGCGGCACGCCCAGTTCCTCCTCAACATTGCACGGACGCTCCACCGACCCCGAAAGCGAATAAATCTTCGTGCCGGTGTTCTTCGGCAGACCGAGGCCGCGCCACCACTCAACGCCGCGCCGCAGGATAGTCGGCACGACCGCGAGCGTCTCAACATTGTTCACCGTCGTCGGACATCCCCACAGCCCCACCCCCGCCGGAAACGGAGGCTTCAGACGCGGCAGTCCCTTCTTGCCCTCAAGCGACTCGAGCATCGCGGTCTCCTCGCCGCAGATGTACGCGCCCGCGCCGCGCGTCACCTCAACATCAAACGCGCCGCCGGGCGCGTCATCGCCGAGCAGTCCGGCGTCGCGCGCCTCGGAGATCGCGGCGTCAAGGCGTTCAAGCGGCTCCCAGTATTCGCCGCGGATGTAGATGTAGGCGCGGGCGACGCCCATCGCGCGCGCGGCGACGAGCGAGCCTTCCAGCAGCATATGCGGGTCGTTGCGGAGGATTTCCCGGTCTTTGCATGAGCCGGGTTCGGACTCGTCGGCGTTGACGACCAGATAATGCGGACGGTCGCCGACTTCTTTCGGCATAAACGACCATTTCAGCCCTGTCGGAAATCCGGCGCCGCCGCGTCCGCGCAGTTCGGACGCCTTGACGCGCTCAAGGATAGCCTCGCGTCCGTCTTTGACGAGTTCGGCGGTGTTGATCCATGTGCCGCGGTCGCGCGCGCCTTTGAGGCGCCAGTCGTCGGCGCCGTTGAGGTTGCGGAACACTCTGTCGGAGTCGGCGAGCATTATTTGCCGTCCTTCGCGTGTTGTCTGAGTTCGCGCACGATTTCGGCGGCGCGTTCGGGTGTGAGGCGCTCGCGGTATTCTTTGTCGTTGATCTGGAGCATCGGGGCGTCGCAGCATGCGCCGAGGCATTCCACTTCTTCCACGGAGACGGCGCCGTCGGCGGAGACTTCGCCGAGTTCGGTTGTGCCGGCGGCGTCCAGGCATGCGCGGGTGATTTTGTCGGCGCCGCGGATCCAGCAACTTGTGGTGCGGCAGACCTGGACGCAGTAGGCGCCTTTGGACTTAAGGCGAAACATTGTGTAGAAGCGCGCGACTTCGTGGACGCGGATCGGCGCCATTCCGAGGAAGCCGGCGACATGGTGGATTGCGGCGGTTGAGAGCCAGCCGCCGTTTTGTTCTTGCGCGAGCCAGAGGAGCCACAGGACGGCGCTTTGTTTCCGTTCGGGGGGATAACGCTTGACGGCTGCGTCGGCGCGCGCGCGCATTTCGTCTGTGAAGGCGAAGTCCTTCTCAACGACGGGAGACCATGTAGACGCAGATTCAGACATTTAATGTCCCCCCCGACGACCCACCTCTGGCATTAGTGAGCGAGAATTTCAGACTCTCAAGGTGTTGGCTCAAGCGAGCCGCACCCACTGATGCCCGCAGGCGCTGCCTGCAGAAAATAAAAAAGAAAAAAGGACAATCAATTGCCCCCGTGACGGTCGTCTGTCCCTTAATTAAAGAGACAAAATTATTTTTTTTGCGGGCAGCGCCCGCAGGCGACAGTTGGCATCGCTCGCTTGAGCGGCTGCTGTGACCAGTCCAAGGTTCACGCCCACTAATGCCGAAGATCGCGCTTCGGAGGGACAAAAAATCGGCGCCGTTAATGAAGCCCGTTGACGAAAGCATTATCTGTCCACCTCGCCGAACACAATGTCCATAGACCCCAGCACCGCCACCGAATCCGCCAGCATATGACCGCGACACAACTCGTCCATCGCCGCCAGATGCGAAAAACCCGGCGCCCGAATCCGCGCCCGATACGGACGATTGCTCCCGTCCGAAACCAGATACACCCCGAACTCGCCCTTCGGCGCCTCCACCGCCGCATAGACCTCGCCCGCCGGCACATGAAACCCCTCCGTATACAACTTGAAGTGGTTAATCAGCGCCTCCATTGAGTGCTTCATCTCGTCGCGCGACGGCGGCGACAACTTCGGATTGCCGCTCCGCACCTCGCCCGGATGCATCCGCTCCAGACACTGCCGGCACAGACTCACCGACTGACGCATCTCCTCCATCCGCACGAGATAGCGGTCAAAGCAGTCGCCGTTCCTGCCGACGGGAACCGAAAACTCCATCTCGCCGTACAACTCGTACGGCTGCGCGCGCCGCAAATCCCACGGAACCCCCGACGCGCGCAGCATCGGCCCCGTGAAGCCGAGCGCCACCGCCTGCTCCGCGGTCGCGGCGCCGATGTTGACCGTGCGCTGACAAAATATGCGGTTCTTCGTCAGCAAACGCTCAATGTCGTCAATCACGCGCGGAAACTTGTCCAGAAACGCCGCGATGTCAGACTCAACCCCTTCCGGCAGATCACGATGCACTCCGCCCGGACGAAAATAACACGCGTGAAGCCGCGCGCCCGACACGCGCTCGTAAAATCCCATGATGGTTTCGCGCTCTTCAAACGCCCAGAGCATCGGCGTCATTGCTCCGACATCCAGCGCGAAACTTGAGATGTTCAGCAGGTGATTGGCGATGCGCGTCAGTTCGGAGAACAGCATCCGAATATAGCGCGCGCGCGGCGGGATTTCCTCGCCGAGCAGTTTTTCAATCGCAAGCACCCACGCGTGCTCCTGATTCATCGGACTCACATAGTCCAGACGATCAAAGTACGGCAGCGCCTGCAGGTAGGTCTTGTGTTCAATCAGTTTTTCGGTGCCGCGGTGCAGCAGTCCGATGTGCGGCTCGGCGCGCTCAATGACCTCGCCGTCCAGGTCTAAGACCATCCGCAGGACGCCGTGCGCCGCGGGATGCTGCGGCCCGAAGTTCAGACTCAGCGAACGCGAACCCTCGGTTTCGGAAGCCTCGCTCATTTCTCCCCTCCCCCGCCGCCGTCATTGTCATATACGATGACGGACGACAAATGCGCGCCGTGAATAGTCCCAAAGACGGGACCTTCAAAGTCGCCCTTAACGATGACGCTCATTTCTCCGCGCCCCCTTCACCGTCGGCGACAGCGCCGGGACCCGGAAACAGCCGCGACACCTCCTCCCACGGACTCTCAAACTCAAAACTGCGATACGCCTGCTGCAGATGCACCGACTCGTAAATCACCGCCTTGCGCTCCTCGTCGTAGCGCACCTCGACATGCCCGGTCAGCGGAAAATCCTTGCGAAGCGGATGCCCCTCAAACCCGTAGTCCGTCAGTATGCGCCGCAAATCAGGATGATCGCCGAACGGAATGCCGAACATATCCCAGACCTCGCGCTCAAGCCAGTTCGCCACAGGATACAGACCGCACAAACTCGGCACCGCCTCGTCCTCGCCGACCGCGACCTTCACGCGCAACCTAAAGTTGTGGTGCATTGAGAGCAGTCCGTAAACAAGGTCAAACCGCTCGCCGCGCTCGGGAGCATCAACGGCGGTGATGTCGGTCAATTGACTCAGAAGCAGATCCGGCTCGTCGCGCAGAAACGAAAAGCCGAGCGGCACATCGGCGGCGGTCAGACGCAGCACCCAGCAGTCGGGCGCGCGTTGCATGTCGCCGGCGCCCGGCGGATGCGCCAGCCCTGCCAGCGCGCCTTGCAGCAGTTCTCCGAGGTTCGCGGGCGACGCTTCGTAGCCGCGTCCTTCACTTGCTGTTGCCATTGGCTTTGCGGTTTGCTGTTGTTTCGCGGTGGCGCTGAATTTTGCGCTGCAGTTGCAGGATTCCGTACAGCAGCGCCTCGGCGGTCGGCGGACAGCCGGGAACATAGATATCCACCGGCACGACTCTGTCGCAGCCGCGCACGACCGAGTACGAGTAGTGATAGTATCCGCCGCCGTTGGCGCACGACCCCATTGAGATGACCCACCGCGGTTCGGGCATCTGGTCGTAGACCTTGCGAAGCGCGGGCGCCATTTTGTTGGTGAGGGTGCCGGCGACGATCATCACATCGCTCTGCCGCGGACTCGGACGAAAAAACGAACCGAACCTGTCGAGGTCGTAGCGCGAGCAGGCGGTGTGCATCATTTCCACGGCGCAGCAGGCGAGTCCGAAGGACATCGGCCAGAGCGATCCGGAGCGCGCCCAGTTTGCGAGGTCTTCAAAGCCTGTGACGAGGTATCCTTCGCCTGCGGCGACGCGCTGCAGTTCTTGTCCGAGGTCGCCGCCTCCGCCGACAGCCGACACCGCCGCCGTCGCTGACGGTGACGGTCTGGCTAGTCTGGATATTTTCGGGAGAGGCAAGGTTTTCATTCCCATTCCAGGGCGCCGCTGCGCCATTCGTAGACGAAGCCGACGGTAAGCACGCCGAGGAAGATGAGCATTGAGATGAGTCCGAACCATCCGAGTTCGCCGAGCGCGACGGCCCAGGGGAAGAGGAACGCGACTTCCAGATCAAAGAGGATGAAGAGGATCGCGACGAGGTAGAAGCGCACTTCAAATTTGGAGCGGGCGTCCGAGAAGGCGGGGAAGCCGCATTCGTACGCGGAGAGTTTTTCGGCGTCCGGGAGTTTCGGCGCGACGACAAAACTCGCGAGCAGCAGGATCAGCGACAGCGCCAGCGCGACGCCGAAAAAGACGGCGACCGCGAGATATGGTCCGAGATCCAGGCTTGAGGACAACATTTTTGCGGACTCCTTCGGCTGTTCTGCGCGGTTTGTGGCGGGAGTGACGGGACTCGAACCCGCGGCCTCCTGCGTGACAGGCAGGCGCTCTAACCAGCTGAGCTACACCCCCGTTGTGGTGTGGTTTCATCATAGCCGACTTTCCCCGATATAGGAAGTGGCGGCGGAGGCGCGGGCTTCGGGCGGCGCCGTGGGCGAGGACAGATTCGAACTGCCGACTTCCTCGGTGTAAATGAGGCGCTCTCCCGCTGAGCTACTCGCCCGCGTCCTTATCTATAACAGACTTTCCGCGCTCGTGAAGGAAGTCCCAGACCAGGCATACGGCGCCGAGGGTCAGTCCGGTGTCGGCGACATTGAACACCGGAAACGACCAGTTTCCGAGGTGGAAGTGGACAAAATCAATCACCTCGCCGTAGCGCAGTCTGTCCAGGAGGTTGCCGACGGCGCCGCCGACGATGAACATCAGTCCCAGGACGAGGCGCCATCCTGCGGGTCCGCTTCGGAGCAGCCACACGGCGAATATCAGCGTCAGAAATCCGGAGAGCAGGGACAACAGGCTCGGCCCCCATGCGTCCAGACGGCTGAAGGCTATTCCGGGGTTTCCTGTGAGGGTGAGCGACAGGAACGGCAGCAGTGGCAGCGACTCCTCGCGCGGCAGGCCTGACAGCGCCAGTTGTTTTGTTCCCTGATCCAGGAACAGCACTACTGCCGCGCCGAGGAATCGGTGTTGCCAGCCTTCTATTTCGTCGCGCCAGGTCATGTTCCGAGGATAGCGGACTTTTAAGGCGAACGGCTCGCCGTGAGACGAGCCGTCCGTTGTTTTTGCGCTCCTGCTGTCTTTTGGGACGGGGGCGCGGTGTTGTTTCAGCGGTTGTTGAGCGCTTTCCGCAGCGGCTGGCCGGCCTTGAACTTGGGCTGTTTTGAGGCGGCGATCTGGATAGTTTCGCCGGTGCGGGGGTTGCGTCCTGTGGAGGCTTTACGATCGACCACATGGAAGGTGCCGAAGCCCACGAGGCGGATGTCGCCGCCTTTTTTGAGTTCGCTTTTCACGGTGTCAACGAAGGCGTCGACGGCGCGTCCGGCGTCTGCCTTGCTGAGGCTGGCGGACTCGGCGATGTTTTCGATCAATTCTTCCTTGTTCATGGTGATTTTCCTGGGTGCTGGGGGTTTGCGACATTTTCTACGGGCTTAGTTGCGGGCCTGTAGAATCCGCAGAAACGCTAGACCCTGGCGGCCCTTCACGCAAGCCAGGGGACGGAGCCGAATTCGTAAGTCATTGAAATATAAGGATAAAATATTTTTCGAATCGCCTATAAATTGGCGGAATCGTAGTATCTACAACGATTCGCGGGAATCCTGGCCGAATCGCGAGCCTGTAACGGCGCCGATTTTCGGCATTAGCGATGCTCTTTTAATTAGGAGACAGACGAAGCGCGATCTCCGGCATTAGTGGGCGTTTGACTAAGACAGTCACGGTGTCGGCTCAAGCGAACCGCACCCACTAATGCCCGCGGGCGCTGCCCGCAAAAATTAAAATAATTTCCCCCGGACGGTTTTAGAAGCCAGTGCCGACAACTCCGCTCGCAACGGGGAGAGGTATGGTTCTGGAAATTGCTTTATCGGAATCGCAAAAGTCGGTGCCATACTCCGATGCGGCTATATCCGGAAACGCAAAGCAGATCTCAATCGTTCCGCCGTCTTCGTTTCCGAAAGCATGGCGAGGACGAATTGAAATCTCTGAAAACGAATTCCTGCCTTCGGGAATAGTCAAAAAGGGCGACGCAAGATCTAAATTCAGCCCCGCGAATTCGTACTCTGCGGAAGGAATTTCCTTCCCGAAAGCCACTGCAAGCCACAGATCACCCTGCCCTGCCCCCTCGTTACGACTCACCCTCACGGTCGTTTTCCCGTCCCCGGATTCCACGGTGACGATAATAGGCGGTTTGCCAGTCGGGTCGGGCTCGGCGGGCGCGGGGTCGCTTGTGTCGTCTGACGGCGGGACGGAGGAACTGGCAGCATCCTCATCGGGCTGCTTGTCGTCTTTCGCGGCGGGTTGATTGACGACAGCCGAGTCAGGCGAATTGTCATTCGTGTCAGACGACTTAACAGGCGACTTCTTAACTGTCGAGGCATTGTCCGCCGAAGCAGACGGATCGGCGGCGGCGGCGTCATTGTCGCCGTCTTTAACATCGGCGCCGTCGCTGTTGCCAGCGTTATCGCCGTCGCTTCCGCCGACAACCCTGCTCGTGCCAAGAAGCATAATCGTCTCGCCAACAGTCACATCAGGACCGCACAACTCCGCGCCAGGCGTCTCGGATACCTCGCCCCGCATAACGCAAACCCTGATATCACGAGAATCCTCATCGCCCGAAACCGAAAGAGAACGAATGGTGAAAGACGCGTCTTCCTCGTTCGCGGCAATCG
>JALCBB010000013.1:0-1361 GCA_028066985.1 Alphaproteobacteria bacterium
CTGTTCGCTTGAGCCAACATCGTGAATGTCTTAGTCAAACTCCCACTAATGCCAGAGGCCGTGCTTCGTTGTCTCTTTTAATTAGGGGCTGTTGATAAAAGACGGGAAAGGAGGCCGTCAAGACGATCAAAGCCCGAAGCCGTCGCACGCAAACCCAACTCGTCCTCCTCAAGCCAGCCCTCATCCTTCGCCCTCTCCAAACCCCCGGAACCCCCCAAAACCTCGCCAAAATCCCGACATCCGGACTCCCTCTCCAGATGATCCCGCGTTAAACCATCCGCCTTCCGCATCCCGAACAAAAATGCCTCGTCACGCCGCTCTCCCCACGACAAAATCCGAAAATCATCACCAGCACCGGCGCCGTCACCGTCGCTGTCACCGTCGCCGTCGCTGTCACCGCGAGTCCGGCGCAGCCACCCGCCAGGCGAACGCTCGCGCATCACCGCAAAACGCTCATCACCCCGCGTCCCGCGTCCGTGCGCGCCAGGCCCGACCGCAACATAATCTCCGCCGCCCCACACCCCAAGATTATGACGACACTCACAGCCGCCGCGCGCATAGTTAGATACCTCATACCGCGTCAGCCCCGCGGCCCCGCATAACTCGTCAGCCGCGTCACGCATCGCAAGACGCGACTCCTCGTCCGCCAGCAGAACCCGGCCGCGCCGCGCCTCCGCGTAAAACGGAGTGCCCTCCTCCAGCGTCAACTCGTACGCCGACAAATGCTCGCCGCCGAACGACAGCGCCTCCGACAAGTCGCGCCGCCACATCTCAATCTCCTGTCCGCGATGCCCGTACATCAGGTCAAGCGAAAAGCGTCCGAAACGCTCCGCCGTCAGCGACGCCGCGCGCCGCGCGTCGGCGCCGTCATGGCGGCGGCCGAGAAAACGCAGAACTCCGTCGTCAAACGACTGCACGCCGACCGAAACGCGATTCACTCCCGCCTCGGTCCAGAGGCGCAGGCGCTCGTCGGTGATGTCGCCGGGATTGCACTCCAGAACCACCTCGGGCGACTCCGCAGGATGCCACTCGCTGAACGCGAGCGACACAATTCCGGCGATCGTCTCCGGCGACATCAATGACGGCGTGCCTCCGCCGAAAAATACGCCGCCCAGAGGCTGCGCGCGCCAGAGCCGTTTCGCGTTTCTGATCTCGGCAAGCAAAGCCTCGCGCCACAACTTCTGCGGGACATCCGTCCGCGCGTAACTGTTGAAGTCGCAATACGGGCATTTGGAAAAGCAGAACGGCCAATGCACATAAATTCCGAGCGGCGGACGCTCCGTTGTCGCCGCCGCTGTCGCCGTCCTTGTCATCACCGCTTCTGACATTTTTGCCGCCGCCGTTGTCGTCGTCTTTGTCAT
>JALCBB010000013.1:1461-3714 GCA_028066985.1 Alphaproteobacteria bacterium
TTGTCATCACCGCTTCTGACATTTTTGCCGCCGCCGTTGTCGTCGTCTTTGTCATTACCATTGACGGTGACGGTGACGGCGATGCGGTTGTTGCCGCCGCCGTTGTCGTCGTCGTTGTCATTGTCATTGACGGTGACGGTGACGGCGATGCTGTTGTTGTCGCCGCCGTTGTCGTCGTCTTTGTTTCCATCGTCGGCGCCGTCGCTACAGCCCCCATCCCTCCGACTGCCACCCTCCTCCCCGATACCACTCGGCGAACGCGGCGCACGCCCGCGCGCGGTGACTCATCGCCTCCTTCTTTCGCGGCTCCATCTCGCCGAAAGTCAAAGTCTCGCCCGCAGGAATAAAAATCGGATCATAGCCGAAACCACGACTCCCGCGCGGCGGAAACGACAGACGCCCGCGCGCCTCGCCCTCCCAGAACTTGCGGCGCCCCGCGGCGTCGGCAAGACACAGCACACACAGAAAATGCGCCGCCGCGCCCTCGGCCTCCGCGCCCGCGTCGGCGAGCGCGCGTCCGACACGCAGACACGCCGCGCCGAAATCCCGCGCGCCCGTGCGCTCGTCAATCGCCCAGCGCGCCGAGTAAATGCCGGGCGCGCCGTCCAGCGCGTCAACACAGAGACCCGAGTCGTCCGCGAGCGCGATGCCGCCCGTCGCCCGCGCCGCCGCCGCCGCCTTCAACTCGGCGTTGCCGCGGAAAGTGTCGGCGTCCTCGGAGACCTCTTCAAGTCCGAGCGACTCCGCCGCCGACACCGCCAGTCCGAGCGCGCCGAAATACGACTCAAACTCGCGAACCTTGCCCGCGTTATGAGTCGCCAGCAAAAGCGCGCGGGTCACGAGTCGCGCCGCGCGAGAACTTCACGCTGCGCCGCGAAAATCTCCGCCGCCGCCGACCAGCCGAGCGTGAGAATTTCGTCCACGAGGCCGCGGGAAAAATTTTGGCCCTCCGCGCCGAACTGAAGTTCTATCAGCGCGCCGTCCTCGGCGAAAACAAGATTGGCGTCGAGATTGGCGGCGCTGTCCTGCGCGTAGTCGGGGTCAATCACAAGCGCGTCGCCGACGCGCGCGCAGCTCACCGCCGCCAGCAACTGCTCCATCGGATCGGTCGCCACGACGCCGCGGCTCTTGAGCGCGCGCCACGCCAGCGCGCACGCCACCGACGCTCCGTTGATGGACGCGACCCGCGTGCCGCCGTCGGCGACCAGCACATCGGCGTCAACCACCAGCAGCCGCTCGCCCATTTTTTTGAAGTCGTGAACCGCGCGCAGCGAGCGTCCCACGAGGCGCTGGATTTCCATGGTGCGGCCGCCGGGGCGTCCGGCGGCCGACTCGCGGCGTCCGCGCTCGGAGGTCGCGCGCGGCAGCATCGCGTACTCGGCCGTCACCCAGCCCGCGCGCGCGCCGCGGCGCCAGGGCGGCAGGCGCTCTTCGAGGGTCGCCGTGACCAGGACTTCGGTGCGTCCCTGCGAGACGCGGCACGAGCCTTCCGCCCACGGATTCGGATCCGCCGCGAACGCGAGCGGACGCAAGCCCGTCGCGCCGCGTGTCTTGTCGTCTGTTTGTTTTGTCTGCGCCATGCGGAAAGACTAGAGCCGCCGGCGCGGAACGGCAAGGGCGGGCGGCGCGGCGGACGGCGCGCGGAAATTTGCGAATTGTCGGGGGGATGGTCGGGGAAGCGCCCGGCTTTATCCGCAGACCGCCTCGCGGATAGAAACCGGGAACGATCTCAACACAACGTCAACGGAGAAGGGTGTTTCGCTGGCGCGGTGCTTTGAGATCTCGCTTCCTCGGGGCGAATAGTGGCATTTTTGGGGAGGGCTGGCAAGTCGTTATGAAATTAGTCTGAAATTTCAATCACTTATATATACAACTTTTAGTTGCGTCGGGAAGCGTCCGGGAAGGATGGTTGAATTCGCCCTGATTTTCCGTTGATTCCGGGCGTATGTTTCAGGAGTTTCGGATATCTGGAATAAATCAATTAAATAATTACAGAGACAACAAAGTGCCGCCTCTGGCATTAGTGGGAGTCTGACTAAGACATTCACGATGCCGGCTCAAGCGAACAGCGCCCGCTGATGCCTGCGGGCGGCGCCCGCAAAAAATAAGAGAAATTGAGGGCTTATATGCGATTTGACAAAGCACCAAGGATGATGATATTCCGATGTGGATGAGCAAGACAGCGATTCGCATGCACGGTGGGCGTCCAGCCTGTAAGGGGCTGGCACGATGACACCGCCGCCGCCTAATTCG
>JALCBB010000013.1:3814-24340 GCA_028066985.1 Alphaproteobacteria bacterium
GTCGGTCGGTCGGTCGGTCGGTCGGTCGGTCGGTCGGTCGGTCGGTCGGTCGGTCGGTCCGGTGGCGATTCTAGGAATCGTACTTTACAACAGGCCAAGGCGGCCAAAAACGACGAATTTTACACGCAGCTCGCGGACATAAACGAAGAGCTGCGTCATTATCGCGGACATTTCAAGGGCAAGGCGGTCTATTGCAACTGCGATGACCCGCTGGTGTCCAACTTCTCCAAGTACTTCTCCAACAACTTCGAGAGGCTTGGATTGCGGAAACTTGTCGGAGCCTGCTACAGGAGCACCGACGTCGATCTGTTCAGCCGGCACGACAGCGAGCAGGGTCTTGTCTGGAGATACACCGGCGACAAAGACGGCAACAAGAAACCGGACAGGGACGAGATAGAGAGACGTCTCCTCGAAGGAGACGGGGACTTCCGCAGCAGAGAGTGCGTCGCGCATCTCAATCGGACGGACATCGTCGTCACCAATCCTCCATTCTCGCTGTTCCGCGAGTATGTCGCTCAGCTTGTGGAGCACGGCAAGAAGTTTCTGATTCTCGGCCCCATGAACGCGGTCACCTACAAAGAAATTTTTTCGCTGGTGAAGGGAAACGAGCTTTGGCTCGGACATAAGTCTATGGGAAAGGACATGCTGTTCGATGTGCCCGACCACTTCGCCCGGGAACTGGTCGCGACCAAAAAAGAGGGGAGCGGGTACAGGATAATTGACAATGTCGTCAAGGCCCGGTCTTCGGCGATCTGGTTCACCAACCTGACGCACAGGAAGCGCAACGACACGATTGACCTCTGGGCGAAGTACTCTAAGAAGGAGTACCCGAAATATGACAACTACGACGCCATCGAGGTCGGCAGGGTTGACAGCATCCCGATGGACTACGCGGGAGTCATGGGTGTGCCGATAACTTTTCTTGACAAATACAACCCGGAACAGTTTGAAATCCTGGCATCCGATTATGAGATCAGGCAGGGGCTGATGCCGGAGATCGTCAAGAAGGGGTGGGGCGGTAAAACAGACCGTGCGTACCTTGACGGGAAAAGGATGTTTTCCCGAATCTTGATTCAGAACAGGGAGCTTCAGCAATGACAGCCCGCGGTTTGGAAATCTCCCCCATGCAAATAGCCGTCCGCGATCTGGTGGAGGGCTATGTCAATGACGACGAAGACGGCGTCTTCGGCTATGGAGGCAGACTCAACATCCGTCCGCCTTACCAGCGGGAGTTCATCTACGGGGAGAAAGAGCAGAAAGCCGTCATTCACAGCATCCTCAACGGTCACCCCATCAATGTGATCTATTGGACGGTTGAAGATGACGGCAGCCACGAGATGCTCGACGGGCAGCAGCGCACAACTTCAATCTGCAAATTCCATGACGGCGACTTCGAGATAGAGGTCAACCCGCACAACCTCGGCGCGAAGGGCGAAGTTCTGTGGTTTCATCAATTGCCGGACGACCTGCAGGAGAAAATCCTCGACTACAAATTGATGATTTACCTCTGCAGAGGCAGCGCGAGCATGAAGAAGGCGTGGTTCAAGACCATCAACACGCCGAAGAAGGACCTGCGTCCGCAGGAGCTTCGCAACACGCTGCACCACGGACCCTTCATCACCGCCGCGAGAAAGAAGTTCAGCAAAACAAATTGCGCGGCATACAACCTCGGCAGAAAATATCTCTCGGGTTCGCCGATCAGACAGGATTACCTGGAGACGGCGCTTGACTGGATTTCAGGCGGCGACATTGATCGCTACATGAAAGACAATCAGAAGCGGCCGGACGCCGATGAACTCTGGGAGTACTTCCAGAATGTCATTGAGTGGGTCCAGACGACATTCCCCGCATACAGGGAAGAAATGAAGGGTCTGCCCTGGGGTTTGTTCTACAACCAGTTCAAGGACTCAGACCTTGATCCGGCCGCGCTCGAGACGAAAATCTCCAGCACGATGATGGACGAGAAAGTCACCGAGAAGGCCGGCGTATATCGTTATGTCCTCACCGGCGAGGACGACGACCTCTACAAGCGCGCCTTCAGCAAAAAAATCAAACGCGAGGTGTATGAGAAACAGAAGGGGCTGTGCCCCCGCTGCGGGGAGAAATTTGATCTTAAAGAAATGCAGGCGGACCACATCAAGCCGTGGTCTAAGGGCGGCGATACCGTCAAATCAAACTGTCAGATGCTGTGTCGCCGGTGCAACAGCAGGAAGTCCAACAAATGAAAATCATCGGCGCCATCGGCGCCGGCGAGCGAGGGCGCTTGACAAGCCGTCCCGCCGCCGCCCGCAAGCCGAGGGGCGGGGCGATGTTTCGCGCGAAACATCCGGAGGGGTAGACTCGCCCGAATTGAGCGTCTATACTGAAATCTCACTTTTTCCACTACGGAGGACTAGGCAATGAGCAGAGAATTGGCAGAGCGCATCGAGGGTGCCGATGTTTTTTACATCAACCTGGGTTTGGGTAGCTACCTTGCCAACAGGTGTATCAAAAACGGCTGCATGATGATCGGATTCCCCGAGCATCCGCACGATGAAATAAAAAACCTCGATGCGATGCCGAGCAGCACGCTCGAAAAATTTTACAGAAACAACGACGCGCTCTGGGTTACCTACTGGAACATGCGTCTGTGGTGGACCTTCGTGGAGAAAGGCGCGGAAGTGGACGCCGAAAATGCAGGACATCCGGTTCGCGAGCTCAAAGAGAGGAAGGTCGTCGGCTGGCGGGACAAGTCCCTGGACGGTGAAGTTCTGTACCTGCATCGGCTGGGATACATGCCCCGCTACGGAAGGACTATTTGCGAGGTCAGCGGAAATGCCGGCTACCTGAAAGACGTGATATGCGGAACAGGTGCGAGGGAAGGTGAAAAGTGTCTGATTTCTCGGCTTGACGAAAATCAGATAGAGTGGTTCACAGAAAAACTGTTCTGCGAGATGGGGTGGGAGCGGATCAGTCCTGTGGGCGGCACTCAAAAAAACATCGACCTGATCATGGAGCATAAGGAGAATCACTCCCTTGCCTTCATTCAGGTCAAGAGCAAGGGGACAATGGGCTATTGGGCGGAGGTTGTCCGCCTGGCTTATGGATTCTCCCAGAACGGAGCCAGCGAGGATCGGAAGGCTAAGTTTTATCTCGTCTACAATAAGCCGCCTCATGAGGGGCAGGGGAATCTCGATCTTCCCGGCCTTGAAGAGTACACGGAGTATTTGCTGAACGAGACAAAACCGGATCACAGGCGCAAAGATATCTACGGGGAAAATCTCGATGCAGTTGATCACTTCAAGGGGGGAGCCCCGAAGGTTTCCGTTGAGTCCTGGGGACAAAAAGACCTGGCGGAGAAGGCGGTGGACTGCGGGCTGTCCGACTGGTTGAGGGAGCGGGTTGATCTGGGGAGGAAGAAGGGATAGGACAAGGGGCGATGTTTGGCGACTTGCGGTTCGCGCGAAACATCGCCCCCGCCGCCAATTGTTTGACGACCTGCGGTTGGCGACCTTCGGTCTGCACGAAACATTAATTTTTTTTGCGGGCTAGCCCGCACCCATCTGCCGGCATCGCTCGCTTGAGCCAACATTGTGAATGTCTAAGTTCAACTCCCACTAATGCCAAAGATCGCGCTTCGTCTGTCTCCTAAATCACGAAAAAGGCGGCAGGGTCAACGCATCCCGTGAAACAAAATCAGCGCCGGCGCCAGACACACAGCACGACTACGCCTCCACAATAGACGCCGGAACAGCCGCAGGACGCGCCACCGACCCAACATTAACCTGTATGTCACGCAGCACAACTATCACTCCGCTCAACTCGGCGAAATTACCCGCGTCAATCGCCGCAAGACCACGCCGAAGCGTCAGCCGGTAATCCTCGCAGTCGGCGGCCAGATGCTCCCTCGTCATGTCCAGATTAAACTGGTCGCGCAGAAAAGCAGGATCCCCGCTCAGCGCCCTGTCGCAGATCATCCCCATCTCGCCCAGGTGAAACTCAGCCGCCCGAAAATCACCCTCTTCAATGCACGCCAGACCCTCATCCCTGTGCATGTCAAAGAGATCAACCGTCTCCGCGTCAGCCTTGCGCCGGATGTATCTGCTGAACCCGTCGCGGTCTTCGTTAAAAATTCTCTGCCGCAGCACCCCCCCGAGATTCTCGGGAGAATGCTCCAGCCCGGACATGCTCTCGCGAAGGCGACGCGTCTCCGCCGCGACACGATGAATCGCGCCGGCTTCAACGGCGTTGTCCAGGATTTCTCTCCGCGACTCGATTTCCCGGATGAACTCCTCGCACTCCGCGCGCGCGCCGTCGCCGACGGCTTCCCTCAGAACATCCGCCTCTCTCCGGGCGTTTTCAAGCAGCGACCGCACGATCTCCGTCTCCTTGTCAAAATCAGGACACCGGTGACCCCGCTGGGGAGTGTAGAAATTACAGGGTTTCCACCCGATGTGCGGAAATTCCGCCACCACCCTCAGAATGCTGCCGGCGATCATTTTCCAGCGGAGCGTGATTTCGTCGCCCGCGCGGATCTTCATCCCGTTTCCCAGGTGCTTTCCCGTGATTTCACAAGGTCCGACGAACAGAAAATCCGTTTCGGAAAGACCTTCATCCTGACCCTGATAGAACTCAAGACTCAGGTAGTTGTCTTTCGCGCCGGAGGTTAATCCGCGCGCGGCTCTGAAGCGTTTCATTCCGATCGTCGGAAGCGGGTCGCCCTTTTCGAGAATCCGGCACAGCCCGTTCCGGCCGCCGGCCCCTCCTTTCCGGACCTTCACGGCGACAGAGTGAGCGGCACGAATGATGTCCGCGCCGCTCTCATCCTTCATCTCCATTTCGCCTCTCCCGTGCTGAGCGCCGCATGTCCGCGCATGATTGTCGGTTTCGTCATGCGACTTATAACAGGATCTTCGTCATTGTCAAATTCAGGCGCATTCACAGCGGATACAGCCGAACCGGGCGTGTAATCCATTTCCTCGCGGGAAACAGCGAGGCGCCCGCGGGAGCGCGGCAAACGCCGGCAATCCGCGGCGAACGCGAGCGGACGCAAGCCCGTCGCGCCGCGTGTTTTGTCGTCGGTTTGCTTTGTCTGCGCCATGCGGAAAGACTAGAGCCGCCGGCGCGGAACGGCAAGGGCGGGCGGGGCGCGGAAATTTGCGAATTGTCGGGGGGATGGTCGGGGAAGCGCCCGGCTCTATCCGCAGTCCTCCTCGCGGATAAAAGCCGGGAAAGACCAGGACTGCTGTAGCGTGAGAAGGCTGCGACACGAGCGACCTGATCTCGCTTCCCCGATGCGAATAATGGCATTTTGGGGGAGGGCTGGCAAGTCGTTATGAAATTAGTCTGAAATTTCAATCACTTACGGGCGCAACTTTTAGTTGTATCGGGAAGGATTTGGGAAGGGGGCTGAAATTTGTCCTGATTTTTTGCGGATTTCGGGCGTTGCGGACGAGACATCGCGGCGGGGGCGGGTGTCCGCGGGGCAGGGATGCTGGAATTCAACTTTAGGTTGTATTGCCCGAATTGACCTGTCGCGGGGGTCTGATGGTCTGCGGGCGGGGTGTGTTTTGGCTCAAGGGCTTCATTGACGGCGCCGCGTTTTTGTCGGCTGAGGGGCGTCGGCGATGTTTCGCGCGAACCGCAGGTCGCGAAACAATTGAGGGCGCCGACCCGACAAGGCCGGCGCCCCTGTCTCAGTTGCGGTTGTAGCCAAACCGCTTATCCCTTGAGAGCATCACCCTCTTCCAATGACTCTCGCGCTGCCGTCCTTCCTCGCCTGTCATTGTTCCAAGCTCCCAAGACTCAAGAACGGAGAAGACCAGATGATGCAAAGCATAGTTTTCCCTTTTCCTCTCTCTCATCTCGGAAAGGAGCTCATCAAGCCCCTTATTGTAGCCAGTGCCGCCACTGTCCACATATTGCCCCCATCGCCCCCAGATGCCGCCGCCTTTGTCGTTGGCAACACCGACATAACGCTTGTTATGTCCGATGTCGGTAACAAGGTAAATCCCGCCGACTTCCCCAAGGGGGCCTGCCCAAGCGGAGTCGCGGGGATTGAACTTGTTGCGGAGCATGCCAAATGTGATGTTGATGTTGCCCACCTCGTTAAATTCTACGGAGTGTGGTTCATCCATAACATCCAAAGAGGTGGTGTCTTTGAGAAGCTTTTCGCAAGTAACCCTGCGCTGGAGGGCCCTGAGCGGGAAGTGAATTTTCAGTTTGCCGACAAATTCCTTGCCCTGATCGGTCTCCTCCACTTGATAGTGGATCTTGCCTCCCTGGCGCGGTCTGCTCACAACCTTAAACACCCCATAGAAGAGCCAGTGCTCGCGTTCGGGAAGATACCGCGCGAAAAGAATGACAAACTTCCTGTTGAATTCATTGCGCTTGATGGGGTGTTCATTCCATTTTTTGCGCTCGCCGGGGTCTTGTGCAAAGGCATCAAGGGGGTGAATTGTCCCGTTCCATGTGGCGCAGTGGACTTTGTAATCTGCAGGATTGGTGATGCCGAGGCGGGCGGCGAGTTCTTGTCCACTGGGCGATGACATAGGGGGTTCCTCCTCGTTGGTGGGGTTGTTGGTCTGGGGACTTTACGGCAGATAGCCGCCGTCCGCAAGCCGAGGGGCGGGGCGATGTTTCGCGCGAAACATCCGGAGGGGTGGAATTGTCCGAATTGAGCGTCTACACTGAAATCTCACTTTTTCCACTGCGGAGGACCAGGCTATGGACAAGAAAACGGCGGGGCTCGTTGATGGTGCGCGGAGGGCTATTTATATTCAGCTAGGCTCGCAGAGTCAGCTGGCCGAAAGGGCTATCAACGGCAATTGCCTGATAGTCGCCTACCCCGATGCGCCCCACGACGACATAATAAAACATGGCGGCGGAGACGATGCTGTAATAGACGGCATTAATTCGCTTCCTTCGGTGAGCTCAAAAGACAAGGGGGTGCTCAGGGACTTTTACACCGAGAGAAAGGCGATCTGGATCACCTTCTGGGATATGCGTCTGTGGTGGACCTTCGCGAAAGGAGGAGTCACCGCCCAGCCTGACGCCATCGAGGGCGAACTCAAAAGGAGGGGAACCACCGGCTGGAGTTGCGAGTCCCTGCGCGGCGACATGCTGTACCTCCACAACATCGGCGGAGTCTTCAAGATCGGGAAGGGCACGATGAGGCCGGTTCATGGAGTCCCCGAGAACGACGAGAGTCGCTTTTCTTACCTGAGGAACTTGATCCTCGGGGAGAAGACACTGGGTCGCACCAATGACGAGGTGGAAAAAGCGAAGGTGATGATCTCCCGTCTTGACGGGAATCAACTCGAGTGGTTCACAGAAGTGCTGTTCAACGAGATGGAGGAAAGGCGGGTCAGTCCCGTGGGCGGCACTCAAAAAGACATTGACATGGTGATGGAGAAGGGAAATCGCACCCTCACCTTCATCCAAGTCAAGGGCAGGGGGAATGTGGGCAATTGGGCGCAATTTGTCCGCCTGGCCTACAGATTCCACAAGACCGCCGCTGGCGAGAGCCGGAGGGTTAAGTTTTGTTTCGTCTACAACGAGTCACCTCCTAAGAGTCAGGGGAATCTTGATCTTTCTGGTCTCGCTGCCTTCACGAAGCGCATACAGAGGGGGGAAATAAGGGGGGCAAAAATGGATGCCGAGCACCAGGGATTCTACGCAGACAATCTCAGGGCAGTTAAACTGTTCGAGAAGGGGGAATCCAAAGTCTCCGTTCAATCCTTGGGGCGGGAGGAGTTGGCGAGGATGGCGGTGAAGCACGGGCTGTCCGACTGGTTGAGGAAGCGGGTTGGCTGATGCGAAGGGGCGGGGGGATGTTTCGTGCGAAACATCGCCCCCGTCGCCAATTGTTTGGCGACCTGCGGTTCGCGCCAAACAATTGGGGCGGGGGCTATGTGTGGAGCGCCGCGCGCTCCCACATAACCCCCGCCAGTTCGTCAAGCCAGGCTGTCAGGGTTGCATCCCGAGCGCCTTCTTGATGAATCCCATGCCCTCTTTCCTGCCATACTTCCTCACTTCGTCATCAGAGACGGTGAAGTAGTCGCCAGCGCCTTCCTTACCGGGCTTGATGTGATCCCTCTCGTACACCTTGTACTGCATATCCTGGAATTCCCCCAGAGTCATGTAGTAGAACTCCTTTCCAGGAATGTTCACAAGAACATAAATGAGGTCCTTGTTCGCCAGCGACTTCTTGCCCTCCAGGCGCTGCCGCTTGCATTCCTGCTTGATGTCCAAAAGCCACCCTGCGCGGAATTGCCAGTCCGGGGTTCTTTTTCCCTTAGCCTGTATGCCGACCGTCTTCCCCGTTGCGCGGTCATACGCCACGATGTCAATGGTCGGAGAGTTGCGAGGCAGCTCAACCGCACGAATCCCGTGCCTTTTTAATTCCCTGACCATCATGCCTTCGGCTATTGCCCCTGTGGTCTGTTTGTTAGTATCGGGCATCGTTGCTTCCTCCTTCGGGGGGTTGTTGGTCTGGGGACTTTACGGCAGATAGCCGCCGTCCGCAAGGCGAGGGGCGGGGCGATGTTTCGCGCGAAACATCGCCCTCGTCGCTAATTGTTTCGCGCGAAACATTAAAAAATCCAATGTTTTCAGTCCCTCGATGTTTCGCGCGAAACATCCGGAAGGGTGGAATTGTCCGAATTGAGCGTCTATACTGAAATCTCACTTTTTCCACTACGGAGGACCAGGCTATGGACAGAGAATTGGCAGAGCGCGTCAGAAGCGCGCCGAGGGCTTTTTACATTCGCTTGGGCACGGGCAGCCATCTCGCCAGCAGGTGCGTCAAGGGCGGTTACATGGCAATTGGCTTTCCCGAGGTGTCCCATAACACGCTCAAGAGGCTGTACACGGAGGGGAAAACTCCGGGCGTCCAAAAAGCGATTTTGGGCGAGCTCAGATCTGAGCACAAAGGCGCCAGGAACCAAACGCTGTCCGGATACACGAACCAGCTCATCAAATTCTACACCGAAAGCGATGCCATTTGGATCACTTTCTGGGATATGCGTCTGTGGTGGACGCTTCCGGAAGGGCAGGCGCGCGCCGGTGGAGAACTCAAGAAAATACCGGCCACATGGAGATACAGAGCATTAAAGACCGGCGCGCCGTTCTTTGAGTGCAATGTGGGCGGGTGTGTAACGAAGACGGCGGGCTTCAAGGGCACGCTTTGCGGAGTTGGCAACAGCGCCGAAAAGGGCTATCCCCTGCGATACCTGAAGTGCCTGATTCTGGGCGAAAGGGACGAGACCATAGCGCTCCGAAGCGCGCCTCGCGCCGCGAGAAAGGAATCCGTGGGGGTTCTTCTCTCCCGTCTCAATCCCGAACAGATGGAGTGGTTTGTGGACAAACTGTTCCAAAAAGAGGGCTGGAAGAGAATCAGTCCTCTGGGCGGGCCTCAGACGATCACGGACTTCATCGCGAAGAAGGGGGAGTCCCTGGCTCTCGTGCAGGTCAAAGCCGAGACAGGCCAGGGAGCGTGCGACGGTTTTCGTAAAAATCTGGAAAGACTGCTCGAAGACGGCAAGAGGGGTGAGTACACTCCCTTCTTCGTCTATCACACTGCGGGGCAGCGGATACGGTCTGACCAGAACAAAGTCGTGGTGTGGGGTCGCGACGAGATGGCGCAAAAGGTGGTGTCCGACAGGAGCGGAGCGCTTTACAAGTGGTTGAGGGAGCAGGTTGGCTGATGCGAAGGGGCGGGGGCGATGTTTCGCGCGAAACATCGCCCCCGTCGCCAATTGTTTCACGCGAAACAATTGAGGGCGGCGTTCAAACTTGTCAAAAATTCCTAATTCTGCTAGAAAAGATGCCTAATCGCCCCACCCAATCAGGAGAAAATTATGTCTCGCCCCCACTCAAGCGCAAGCCTGGTTTTTGTCGTGCCCTTAACCAGAGAGCTGGTCACCGCCGGTCGAAAGGGATACACATTTGTCGATGTGCTGGAGAAAGACTTTCACTACTTTCACCCCGCCACCGGCAGATGGCCTTCTTTCCCCCCGGCTTACATAGGGTTTCGGTATGACGGGAAACTTCAGTCGGTTCGCCTCGTCAAAAAGGTTGTTGTCGTCAATGACATATCCAAACTCAATTCCAGGTGGAATCAGACATCGGCTCCCCACTTTGTCTACACACTGGGAAGCCCGATGAAGCCGACAAAGGCCATCCGGTCAACAAAGGAAATTTTCCCGCGGGGCGGGAAGGTTTACTGTGAAATTGACACTCTGCTTTCGGGTGAATTCAAAACCATCAAAGAAGCATGGGAAGAAACGAAAAGGCGCGCCTCACATCGCGTGAGATAAGCCTTTTCAGCGAAACGGCTGTATGGCAGGGGGTGCGGGGGCGATGTTTCGCGCGAAACATCGCCCCCCGTCGCCAATTGTTTGGCGACCTGCGGTTGGCGACCTTCGGTTCGCGCGAAACAATTGGGGCGGGGGATATGTGGGAGCGCGCAGCGCTCCCACATATCCCCCGCCGGAGGGGGGCACCGACCCGGCAGGGCCGGCGCCCTTGCCTCAGTTGTGGTTGTAGCCAAACTGGTTTTTGCTCGAAAGCATCACCCGCTTCCAGTGGCTCTCACGCGCCCGGCTCTCATGGCGATCTTTCGCCTCAACCTTCCACGACTCAAGAATGGAGAACCTCAGATAGTGCAGGGCATAGCTGATTCTGCTCTGCTGATTCTCCATGTCAGTGAGAAACTCCTTGAGCCCCTTGTTGTGTCCGGTTCCCCCCGTCTCCGCATACGTCGCCCAACGATGCCAGATGTTGCCGGCGACGCCGACATAGCGCTTGTTGTGCTTAACATCGGTGATGACATAAACACCGCCGATCTTGGAAAGCGCCTTCTCCCACTCGCGGTCGTGGCTCTGATACTTGGCTCGCAGAGTGCCGAAGGTCATGTTGATGTCCTCGGCCCCGGGGAAGTCCGGGCCATTGTACGGATCGGACAAAACTTCCATGCCGGTCACCTTTTTCGCAAACTCGCCGTAAAGAAGTCTGCGCTGACGACTCTTAACCACGGCGCGGATTTTCACCCTGCCGATAAGACCCTCGTCATCGTCAACCTCTTCAACCCGGTAAGAGACCCCGCCCGTCTTGCCGGGAATTCTCTTTTTGACCCTGAATGTGCCGTAGTAGAGCCAGGTGTCGGGTTTGGTGTAGTACTTCGCAAGCAGAACGATGTACTTCCGGTTGAAGTCATCTCGTGCTGTCTGATACTCGTTCCAGGCTTTGCGCTCCGCGGGGTTCTGTATGAACGCGTCGAGGGGGTGGACATCTCCGTTCCACACGGCGCAATGGACTTTGTAGTCCGCGGGGCTGGTGATGCCGAGGCGGGCGGTGAGTTCTTGCCCTTTGGGTGATGACATGGCGGCTCCTCCGTTTCGGGGTGGTTAGTTTGGAGAGATTACAGAAAATGCGCCCCTCCGGCAAGTCGAGGGGCGGGGGCGATGTTTCGCGCGAAACATCGCCCTCGTCGCCAATTGTTTCGCGCGAAACAATTGGGGCGGGGGATATGTGGGAGCGCGTAGCGCTCCCACATATCCCCCGCCGGGGGTGTCGCCCCGCAGGCGACACGCCTTAAGCCAGGGTCACCAAGACCAATTCTGATATTGCTCCGGGAGCTCCTTAACTACCCTCAAGTCGTCAGCGATCTCCTCGAGATCGAAACGAAAAGTTGGGTGAGTATGGAGGTATTGAAACTCCGCGACAAGGAGTCCGCTATACCCCCTGCCTAACTCGACAGCCCTGATCTCGTAACACAGGCGATCTTTGGGGTAGTCATACTCGCCGCCCTTTTCGATCCAGCCGTCGCCCATCACCTCAAACACACAGCCGAAGAGCCATTTGTTTTTTCTGTCCGGATCCCACTGCGCCATGCCGATGATGTATTTTCGGTTGTACTCATGCTCCGCACGAGGAGGAACATTGTCGTTCCATCTCTGCCAGTGCTGGCGACTCACTTGAAAATCCTCCAAGGGGTTGTCCGGTTTTGTCCCTGGTTCTGCATCTGGGCCGGGCTTTTGGATTTGTGCGAGGTGGATTTTGAAGTCCTCGAAGTTGGTGATGCCGAGCACGTCGACGAGTCGTTCTCCTTCAAGTGATGACATGGCGGTTCCTCCGTTTCGGGGTGGTTAGTTTGGAGAGATTACAGAAAAGGCGCCCCTCCGGCAAGCCGGAACGCAGGGTCAATGTTTCGTGCGAAACATTAAAAAATTCAATGTTTTCAGTCCCTCGATGTTTCGCGCGAAACATCCGGAGGGGTAGACTCGCCCGAATTGAGCGTCTATACTGAAATCTCACTTTTTCCATCACGGAGGACAAGGCTATGGACGAGAAGTTGAAAGAGCGCATCAAGGGGGCGCCGAGGGCTTTTTATATCAATCTCGGCGTGAACAGCGGCCTCGCCAGAGAATGTTTTGACAGAGGGCACTTGGTGATTGGTCACCCGGAAGTGTCACATGAGACAGCCAGCCTCATCTATGAGAAACCAGAAAGTGAGGTGCGTGGCATCATCAGACAGGAAATTCAGGACTGCTCGGGAAGAACCGCAAGTGAAGCGAAATCCTATCCTTCCCAAGTCATGGATCTCTACACGGGGGGTGACTGGAGAGGCAGCTGGGAAGAGGGCTGCACCGGTGACGATGCGCTTTGGATCACCTTTTGGAACATGCGTCTGTGGTGGACTTTTGCGAAGGGAAGGGCGCAACCCGGGCGGAATCTGGATTCCGGGTTTTATCCGAGAGCGAATCACCCGGGTCGAACCGTTGAGGGGGTCCATGGTCCCAAGGGGGATGGTTGGGATTATCACTGGAGGAACACGACTGGGTGGCTTAGCAAGTCCCTGGCGGGTAAGACCCTGTATCGGCATCAACTGGGGTTTATAACATCCCGTTGCGAAGGCACCATTTGCCTGGTCGGGGAGGAGCGTCTCGAATACCTGAGGAGCAGGATCATCGGGGCAAGCACGGGGGAGAGTGAAGCGGACTTGATTTCCCATCTCGATGAAAATCAGATGGAATGGTTCGTGGAGCAACTGTTCTGCAAGATGGGGTGGAACCGAATCAGTCCTTTGGGCGGCACCCAGAAGGACATTGACATGGTCGTCGAAAAAGATGGTGTCTGGGCCTTCGTGCAGGTGAAAACCAGAACCGGCGAGGCCATATACGCAAAGATCAAGCATCTGGCCGAAGACTTTCGCGCAACAAGCGATGACGGGCAGAAGGCTGAGTTTTATCTTGCCTATCACACGCCGGAAAACCTTTTTTCGCTCAACGAGGAGGTTTGGAATCGGGAAAGGTTGGCGAAGATGGCGGTGGAGCATGGGCTGTCCGACTGGTTAAGGAAGCGGGTTGGCTGATGCGAATGGGGGGGGCGATGTTTCGCGCGAAACAATTGGCCGCAGGGTCAATGTTTCGCGCGAAACAATTGGCGGCGCCGTCAACGAAGTCCGCGAGCCAAACCCCTAATCTCGCGGAATAGAACGAGCCAGACCCCTCTCGTCATATCTGAATGTCGGCGGGTGAATGTGATCGGGCGCGCCATGCCGCTCCTGAAGCCGCGACACAAAACGCCGATACCGCCACACATCAAGGCGCCGCGAATACGCCCGCACCACACGACTCAATTGATAACGCGGGTCCCGCCACGCGAACGGCGCCGCCGCGTAACTCCAGCGCAACGCGGCCTCGCTCGGAATCGCGTCCGTCGCCTCCACAACCGCGGGATACACCACCAGCGGCGGCAGTCCGTATTCCCAGAAACGCGTCAGCTGAGTGTCCGCGGGACGCGCGAAATTTTCCGTGAAGGCAAGCAGCCGCTCCGCGCCCGCGCGCGACACCACATAGCCCACCGTGCCTCCGAGCCAGCCCCTCAGCACTCCCGTCGTGTTCGTCAGTCCGACACCGAAAGCGCCGCCCCCGGGTTTCGGCCCGTAGTCCAGCGTCAGGCGGCGTCCGGCGCCGAGATCGCCGAGCGCGACGCAGCGCGTCTCCACAAACTGCGTCACCTGCAGACGCACGAAGTCCGCCGCCGCGCCGAACGCGCCGGACAGCAGCGACACTATCACCGCGTCCATTTCGGGCGACAGAACCGCGTCGTCCTCGAGGATCACGCAGTAATCAAGCGAGGCGTCGCCCAGGAAATCACGCCACGCGCCGCGGTGCGACTCCATGCAGCCCACCTCGCCGTGACTCAGCGACCCCCGGCTCACATAGCGCGACCGCTTCACCCGCTTCGTCACAGCCGCGTCGCCGCGCAATGTCGCGCCGTCAACGGCGGGGAAGAAGTCGGCTTTGTCGGCGATGCCCAGATTTTCAATCTGCGCCGTCATTATCTCGCGTCGCTCGGCGGCGCGCGCAAGGTTGATCACCTTATACCTGTACGCGGGAATCGCGGCGGGCGGATTCACGACGCCTCCGCGACGCCCGCCCCGTCCCGCGGAATAAAACGAGCCAGACCCCTCTCGTCATACCTGAATGTCGGCGGATGAACATGATCCGGCGCCCCGTAACGCTCGCGCAAACCCGACACAAAACGCCGATAACGAAAAACATCGCGGCGCCTTAAAATTGTCCGCGCATTCCGCGCAACCTGATGACGCGGATCCCACGACGCGAACGGCGGCGCGGCGTAATTCTCCCGCACCAGACGACCAAGTTCGCTGCCGGCCGCGTTGCGCGTCTCAACAACCGCAGGATAAATCACAAACGGCGGCAGTCCATGCTCCCAGAAGCGCATCAACTGAACATCCGCAGGACGCGTATAGCCCTCGGCATACGAAAGCAAACACGCCGCGCCCGCGCGCGAAATCAAATATCCGGCCGTGCCCAGCAGCCAGTTCTTCAGTACTCCCGTCGTATTTAAAAGACCGATGCCAAACGCGCCGCCGTGCGGCTTCGGGCCGTAATCAAGGGTTAGTTTACCCCCCCCCCCGGCATAATTTCGACACAATTCGTCTCTACATACTGCGTCACCTGCAGACGCACGAAGTCCGCCGACACGCCGAACGCGCCGGATGTCAGAGACACAATCACTTCGTCAAGGTCGGGAGCGAGAATCACATCGTCCTCAAGGACGACATAGAAATCGCGCGCCTCGTCTCTCAACAACTCGCGCCACACGCCGCGATGCGACTCCATGCAGCCGACCTCGCCGTAACTCAGCGAGCGCCGATGCGAATAACGCGCGCGCCGCACCCGCCGCAGAACCTCCGCGTCGCCGCGCAGAGACTCGCCGTCAACGGCAGGGAAGAAGTCAGTCGCGCCGGCGATGCGGGCTTCGGCGAGCCGCGCTTCCATCGCCTCGCGGCGGTCGCGGGAGCGCGCAAGGTTGATGACCTTGTATCGGTAGCGCGGCGGATTCATCACGCTTTCAGTATATCCGAATATCGGAAAGAGACAAGGGGCGGCGGGCGGCTGACGCCGGCCGGAGATCGCGCCGCAGGAAGTTCAAAATTCGCGGCGGGGTCGATGCGTCCCGCGGATCAAAGCACTATCCTCCACCACCCCCACCCCGCAATTGTGTCGCGCAGGACTGCGTCCCGCGCGACGCTTTTTAATTTCCCGCCCGTGGTGGTGGAGGATAAAAGCGCGGCAGGGTCAATGAAGCCCTTGGAGCCGCGCCGTCTCCATCGCTCCCCGCGCACCGCATCCGACGGTCTCCATCGTCAAAAATCAGGGCGGGCGGGGCGCGGGAATTTGCGAATTGTCGGGGGGATGGTCGGGGAAGCGCCCGGCTCTATCCGCAGTCCTCCTCGCGGATAAAAGCCGGGAAAGACCAGGACTGCTGTAGCGTGAGAAGGCTGCGACACGAGCGACCTGATCTCGCTTCCCCGATGCGAATAATGGCATTTTGGGGGAGGGCTGGCAAGTCGTTATGAAATTAGTCTGAAATTTCAATCACTTACGGGAACAACTTTTAGTTGTATCGGGAAGGATTTGGGAAGGGGGCTGAAATTTGCCCTGATTTTTTGCGGATTTCGGGCGTCGCGGACGAGACATCGCGGCGGGGGCGGGTGTCTGCGAGGCAGGGGGACGGAAATTCAACTTTAGATTGTATTATCTGAATTGACCTGTCTCCGTGGCGAAGCGGCGGACTGACGGCCCGCGGGAGGGGCGTGTTTTGGCTCAAGGGCTTCATTGACGGCGCCGCGTTTTTCGTCCTTTACCGTTTAAAATTAAATTAAAGCGGGTGCCGCTTGCGGCACACACTCCGCGCGGACGCCCGCCCCGGCCGCATGGCGGTCCAAAATGCCGCGCCGCGCCGGCGTCCGGCGCTATCCCGTCTTTTCGCGCAGCGCGTCAAGATCTTTCACCGACTGAAAGATTTTCCGGATGCTCGCAAATTGTTTGACATCATAGAGATGAATCATCTCCTGCAGGATGTCCTCGTACAGATTCACGGCGAACAGAAAATTCACCGCCTCCTTTCTCGGTGAAATGTCGGGACAGGTCTGCAAATTCTGCTCCTGCATGCGCTCAATGCGCCGGGAGCATTTTTGCATCACGCTGATCAACGCGTCCAGCACGTTTCGCTCAAGCGCCGCCGTGCCGCCGAAGAGGAAGTCGAGCGCATAGACAAGTTTCGCAAACTCGCGCGAGTCCATGTCGTCCGAATACAGACTCGCCCCGTAGACAATCCACATTGAGTGGTTTTCCGGATATTTTCCGATCCCGCTCATCATAAAGCACGCGCGATAAAACCCGTCCAGGGTCCCGGGGATGATGGTGAACGATTTCTCCTCGTCCACAATTTTCTGCAGCTCGCCGGAAAGCGCGACGCTCTCGTCTTCAAGAAAGCGGCCCTGCGCTTCCAGCAATTGATTTTTCTTTTCAATCACGCGGAGCGTTTCCTCCAGCTTCCCGTCACGCCGGAATTCAGACATGAATTTTTCCGCGGGCACGCGAAAGGCCGGACGGCTCCCCCACGCCGCGACGGAGCGCTCCTCGCCGTTCTTCATGATCCACCGGGGAGAGAGAATGGCGAAACCCGCGATCGGCTTGATGATGTACAGGAATTCTCGATCCTCGTGCGGCACGCGCGGCCGGCGCGGGGGCTTCTCTCCGACTTTTGAAACCTTGAAGTCAAAGAACGGCAGGTCGTCCCGCTCGGAGTATTGAAATTCGAATTTATGCGCGCGGCCGTCTATCCACGCCGTAAAATCCGGTTCCCCGGAAATGGTCCGGGCGCTTCGGGTAAACCACAGATGACGATCGCCGCCGCTTTTTTCGACCTTCACCTTGCCGACGCCATGCCGCTCCCCGAGCATGCCCTCGAACCATTCCAGGATCTCCAGCTCGGCGATGGCCTTCTTTTTCATGTCCCCGCGATACTCGAGATAGCTCCTGGACCTGATGTCGCTGGACTGGGCGTAGACCTCTCTGGGGCTCTGGTTCGGGCTCACAGCAGTTTGGACTCCTCCAGGCGAAGTCTGTCGATGGCGTGAGCCAGGAAGTCCTCGTTGAGTTCGTATCCGACGCCGTTGCGCTTCGCGAGCGACGCCGCGATCAGTGTGGTGCCGCTTCCGCAGAAGGGATCGAGAATGTGTTCGCCGACGAAACTGTAGCTCCTGATCAGGCGCATCGGCAATTCCAGGGGAAAGGGAGCGACATGAAGGCGGTGGTCGCCGCTTTTTTCCGGCTTCATGGTCCAGACGTCGCTGTTCTTGACCGACAGCCAGAATTCCTTGCTCAGTCTGGACTCTTCTCTGTCCGCCTCGCTGACGTGGGCGTATTTGCGAATTCCCGACTTTGCCGGCTTGTCGAATTCCAGGATGAACTCGTGCATGTTGTTGAGCAGGATGCCGCCGGGATACGGATAGGTGCCGAAATGCGCGCGCACTCCGTTGGTTTTGTGCCATACGATGTCGCGTTTGAAGATGAAGCCGATGCCTTCGCACAGTTCGATCGACTTGCCGACCAGGTTCAGCGAGCGAAAGCTGTTGTTTTCGCGCACGGGGAGATTCATGATGTTGAGGAAAAACTTTCTGCCCGGCTGCAGGACGCGGAACACTTCCCGCCATGTTTTTCCCGTCTCGACGAGCCAGGCGTCCAGGTCGTGGATGTTGCCGAGATCGTTTTCGCTGTCCTGGGAGTACATCTTGGCGTTGAAGTACGGCGGCGAGGTCACGGCCAGATGCATGGTGTTTTCGCGCAATTCCCGCATGACGCGGGAATCGCCGAGGTACATCCGCTGGATTGTTTCGCGGATGTGAACTTCGCTTTCGCGTTCAATTTTTCGCGGCGGCGGCTCGTGATTTTTCTTCACCTTCGCCTTTTTCACCTCGGACAGGGCGAAGCGGTATTGTCCGCTGGCGGATTTGCAGCTTTTCAGCGTGTTGTCGCGCGCCAGCCCGTGGACGTCCTTGACCGCGATGCCCAGGTATGCGGCGACCTCTCCGGCGGACAGGTATGTTCGTTCGATGTAGTCTTTCATGGCTTCTCGCGGATGTTCCCGCGGTCACTATATCTCAAAACGGGGTGAAAGCCAATCTGCCCGGCGTTGATATTCTGTGGAATGGCAACGAGGCTGAGCGCCCGGGCGCGGACCGGCATCCGATGATTAGAATCAGCGGGTCAAGCGGACTTAATTTTTTATCCACAGAATCGGTCAAGTTGAGGCGATTCGCCCCGTTTCTAAAGGATATTCGACTTGTCTCTCTTACTTAATTCGTTGAATTGTGAAACAATTCTATTTATACATTGACTCCCCCGCATCTTTTGATCAAGCATTGGTGTGTTAAACGATTCGCTGGGAATCGTTACTGACTTCGGAGGTCTCCCATCATGCAAATCGACATGCACTACTATTGCACTTATTTTCTGGCTCGCACCGCTGGACTGCCGCCGGAAATCGCTTCGTCGATCGCCAACTCATCGCAATTTGTTGATGACAATACGGGTGACGGAGAACTTGAATTTTCAGATGGCAGCACTATCCATAGCGTTGCCACAGCGCACCACCCCTCCCAAGTTATCGCAAATTCGGACCACGATGATCAAATTCGGATTTGGGTTCCGTTTCATTTTTACCCGGGCGGCGAGGGGGGTGAGGGCAGTGAGGGCAGCCTGACCCAGATGCTGATTTGCATTAAAGACGGGAAACTCATCAATGAGGCAATCGATGACCATTTAAGTCTGGCTGGTCGATCTTTCTCCCCTTACCTGATGGGGGTCGTTGCGCATGTCTACGCTGACACCTTTTCTCACTACGGCTTTTCAGGAGTGGGGTCACGCAGAAACCTGATAGCGGGTGATATGACCATTGTGAACGAAGACCGCATCAAGGGAAGCTGGAACGGCTCTCAGGAGGATGATAGTGGTGTTGACTACATCACGGATAAGCTTAAAAATTTCTTCAACAAGACGAAGGAAAGGTCCGTGCCGAATTTCTTTCGTTTGATGCCCGAAAGAGGCTCTCTCGGGCATGGAAGCGTTGCGACTTATCCTGACAGACCCTATCTGCACTGGAGGCACAATTGGGGAAGTGACAACCCCAGAACCGATGCCGGCCGCTTCAAAGGGGAAAACAAAACCCTTGACAGAAACAATCCGGAAACCTTTCTTGAGGGAACGGAGCGTCTGCACGAGGTTTTCATCCGCTATCGCGACGAACTGGCCAAAGCGGGGCTCGATGGCTGGAGCAATGACAATATGCCGGCTCCGCTGGAGTACGGCGTGTTGCGTGGTGCCATCAAAGAAGTTCTGGAAGATCCGGGCGACAAGGAGTATCGCTCCAAGTGCTGGGAAAATCTGGCCAAAAGCATTTTTCCCGCGTACGGACTTGAGTACGACGGGGATGTTGCTATCCCTCCGTACAGGGGCGAGGAGTGGAATGAAGCGTGGGCTCGCTTGAAAGAGAACGAGAACCGCTGCACAAGGAAAGACCTGAAGGGGCTGGATGTCTGGCAGTTCCATCGAGCCGCCTCTGTACACCGGAACTACACCTTGCGCCAACTCCTCCCGGAGTACAATGTCGTTTTATCCTGAGCGCATCGCGACTGGCTGCTGAGAGCGACAACAGTCGGGGGAGGCTCGCAAAAGCCTCCCCCTAATTGTCGCGAATCCTCAGTCCGCTATCCCCAGACAGTGCTTGAGCAACTCCCTCAGAGTGGAGATATGCGATTTTTCGCTGTCATGCGATTCATCGCTTCAGTGCCGGCGGGTAATGCTGGAAAGGTCAATTATCGCGGCAAGCGATAAGCCGAAGTTTCCGCTCAGGAACAGCAAGACCACTCGCACCGCCGGATCGTTTAAATCAAACTCGCTCGCTCGCGCGCCTCGCCGGGCGCGGACTAAAGTCCGCGCGATGTGTGCGCCGCAAGCGGCGCACGCTTTAATGTTCCTTTAATAAGACGGTAAAGAACGAAAAACGCGGCGCCGTCAATGAAGCCCTTGGAGCCGCGCCGTCTCCATCGCTCCCCGCGCACCGCATCCGACGGTCTCCATCGTCAAAAATCAGGGCGGGCGGGGCGCGGGAATTTGCGAATTGTCGGGGGGATGGTCGGGGAAGCGCCCGGCTCTATCCGCAGTC
>JALCBB010000159.1 GCA_028066985.1 Alphaproteobacteria bacterium
AATTAATTTTTTAATTTTTTTGCGGGCTAGCCCGCACCCATCTGCTGGCATCGCTCGCTTGAGCCAGCATTGTGACTTTCTTAGTCAAACTCCCACTAATGCCAAGGGCTGTTCTTCGTTTGTCTCCTAATTAAAAGTGTTTCCAGCCTAAATTATCAGCGCCAAGCGCGGCGCCGTCACTGTCGCGGATGACCACGCCTGCATCTTCGCGCTCGCCAACAACGCCAATCACAGTGACATCAACATTCGCCGCGGCAGCCAGGCGGGTTATGTCTCCGCTCACCGCACTCGGCGCCGTAAATAATAATTCGTAGTCGTCGCCCGCGCACCCATACCGCAAAGCATCATCAACACTCGCATCACCCAGCAAACGGCAAAACGGCAGGCGTCCAAATTCCAGATCCAGCGTCACGCCAGACGCCTCCGCAATGCGTCCGGCATCAGATACAACGCCGTCACTCACATCCAGCCCCGCGCTCACATAATCCGCCAGGCCCACCCCCAGTCCCAGTCTCGGCTCCGGATAGCGATAACAGCGAACATAACCCTCCAACTCCGTCGCCGTAGCCGCCGACAGAATACCGCTGTCCGCCGACCGCAACGCCTCCAAACCAAGCCGCGCACAACCCAACTCGCCCGACACCCACACAACATCACCCGTCCTCGCGCCGTCACGCCGCACCACAGGGCCGGTCGCGCGTCCCAGAATCACCATCGTCATCACCGTCGCGCCATCCACACGCGACAAGTCGCCCCCAAGTAAAGGCACGCCGAACCGCTCCAAATCCTCGCCCAGGCCGCGCGCGAAATCCGCAAGCGCGGCATCGTCCCAACTCGCGCCGCGCGACAAAGAAGCCAGCGCCGCCACCGGCTCAGCCCCCATCGCCGCCATGTCAGATAAATTACAGCGCAGCAACTTCGCGCCCAGTCCATCACGCGGATCGTCAGACAAAAAATGCACGCCCTCGCACATCGTGTCCATCGACATCACCAGCGCGCCCGCCGCGTCAGACAAAGTGCCGGGCAACAAAGCCGCGTCATTTCGCAAGCCGAACGCCTCGCCGCGTCCCAAAGTCAAAGGCGCAAGCAGACGCTCTATCACCTCAAACTCACTTAACGACATCGCCGCCACCGTCGCTGTCGCTGTCTCCGTTATCGCCGTCACCGTCACCGTCGCCGTAGCCCTCGCGGTGCGCGCGGGCGACAGCCTTCAAAGTCGCGTTTAACAAACTCGTCCCGGGCGCAATGCCGAAATAATGCGCCAGATTCAAATACTCGTTCACCACCACCGCCACATCCGTTTCACCGCAATGCAAAATCTCCCACGCGCCGCCCCTCAACAAAATCGCCAGCAAATGCTCCGGACGACGCTCCGTCCCGCGGCGCGACAAAATCGGCGCCATCATCGCGTCCAACTGCGACGCCTCGCCATGCACTCCGCGAGTCAAAGCGCGGAAAAAATCCTCGTCCAGCCGCGGCGGCTTTCCGTCGCTCGCGTTGCCCGCAAGACACGAGTCCATCGCGGCCTCGGCATCCGCCGCGCCCGTGATCTCAAGCGCGTACAATGTCTGCACCGCGTAAAAACGCGCCCAGGAACGCCGCGAACGCGGCACATGGCCGGACTGCGGCGCCGTCACAAGTCAGTTTTCCGCCGCCGATACACGCAAGCGGTGCAGCACCAGCGCCGCCTCAACCGCCCGCGCCGCGACACGATGGCGTCCGCCGCCGTCAGCACGGCGATACGCCTGCGACTTCTTCTCAGCCGTGATCACCCCGAAACCGAACGCCAGACGCTCGGCCGACGCGATGCGCTGCAACTCCGAAGTGACCGAACGGCAGATGAAGTCATAGTGCGAAGTCTCGCCGCGGATAATCGCTCCGAGCGCGATGTAAATGTCGTGGCGCGACCCCTCAAGCGCGATCGCCAGCGCCGTCGGCAGCTCAAACGCTCCAGGAACACGATGCACAGTCGTCGTGAAACCCGCCGGCGTCAGAATGACAAGAGCATCGCGCTCAAGCAGGTCGGCAATGTCAGGATAAAACGCCGCCGACAAAATCAGCGCGCGTTTCTCGTCAGGTGTCGCGGTCGTCATCGGAGTTCCTCGTGTCCCTCAACGGTGAGGCCGTAGCCGGAAAGTCCGACTATGCTGTGTCGCGTGTTATGCAGAAGTTTCATCTTTCGCACGCCAAGGTCAAGCAGAATCTGCGCGCCCTCGCCGTAATCGCGCAGTTCCAGTTGCGGAGCGCCGCGATGCCGCAGACTCTCGGACAAATCGCCCGGACGCTCGCGGATAATCACAACAACTCCCTCGCCGATCTCCTGAATACGGCGCAGCGCGGCTTCAAGTCCGCCGCCGTGCGTGAGGCGCATGTCGCCGAGAATGTCGTCAAGCAAAGAAAGCGCGTGAACGCGGACGGCGGTGGTCCTGTTTTCGTCAGGACGGCCGGCGACAAGAGCGGCATGCTCCATGCCGCTTATCTGATTGCGATAGAGCAGAAGACGAAAGTCGCCGAAGCGCGACTGAAAATCCGTCTCGCTGACGCGCGCGAGAATGCGGTCGTGCCGCGAACGCCACGCTATCAGACTCGCGATAGAAGCAACCTTGATGTCATGCTTCTTCGCATACTCGGCAAGCGTCTCGCCGCGCGCCATCGTGCCGTCGTCAGCCATAATCTCGCAGATGACCGCGGCAGGGTTGAGACCGGCGAGGCGCGCAAGATCAACGCCCGCCTCGGTGTGTCCGGCGCGGACGAGAACTCCGCCGTCGCGCGCCTCAAGCGGGAAAATATGCCCCGGCGAAACGACAGCATCGGGCGCCGCGTTGTGGTGAATCGCCGCCGCGATCGTGGTCGCGCGGTCGTTCGCGGAAATGCCGGTGCTGACTCCCTCGCGCGCCTCAATGGAAATCGTGAAGGCGGTCTGGTGGCGCGAGACATTGTGGTGCGTCATCGGCGGCAATCCGAGACGGCGCACCTGGCGGCTCTCAAGCGCGAGGCAGACGAGACCGCGTCCGTGAGTCGCCATGAAATTGACGCGCTCGGGGCCGCACATCTGCGCGGGAATGACGAGGTCGGCTTCGTCCTCGCGGTCTTCGTCGTCAAGGAGGATGACGAAGCGTCCGTTGCGGATTTCCTGGAGAATCTCGGGGATCGGCGAGACGGCGACGGCGTTCGGCATGGCGGGGTCAGGACTTGCTCAGAAAGTTCGTAACATATCGCGCGAGCGGATCTGTTTCCAGGTTGACGGCGTCGTTCTTGCGGAGGTCGCCGAGGTTCGTGCGCGCCAGCGTGTGCGGCACGAGCATCACCGAAAACTGATTGCGCGCGGCGGAGTTGACAGTGAGCGAGACGCCGTTGAGGGCGACGGCTCCTTTTTCGGCGATGAGTTTCGCGAGGCGGGGCTTGTGCTTGAGGCGGAGTTCGCGGTTCGTGTCGCGGTCGGTGATTTTCGTGACGGTGGCGGTGGAGTCGATGTGTCCTGTGACGATGTGTCCGCCGATTTCGTCGCCGAGGCGGGCGGAGCGTTCAAGGTTGATTTTCTGGGCGGGCTTGGCGCCGGCGAAGGTGGTGCGGGCGATGGTTTCGGGCGAGAGGTTGAAGGCGAGGGTGGCGGTGTTGTGATTGATGGCGGGATTTTGTGTGAGGGTGAGGCAGCATCCGTTGGCGGCGATGGAGGCGCCGGTGTTGAGGTTGTTTGCGAAGTCGGCGGTTGTGGTGATATTGATCTCGCCCTCGCTGATGGAGGTGAGTTCGCCGATGTGGGTGATGATGCCTGTGAACATTTTTTTATCATACTATGAATTTCATTAAGAGGCAACGAAGAGCGACTTTTGGCATTAGTGGGAGTTTGACTAAGACATTCACAGTGTTGGCTCAAGCGAACCGCACCAACTAATGCCCGCAGGCGCTGCCTGCAAAAAATAAATTAATAAGAAAACAATTTATTTAATTGACCCCATTAATTGTCAAACTAGCAACAGAACAAATCACTTTTTAACACATTAATTGTCTATTAACAATTAACAGAATAAATCATTTTGACCCCATTATTTGTCTATGTTAATAAGAGAAGAATTTATTTAATTTGACCCCTTAAATAGTCCAATTGCTTTTTAATTTATTTTTTTTGCAGGCAGCGCCTGCGGGCATTAGTTGGCATCGCTCGCTTGAGCCA
>JALCBB010000014.1 GCA_028066985.1 Alphaproteobacteria bacterium
ATTGCTTTTTAATTTAATTTTTTTGCAGGCAGCGCCTGCGGGCATCAGTTGGTGCGGTTCGCTTGAGCCAACATCGTGAATGTCTTAGTCAAACTCCCACTAATGCCAGAGGCCGTGCTTCGCTGTCCCCTGGGACGGGCGGGTGGCGAATAATGAAGCGTCCGCTCGCACTATCGCCGTTCCCAACGCCGCCGCCTCAAAACCTCTGCTCATTCCCATAGACAGCCCACACAAACCACGCCGGCGCGCCCTTGCCAAAAATATCTGCCTCCGCCACACTTGTCGGCGCGGACTTCGCATTCCCGATACCCAGATGAACCATACAACCAGATCTGAAGCCCTCGGACTCCTCAGAACCGCCGTCAACGACCGGAACATCGACTTCCGGCAGGGGCAGTGGGAAGCCATCGACGCGCTTGCCAACCGCAGAAAGCGGCTGCTCGTCGTGCAGCGCACCGGATGGGGCAAAAGTTCCGTCTACTTCATCGCCACCCGCATCCTCCGCGGCGAAGGACGCGGGCCGACACTCATCGTCTCGCCGCTCCTCGCGCTCATGCGAAATCAGATTCAGGCCGCCGAGCGACTGAGAATCCGCGCGCGGACCGTCAATTCGACAAATCAGGAAGAATGGGCGGATATTCAGCGCGCCATACACGAAGACGAAGCGGACGCGCTCCTCATTTCGCCCGAGCGGCTCGCAAACGACGAATTCGTCGAAAACACCCTCGCCCCGGTCGCTCAGAACATCGGCATGCTCGTCGTCGACGAAGCGCACTGCATCTCCGACTGGGGACACGACTTTCGTCCGGACTACAGACGGCTCGTCGGCATTCTGCGCCGGATGCCCGGCAGCACCCCCGTCCTCGGAACCACCGCGACCGCGAACAACCGCGTCACCGAAGACATTCAGACCCAGCTCGGAAACCTCGGCGTCCAGCGCGGAACTCTCGCCCGCGAAAGCCTCGCCCTTCAGACTCTCCCTGTGTCCTCCCAGGCCGAACGACTCGCCTGGCTCGCGGAATACATCGGCTCTCTGCCGGGCGCCGGCATCATCTATACCCTCACAAAACGCGACGCCGAGCAGGTCGCGAAATGGCTCCGCGAAAAGGATGTCAATGTTCAGCCCTACCACAGCGGCGCGAGCGGCGGCGAATCCGGAGACTCGAACGCCAGCCGCCAGCGTCTCGAAGAACAGCTTCTCAACAACGAGGTGAAGGCGCTCGTCGCCACAACCGCGCTCGGCATGGGATACGACAAGCCCGACCTCGGATTCGTCGTCCACTATCAGGCGCCGGGCTCGATCGTCGCCTACTACCAGCAGGTCGGACGCGCCGGACGCGGCGTTCCGCGCGCCGTCGGCGTCATGATGGCGGGAGGCGAAGACGCCGAAATCCACCAATACTTCAGAGAAACCGCCTTTCCGGAAGAAGAACGGGTGACCGCGATCCTCGACGCCCTCGAAAAAAGCGACGGCATGAGCATCGCGCGGCTCGAGGGCGAGGTCAACCTCAGGCGCGGGCAAATCGAGCAGGCGCTCAAATTTCTGTCCGTCGAAAACCCCTCGCCCGTCATCAGATCCGGAACGACATGGAAGCGCGCGCCCGTCGAATACAGGATGGACCGCGATCAGATTCGACGACTCACCGAACGCCGGGAAACCGAATGGCGGAAGGTTCAGGAATATGTCCGCGAAAAAGGATGCCTGATGAAGTTTCTCGCCGAAACGCTCGACGACGACAATCCCCGGCCCTGCGGCAAATGCGCCTCCTGCCTCGGACATCCGATCGTGGAGACATTCCCGAAACAGGAGACGATCGCCGCCGCCGCGCGATTTCTTCGCGTCTCGGAATTCGCGCTGGAGCCCAGAGCGCGAATTCCGAAAAACGCGTTCCCCGCATACGGCTTTCACGGACGCTCGTCCGCTGACCTCCGCGCCGAAACGGGGCGGGTTCTCTCCCGATGGGGAGACGCGTTCTGGGGAGAGATGGTCGCCGCCGACAAACGCGGCGGACGCTTCCGCGATGCACTCGTCGCCGGCGTCGCGGAAATGATAAACGAGCGCTGGCGGCCGGAGCCGCCGCCGCAATGGGTGACCTGCGTTCCCTCAATCGCCCGGCCGAAACTCGTCCCCGATTACGCCGGGCGGCTGGCGAAGGCGCTCGAACTGCCGTTCAATCCGGCCGTAAAAAAGGTGAAGGACAACGCGCCGCAGAAAACGCGGCAGAACGGCTTCCATCAGCGCAGAAATCTGGACGGCGTCTTCGCGCTTGTTCCTCACGTTCCGAAGGAGCCGGTTCTGCTGGTCGACGACATCGTCGACTCCAGATGGACGATGACCGTCACCGCCGCGCTGCTTCGCGGCGCCGGCGTTGAACGGGTCTGGCCGCTCGCGCTGGCGACATCCAGCATGAGCATGTGAAATGCGGACCGACCCGCAGACGCACGCCGTGATGCTGCTGACGGTTTCGCTCGGCAAGGCCGAAGGCGGCGGCGTCAGACCGCTCTCCGTGAAGGAGTGGGCGCGCTTCGCCGCCTGGCTCAAAGATCACGACCTTGAGCCGGCGGCGCTGCTCGCGGGCGGCCTCGGGGCGACGCTCCGCGGCTGGACGGATCGCTCGATCACGCCGTCGCGACTGGAGAGTCTTCTGAGTCGCGGCCGGGCGCTCGGACTCGCGCTGGAAAAATGGCGTCGCGCCGGGCTCTGGGCTGTCACGCGTTCGGACGCGGAATATCCGCGGCGTCTCAAGCGCCGGCTGCGGCTGGAGTCTCCGCCGGTTCTTTTCGGCTGCGGCGACCGGGCGCTTCTCGAGCGCGGCGGCGTCGCGATTGTCGGTTCGCGCGACGCGGACGCGGAAGATCTCGCCGTCGCCGGGGATCTCGCCGCCACCGCCGTGCGGCAGGGGCATGCGGTCGTTTCGGGCGCCGCGCGCGGCGTTGACATGAGCGCGATGCGCGCGGCGCTTGCGGGCGGCGGCGGCGCGATCGGGGTGATGGCGAACGGTCTCCTCCGCGCGGCGACGGCGGCGGAGAATCGCGAGTGTCTTCTCGGGGGCGCGCTGGCGCTTGTGACGCCGTTCAATCCGGAGGCCGGTTTTAATGCGGGCAACGCGATGGCGCGCAACCGGTATATTTACTGTCTTGCGGATGCGGCGGTGGTGGTGAGCAGCGCGGCGAATGCGGGCGGCACGTGGAGCGGCGCGATCGAGGATCTTGCGGCGGGGTGGGTTCCGCTGTGGGTCAGACGTTCGACCGGCGCGGGGTCCGGGAACGCGGATCTTGTGCGACGGGGCGCGCGCTGGCTGCCGGATGATCCGGGGCTGCTTTCCGATTTGCTGGACGGCGCCGGCGGCGGCGGCGGCGGCGACCTTCCCCTGCTTGAGGGGGCTGAAACGATTTGATGAAAATCAGGAACAGGGCCGGCGGCGCGGGGTGTCGTCTGCGAGGCTTTTGTTTGATGCGGGCGATGATCGTGAAAAATTAAATAAAAATTAATCAGACCGGTCAATGGGGCGGGGATTGTTAATTAATTCTTATTTAATTTTTTGCGGGCGGCGCCCGCGGGCATCAGTTGGCGCCGCTCGCTTGAGCCGGCGCCGTGAATGTCTTAGTCAAACTCCCGCTAATGCCGAAGACAGCGCTTCGCTGTCTTTAATTATTTAATTCGGAAATGTAAATCAAAACCTCCGCGACCGCATCCAGATGCTCGGCGCCAATGTAATTGTCCAGTTCCACGCCGAAAAACAACGCCTGCGCCAGGCCCACATCGTCCCACAACGGCACCCCCGCACGCTCCGCCGCACGCATAATCCGTAAAGCCAGAACCCCCTGCCCCTTCGCCACCACCACAGGCAGCAAAGTCTCGCGCTCGTCATACTTCAACGCCACCGCGTAATGCTCCGGATTCCGCACCACCACACTCGCATCCTCCGCGCGCGCCTCCGTCTGACTCTCAAGAACCTCGCGGTGAATCTGCCGCCGCTGACCCTTGATCTCCGGACTCCCCTCCGTCTCCTTGTACTCCTGCTTCACCTCGTCCTTGCTCATCATCAGCTCGCGAAGATGAAACCGGCGCTGAAACAAATAGTCCAGCGCCGCCAGAGGCACAAACGACACCACCGCCAGAAAGACAGCCTCCAGCAGCAGCCGCACCCCGATCTCCAGCGCGCACGAAAACCCGCAGTTCGCCGAATACAGAAAGTCCGGCAGACGCTTCATAAATACATGCGCCACCACCAGAATAATCACCGCCGTCTTTAAAATGTTCATCAGAAACGAAAACAAATTCTTCCGCGAAAAAATGTTCTTCGCGTTGCCGACAACATTCAGACTCTGAAAACCGCGCTGCAACTTCGCGAAAGTGAAAATAAAACCGAACTGCGCCAGATTGCCCGCCACCCCCGCAAGCGCGCCCATCAGCAGCAACAGAACCGACGCGAACAACAGCACCGACACCGCGTCCAGAAAAATCGCGGCGAGGGCGTCCGGCTCCAGCGTCGGAGCCAGCGCGAAGGCCGTGTCCAGAACCGAAAGAAAACGCCGGAAAATCTCGCGCCACAACAAAGCCAGCGCCCCGCAAACCGCCGCCAGCGTCGCCAGCGAAACAATGTCGCGCGAACTCAGCAGCTGCCCCTTCTTGCGCGCGTCGCGCAACTTCTTCGGCGTCGGATGCTCCGTCTTCTCCGCCACGACCCTACCGCGTCCCGATCTCCAGAAGACGGCGCAGCGGCTCCTCCGTCAGATTCACCTCGCCGAGATGACGCAGCGCGATCGCCAGATACAAAGACAGCGCGAACAAAGCCACCACCGACTTGATCGGCATCGCCAGAAAAAACACATTCAACTGCGGCGCGAAACGATTGGCAAGACCGAGCGCGATGTCCACAAGCATCATAATGAAAATCATCGGCGCGGCAAGAACGACAAGCAGATGCAGCGTGGCGATGAAAACGGCGACGAGCGCGTCCAGGGATTCGCGTCCGAAGCGCGGCAGAAAAGACGCCGGCGGCAGCACGCGGTAACTCTCGTACAGAAGCGCGAGCAGCGAGGTCAGTCCGCCGCTGAGCAGAAACCAGACGATGAAAACCTGCCCCAGAAAGGCGCCGAGATTGCTGCTCTGGTCGCCCTGCGCCGGATTAAAAACCTGCGCGATGCTCGTGCCGCGCTGGTTGTCTATGAAGTCGCCGATCATCCCGGGCACGCGGAAGACCAGCGCGGTCGCGAAGCCGACGACAATTCCGAGCAGGCTCTCTTTAAGGAGCAGAAGAATCAGCGCCGACGCGCTCAGCGGCCCGATGTCGGCGGCGTATTCGGCGAGCGAGGCGCGTCCGTGCGGAAGCGCGGGAATGACAAGCACCGTGAACAGCGAGAATTTCGCTATCGCCGGCAGGACCTGATTGGAAAAGAACGGCAGAAAAAGAAAGAAACCCGCCGCGCGCGGCAGGACAAGCAGCAGCGCGGTCGTCCACGCGGCGATTTCGGTTTCTACGGCTTCGGGCATTGCGCGTCAGCGCGAGACGGATTCCACCCGCGCGAAGACGAGTTCGGTGAAAAGCAGAAGTTCGGCGCCGACAGACTGCAGCGTGAAAAAAAGCGCGGCGGTGACGGCGACAAGTTTAAAAGCGAAGGGAAGGGTCTGATCCTGCACCTGGGTGAGCGCCTGCAGCAGCGAGACCAGCACCCCCGTGACGGCGGCGGCGATGACGACCGGCAGCGACAGTTGCAGCACGAAACTGATCGTCTGCACGGCGAGCGACGAGACTTCGGCGATTTCCATTTTGTCAGGGCGCGTATCCGAGGACGAGGCCCTCAATGAGCCGCTCCCATCCGGAGGCGGCGACGAAAAGAAAAAGTTTGAAGGGCAGCGAGATGGTGACCGGCGAGAGCATCATCATGCCGAGCGAGAGCAGGATGTTGGCGGTGATGAGATCCACGGCGATGAAGGGCAGATAAAAGAGGAAGCCGATTTCAAAGGCTTCGGTGAGTTCGGTGGTCGCGAAGGCGGGCATCAGCGCGAGGTGCGCGAGGAGGTCGGGGCTGGCGTCCAGTTCGTCGCCCCAGACGCGCGCGATGCTGTCCTCAAAAAACTGCAGATGGTGCGGGTCGGTGTTGCGGCGCATGAAGTCGGCGAGGGGTTCGGCGGCGAGCGGCAGGGTGTGGAAGAAGTCCTGTCCGTTCTGCTCGGCGTCGCGGGCGATGGCGAAGACCTCAACGGCGACGGGCGCCATAATATAAAGCGAGAGGACGAGCGCGAGTCCGTAGAGCGCGATGTTCGGCGGAATCTGCTGGATGCCGAGCGCGTTCCGCAGCAGCGAAAAGACGACCGCGAGTTTGACGAACGAGGTCGTGGAAACGAGCAGAAAAGGCAGGACGGCGAGCAGTCCGAGAATGTAGATGAGATCCGGATTGAAGGCGAGTTCGGGCAGCGGCAGCGCGGCGCCCTCTTCCTGGACGCGGAGCAGCGGCTGGCTGATGTGGATGCGCGGCATTGGTTTCGTCCTGCCTGTCTTCCCGTTTGTGTCGCGGCGGTTTTGTTGTTCCTGCGGCTGTTCTGACCCCGCCCGATTTTTTCAGCGGACGAGTCTGAGAATGCGGAAGCCGATGCGTCCGCCGACTTCAACGAGTTCGCCTTCGGCGAAGACGCGTCCCGCCGAGACGGCTTCAACGCGCGGAAAGCGGATGCCGTCAAGTTTCTGGAGTGTCTGGCCTTCGGCGAGTCTGAGGAGTTCCTGGAGCGGCAGTTCTATCTGTCCGATGCGGAAGTCAACGCGGACGCGGAGTCCTTTCGCGCTGTCCGGCACGGCGTCTTCCGAGACGGAATTATTTTGGACGACCATCGGCGTCGCCGTCTCCGTCGTCGTTGTCGTCGCTTCTTTAACGGACTCTGAATGGACGATGGACGGTGACGGAACGCCCGCCGTCATTGTCTCCGTTGTCTCTTTAACGGACTCTGAATGGACGACGGACGGTGACGGAACGCCCGCCGTCATTGTCTCCGTTGACTCTTTAACGGACTCTGAATGGACGACCGTCGGCGGCGCCGTTTCTGTCCCCGTTTCCGTCGTCTCTTTAATGGACTCTGACGGGACGGAGGACGATGACGGGACGCCCGCCGTCATTGTCTCCGTTGACTCTTTAACGGACTCTGAATGGACGACCATCGACGGCGCCGTTTCGGTCGTCTCTTTAACAGCCTCCGCGCCGCCGTCAGCAGCGACAGCGGCAACATCAGCATCGGCATCGGTGTCAGCGACAGCGCGCGGCGCATCCGACATTTCAGCGCCCCTTGAACAGACGCCCTCCGCCTGCCTTCCAAATTTTCGGTGGAACGCGGATTATAGCAATGTTAACGGCAGATGCCAAGTGCCGGGGGCGGACGAAAATTCGGCGGAAATTCCGCAGAAATCCAGCGAAAAATCCCCCCTTACAAATCTGATGAAAGTCTGCTAGACTCCCATACAACCTGAACGGGAAGGCGAAACAGGCGATTTCCCGTGTCCGTTCCCGCCCCTCTCCATCGTTTTCTAGACCGCCTCGCCGAGCGCCAGGATGTCATCCTCGCGGTCTTCGTGGTCTCGGTCATTTTCATGCTGATCATTCCGCTGCCGACGGTGCTGGTGGACATTCTGATCGCGGCGAACATTTCCATATCGGTCATTCTGCTGATGGTGGCGGTCTATCTCGCGACGCCGCTGGACTTCGCCGCCTTTCCGGCCGTTCTTCTCATCACGACCCTGTTTCGTCTCGCGCTTTCCATTTCCACGACGCGCCTGATTCTTCTCCAGGCGGACGCCGGACGCATCGTGGACACCTTCGGCAACTTCGTGGTCGGCGGCAACCTCGTGGTCGGACTCGTCATCTTTCTGATTCTGACGATTGTGCAGTTTGTCGTCATCACGAAGGGCGCCGAGCGCGTCGCGGAGGTGAGCGCGCGCTTTTCGCTGGACGCCCTCCCCGGCAAGCAGTTGTCTATTGACGCCGACATGCGCAGCGGCTCCATCACGCTTGAAGAAGCGAAAGACCTGCGCGGACGCATTCAGCGCGAAAGCCGCCTTTACGGCTCCATGGACGGCGCGATGAAGTTCGTGAAGGGCGACGCGATCGCGACTCTGATCATCGTCTTCGTGAATCTGCTCGGCGGCCTGGCGATAGGAACACTGCAGCGCGGTCTGAGTTTCGGCGAGGCGATTTCCACCTATTCGGTGCTGACGATAGGCGACGGCCTGATAGCGCAGATTCCGGCGCTGTTCATTTCCATCACGGCGGGGATCATTGTGACGCGGGTCACCGACGAGAGTCAGGACGCCTCCAATCTCGGTCGCGACATCGGTTCGCAGATAGGAAAAGAGCCGCGCGCGCTGCTGATAGCGGCGGCGATGCTGGTGGTCTTCGCGTTTGTGCCTGGATTTCCGGCGGTGGTGTTTGTGTTCATGGCGCTGGCGCTCGGCGGTCCGGCGGTAGTGGCGACGGTCGCGCGGCGGCGCGGGGCGGCTGCGGCGGCTGAGGCTCCCCTGGCGCCGAGCGAGGCGGCGGCGCCTGTAGAGAGTGTGTCGGGCGGATTTTCTGCGGCGCGCGACGAGATCTTCGCGCCGACGGTCGCGCTGATGGTGGAACTCGGACCGCAGGCGGCGTCGCTCGGCGGCGCGCATGAGTTGCGTGACGCGGTGAATCAGACGCGGCTGTCAATTTATTATCGTCTCGGCGTGTCGCTTCCTGTGATTGAGACGCGGGTGAATTCGGCGCTGACGGGGATGCGCTACCGGGTTTTTGTGGGCGAGATTCCGACGGGCGAGGGCGAGTTGCGCGAGGGTTCGTTGTTTGTGGCGGACCGCGAGGAGAATCTGTCTTTGTTTGACATTCCGTTTGAGGAGGGGGTGTCGCTGGTGGCGGGGGTGCGTTCTTTGTGGGTGTCGCGGGCGCGCGAGGCGGATCTGTCGGCGGCGGGCGTGAAGTTTCTGCGTCCGCTGGAGGTGCTGGTGTGGCATGCGGAGACGATTTTCTCGCGTTACGCGGCGGGTTTTCTGGGCATTCAGGAGACGCGCCGTATTCTGCAGCGCATGGAGGCCGAGCATGGCGAACTCGTGAAGGAGGTTCAGCGTGTCCTGCCGATTCAGACGGTGGCGGAGTTGCTGCGCCGTCTGGTTCAGGAGAATGTGTCTATCCGTGATCTGCGTCAGATTTTCGGGGCGGTGGTGGAGTGGGGGAGCCGCGAGAAGGATCCGATTCTGCTGGTGGAGCATATTCGCGCGGCGCTGGCGCGTCAGATCAGTTATCAGTACGCGGCGACGAACAACATCCTGACGGCGTTTCTGCTGGACAACGAACTGGAGGAGACGGTGCGCGGCGCGGTGCGTCAGACATCCAGCGGCAGTTATCTGGCGTTGAAGCCTGAGATTTCGCGGCGCATTGTGGAGTCGGTGCGGCGGCAGACGGAGCATGCGCGCGGCGGCGAGACGCCTTCGGTGCTGGTGACGGAGATGGACATCCGGCGTTATCTGCGGCGGCTGATTGAGGTTGAGATTCCGGAGTTGCCTGTGTTGTCGTTTCAGGAGGTTGCGCCTGAGATTACTTTGCAGCCGCTGGATCGGATCACGGCGTGAGACGGCCGGCGGAGATGGCGACGGTGACGGCGCCGCGCGTCGGGGCTTGCCGTCCCGCGATTTTTAATTTTTTGCGGGCGGCGCCCGCGGGCATCAGCGGGTGCGGCTCGCTTGAGCGGCTGCTGTTAACAGTCAATGATTCAGCGCTTACTAATGCCAGAGGCCGTGCCATGAAGAGTCCCGAAGGAGCAAAATTTTCCACCAGTGAGAGCGGACGATGCACTCGCCGTGAAAGCCGCTCCTGCTGGCGACACCAACTGCCGCCTGCGGGCGCTGCCCGCAAAAAAATAAAATTAGTCCCTTTAATTAAGGGACAAATGACGACAAAAGGCGGGCGCGTTGTTGTCGCTGTTGTTGTCTTCATTGTCATTGCTGTTATGACAATGACCACTGACAGGCAGGCGGTGGCGCAGGAGACAAAACTTCCCGCCGGCGAAGTCGTCTACCGCACCGAGTCCGTCACCCTCGCGCAGGCGCTCGCCGAAGTCGCGCTCGTTCTCGGCATTGAACTGCGCCAGGTCGCGCTCCCCGCCGCGACCCTCTCCGGACGCTTCCGCGAACCGAGCGGACAGGCGCTCCTCGATCGCCTCGCCTCGGCGCACGACTTCGACTGGTTCTTTGACGGCAACGCGGTGGTCGCGGTCGGACGCGATCTCCGCGACGAGCGCGCCCTGACCTTCACAAGCGGCGCCGAGAAAAGCCGCTTCCTGCGCGCCGCGCGCGCCGCGACAACCCCCGGCTTCGGCCTCGCCTTCGGACACCGCGACGACGACACCCTCACGCTGACACTCTCCGGACCCGCGCCGTGGATCGGCGCGCTTGAAGATCTGCACCTTGAACACACGCTCGCGCGCGCCGAAGAACGCGACGGCGCCGAGACCGCGACGGTCGCCGACTCGTCCGCGGACGCGACGGACGCGGAGTTCGGCGTGATGGTGTTCCGCCTGCGTCACGCGTGGGCCGAGGACAAAACCCTGCTGCTCGGCGAAGGCTCAACAGTTCTGGCGGGAATCGCGTCTCTGCTGGCGAGCGTCTCGGGACACGCGGACGGCGGCGCAAACGAAAAAGGCGACAATACCGAAGGAGACAGCGACCCTGCCGCGTCCGCCGGCGAGGGCGGGCGTACGGCGGAGGTGATTATTCGCGCCGAGCCGCGTCTGAACGCGGTGCTGGTGCGCGACAGACTTTCGCGGCGCGAATATTACGAGGCGCTGATCCGCGAACTGGATCGTCCGATACGGATGGTGCAACTGGAGGCGTTTATTTTTGACATCTCGCGCTCGCGCCTCGACGAACTCGGCGTGCGCTGGCAGGTGTCGGGAAATGACGGCGCGGCGTCGTTCGCGCCGGACGCGGCGGGCGAACTGCGGACACTGAGCCTGGCGCGCGACGGCCTGCGCGCGAATGTCAGCGACCGGGAAGGCGTGCTGCTGCGTCTGCAGGCGATAGAGGAGGAGGGCGACGGCGAGGTGTTGTCGCGTCCGTCGGTGCTGACGCTGAACAACCACGAAGCGGTCTTCAGCACGAGCCAGCGTTTTTATGTGCGCGTGGCGGCGAATCAGGACGCGCAGTTGTTTCCTGTGACGGCGAAGACGGAACTGCGCGTGACGCCGCGCATCGTCTCGGACACGGACAGCGACAGTAACGGCGACGGCGGTGGTGGAGACGACAACAGCGACGACACCGGCGCGCGGGTGCATTTATTGATAAGCATCACGGACGGCAGCGTCGACAATTCGGCGGGGTCGCAGGTTGACAGTTTGCCGCAGGTCCGCGAAAGTTTTATATCCACGCAGGGACTTGTGTCTGACGGCGAGTCGCTGCTGATCGGCGGCCAGATCACGACGCGCAGCCGCTCGGTGGAGGGGGGTGTTCCGATTTTGCGTTCCATACCGTTGTTCGGGGTTCCGTTTTCGTATGCGTCCGACACATCGGAGGAACTGGTGCGGATTTTCATGCTGACTCCGCGCATTGAAACCTTGCGGACTTCGGGAGGCGGCTAGGATGGCTTCGGGGAAGGCGATGAAAACAGAGACGGCGAGGGTGTCGGCGGTCGCGGAGGCGCTGCGCGACATACGGCTGCGGGCGGATCGCGCGGCGCGCGCGCACGGACGCGACGGCGGCGCGGTGCGTCTGGTGGGGGTGACGAAGGGACATGGCGCGGATGTGGTCGCGGCCGGACTGGCGTGCGGCATCGCGGACTTCGGAGAGAATCGGGTTCAGGAGGCTGAGGGGAAGTTCGCGTCTTTTATCGGCGGGACGGGTAACGGGGACAGAGACGGCGCCGGCGGTGACGGCGAAGGCGACAGTGACAGTGATGGTCGCGGGAATTTTTCGCTGCATATGATCGGCGGGTTGCAGAGCAACAAGGCTGGTCTGGCGGCGGGACTTTTTGACTGGATTCACACTTTGGATCGGGAGAGTCTGGCGGTGGCGTTGTCGGCGGAGCGTGTTCGGGGTGTGCGACTGCCGAGGTTGTTAGTTCAGGTGAATACGGGCGAGGAGGCGCAGAAGTCCGGGGTTTTGCCCGGCGAATTGGACGGTTTTCTGGACCGATGCGAGGGGGAGTGGGGTTTAGCGGTGGAGGGCTTGATGTGTTTGCCGCCGATGGGGGAGTCTGCGGCTCCGCATTTCGCGTTGTTGAGCGAGATGGCGCGGCGGCGTGGTTTGCGGGAGTTATCTATGGGGATGAGCGGAGATTTTGAGGCGGCGGTGGCGTTGGGGGCGACGATGGTGCGCGTAGGAACCTCCTTATTCGGCCCCCGCCCGTCTTAGGGGATCGATCCTTGGCATTGGAGACGACAAAGAGCAGCCCTTGGCATTAGTGGGCGTTTGACCAAGACATTCACGATGTTGGCTCAAGCGAACTGTACCAACTGATGGGTGCGGGCTAGCCCGCAAAAAAAATTAAAAAATAATAAGAAAGCAATTTATTTAATGACCCCATTAATTGTCTATGTTAACAAGAGAAGAATTTATTTAATTTGACCCCTTAAACAGTCCAGTTAATCTTTAATTTATTTTTTGCAGGCAGCGCCTGCGGGCATCAGCGGGTGTCGCTCGCTTGAGCCAGCATCGTGAATGTCTTAGTCAGACTCCCACTAATGCCGAAGATCGTTCTTCGGGGTCTCCTTATTAACGCTGCACCACGACACGCTCCGAGCCGCGCTCCGCAGACTCCGCCACAGCCCAGATCGTCCGCTCAATCTCCAGTCCATCACCAAAATCCGGATACACATCACCCCCCGAACGCACCGCCCGCAAAAACTCGCCGACCTCAATCGTCTTCTGCGATGTGAAACCCACACTGTGACCAGGCGCCGGCACAAACTCCCCGTACGGCGGATGCGCCGGCCCCGTGATAATCCGCCGAAAACCAGACTCCCCCGCCGCGTCCGAACGCAAATACAAATTCAGCTCGTTCATCCGCTCCTGCGTGAACACCAATGTCCCGAGCGTGCCATGCACCTCCCACGCCAGATGACACTTGCGACCCCACACCGTCCGCGAAGTGGAAAATAACCCGCTCGCACCGCTCTTAAACCTGAGCATCGCCGTCGCCCGATCCTCGTTCTCAACCTCGCCGACACCGCCGCCGTCCTCCGCCGCCTTCGGACGCGTCGCATGCAAAGTCTCGACCTCGCCGACAAGACTCTCCACCGGACCCATCAGACGCAACGCCTTGGAAAAAACATGACACCCCATGTCGCCCAATGCCCCCAGTCCGGCCTGCGAACGCAGACAGCGCCACGACCACTCCAGATCCTCCGACGCCATGTAGTCCTCGTCCATCACGCCGCGAAAATAATACGGACGCCCCAGAACCCCGCCCTCCACCAGACGCGCCGCATGCAGAAACGCCGGACTCTTCGTGTAGTTATACCCCAGCATCGTCACACACCCCGACTCGCGCGCCGCCGCCGCCATCTCCTCGCCCTCGGCAAGCGATACCCCCATCGGCTTCTCGCAGATCACATGCTTTCCGGCACGCAACGCCCCGACCGCCATCTCGCAATGCAGACGATTCGGCGTCGTGATCGCCACGACATCAATGCTGTCGTCCTTCAGAAGGTCGCGCCAGTCCGCGGTCGCGCGCGCGAAACCGAAACGCTCGCGCATCGCCTCGGCGCGCTCCGTCGTGCGGTCGCACTGCAGTTCAAAACGCACCCGCGGCACCTCGTCGCCGAACACCGACTTCACACAGTGAAACGCCAGCGCATGCGAGCGTCCCATGAAACCAGAACCGATCAACGCCAGTCCGACACTCTCCATCGTCGTCTCCTTCGCGATTTTCTCGTCTTTTGCCCCGTCAGCCCCCGGACCCGCCGCCCGCGCGCACACCCCATCCTACCCGCAAGACCGCGCCCGTCAATCACAAAACCCGCGACTTTTTCCGTTCCGCGAATATGAGGCGAACCATAGCGCGAACCTGCCGCGAACTTTCGTAAAACACCCCGAAATCGGCACTTGACCTGATTTCTCACCGCGCTACAATCCCCCCACGGGTTGGGAGACTCAAAACCCTGATTCCTGCAAAGGAGGACAGACACAATGCGTAACTTTATCATCGCCCTCGCCATCGGCGTGACGGGCGCACTTTTCGCCCTTCCCTCGTCCGCGGCGGCGCAGGAGCGGTTCATTCTGGTCAGCCACGCGCCTGACTCCGATTCCTGGTGGAACACCATCAAAAACGCCATCCGCGACGCGGGACAGCAGCTCGGCGTGGATGTTGAATACCGCAACCCTCCCACCGGCGACATCGCCGACATGGCGCGCATCATTGAGCAGAGCGCGGCGGCGGGTCCCGACGGCATCATCACGACCATCGCCGACTTTGATGTTCTCGGCGGCGCCATCACCTCGGCGGTTGATCGCGGCATTCCGGTGATCACGATCAACTCCGGGACGCACGAGCAGTCCGAGTCGCTCGGCGCGCTGCTTCATGTCGGACAGCCCGAGTACGACGCCGGCCTCGGCGCCGGAAAGCGCGCCAAAAAAGAAGGCAATGTGACGAAGTTCCTCTGCGTGAATCACTTCTTCACCAATCCCGTCTCGGTGGATCGCTGCCAGGGCTTCGCCGACGGCCTCGGCGTTGAACTCGGCGGACAGATGATCGACAGCGGCACCGACCCGTCGGAAATCAAAAACAAGGTGCTGGCGTATCTCAACGCCAATCCCGACACCGACGGCATTCTCACGCTCGGCCCGACCTCGGCGCATCCGACCCTCGCCGCGCTGCAGGAGAACGGCCGCGCCGGCGACATCTACTTCGGAACCTTCGACCTTTCGGGCGAGATTTCCGACGCCATCAAGGCCGACATCATCAGTTTCGGCATTGACCAGCAGCCGTTCCTGCAGGGCTATCTGCCGGTCGTCTTCCTGACGAACTACGCGCGTTACGGAGTCATTCCGTCCAACAACATTAATTCCGGACCGGGCTTCGTGACCAAGGGCAACATCGCGCTCGTCGAGCAGTACGCCGGCGAGTATCGCTGAGCGAAAAAGACGGGACGGCGCGCGCGCCGCGAGTCGTCCCGTCTTCTGTTTCTTTAAAAAAGACGAAGGCAAGAGACGCATCCCGTCCGAAGAACGACAATGAGCGACGACTGGAACACCCGCCGCCGCTTTCGCCGCCGACAGAGCGCGCGAGCCGTCCTCGCGCGGCCGGCGATTTTCGGCGCCGTTTCTTTGTTTCCCTGTCGGGGACGCGCCGTGATTTTCTGTGACGGCGGAACGGACGCTTCGGCTGTCCGTCTTTTCGGGTTGTCAAAGCATGGCTGATACGGAAAGCAGCAAGACGACGCCCGCGGACGCCGAAGCGGACGAGCGCGTCCGTCAGGTTTCGTGGCTGCGCCGGGCGCTGGTGCGTCCGGAACTCGGTTCTATCTGCGGAGCGATTCTGGTCTTCGCCTTCTTTCTTATCGTGGCGGGCGACACCGGCATGTTCAGTCCCGAAGGCGCGATCAACTGGGGCGTGGTCTCGGCGCAGTTCGCGATTATCGCGGTGGGGGCGTGTCTGCTGATGATCGCCGGAGAGTTTGACCTTTCGGTCGGCTCTATGATCGGTTTCACGGGCATTGTCATCGCCGTCATCTCGGTGCACTGGGGACTTCCGACCTGGCTGGCGATTATCGTGGCGTTTATGATGGCGGTGGCGATCGGCGCGTTCAACGGATTTCTGGTGATTCGTTCGGGTCTGCCGAGTTTTATCGTGTCGCTGGCGTTTCTGTATATTCTGCGCGGACTCACGATTTTTCTCGCCATCGCCACGACGCGGCAGACCATCATCGGCGGCGTACGCGACAAAGCCGAGGGCGACTGGCTCGCGCCGCTTTTCGGAGGCAAGGTCTTCACGGGTTTCTTTTCGTGGCTGGCGGCGAACGACTGGATTCGCACCTTCGAGCGCGGCAATCGGGCGGGCGAGCCTGTGGTTGACGGAATTCCGATGCTGGTGCTTTGGGCGGTCGGGCTGATTATTTTCGGTCACTGGCTTCTGACGCGGACGCGTTTCGGCAACTGGATTTACGCGGCCGGCGGCGACGCTCAGGCGGCGCGGCATGTGGGTGTTCCGGTGAGCCGCGTGAAGATTCTGATGTTTATGTTCACGGCGTTTTGCGCGGCGGTTTTCGCGACCTGTCAGGTCATGGAGTTCGGCTCGGCGGCGGCGGACCGCGGACTCCTCAAGGAGTTTGAGGCGATCATCTGTGTTGTGATCGGCGGGGCTTTGCTGACGGGGGGTTATGGTTCGGTGGTCGGCGCGGCGCTGGGGGCGTTGATATTCGGGGTTGTGCAGCAGGGACTTTTCTTCACGGGTGTGGAGAGCAGTTTGTTCCGGGTGTTTCTGGGTGTGATTCTGCTGCTTGCGGTGATTTTGAACACCTGGATTCGGCGTTCTATCACGGGGGAGCGGTGAGATGGCGTTGATTGAGTTGCGCGACATTGAGAAGCATTTTGGTCCTGTGATCGCGCTGAACGGGGTGTCGGTGGCGGTTGAGGCGGGGCAGGTGCATTGTCTTCTGGGCGACAACGGGGCGGGGAAGTCTACATTCATCAAGATCATGTCGGGCGTGCATCAGCCGACGCGCGGCACGATTCTGATGGAGGGGAAGGAGACGGTTTTTGAGACGCCGCGCGACGCCTTGCATGCGGGGATTGCGACGGTGTTTCAGGATCTGGCGATGATTCCGCTGATGTCGGTGACGCGGAATTTCTGGATGGGACGCGAACCGGTGCGGCGTTTCGGTCCGTTGCGACTGATGGATTTCGGCCGCGCGAATTCGGTGACGGTGGAGAAGATGCGGGAGATGGGGATTAATCTGCGCGGACCGGATCAGGCGGTCGGCACTTTGTCCGGGGGCGAGCGTCAGACGGTGGCGATTTCGCGGGCGGTGTATTTCGGGGCGAAGGTTTTGATTCTGGACGAGCCGACGAGCGCGCTTGGTGTCCGTCAGACATCCAATGTGCTGGCGACGGTGGACCGGGTGCGCAAGGAGGGGATCGGGATTGTGTTTATCACGCATAATGTGCGACATGCGATGGCTGTGGGGGATCGGTTCACGGTGCTGAATCGCGGCCGGACTTTGCAGACTTTTGCCAGGGACGAGGCGACGATTGAGGAGTTGCAGGATCTGATGGCGGGCGGCCAGGAGCTGGCGACGCTTGAGGAGTCTCTGGGCGGCACTGTTTAAGGACAACGAAGCGCCGCCCCTGGCATTAGCGGACGCTTTAATTAAGAGACAGACGAAGCACGGCCCCTGGCATTAGTGGGAGTTTGACTAAGACATTCACGATGTTGGCTCAAGCGAACAGCACCAACTAATGCCCGCAGGCGCTGCCTGCAAAAAAAATTAAATTAAAAAGAAATTAATTTATTTAATTGACACCATTAATAGTCAATTAGTAAGAAAGCAATTTATTTAATTGACCCCTTAAATGGTCAAATTATTTTTTATTTTTTTTGCGGGCTAGCCCGCACCCATCTGCTGGCATCGCTCGCTTGAGCGGCTATTGTGAATGTCTTAGTCAAAGTCTTACTAATGCCAAATGCCGCACTTCGTTTGTCTCTTAATTAAAGTCTAAGCCCGCGGCACAATTAAGCGCCGCGGGCAAAGACAACAGCCAGAGTCAGAAACAGAAACAGATCAGCGCCGGATACGCGCGTTCCGCTTCTGAATGTAATTGACATCGTTCAACTCAATGTAACGAGACACCTCGTTGCGCGACGCCAGAAACGACTCGTGAATCCGATTCGCAAGCGGAGAATGCTGGCGAGTCTCCTCAAACACCTCGTCCGCCGCCGTCGCGAAGGCGTCGTAAATCGCGTCCGAAAACTCGCGCAACTCCACGCCCTGATCTTCAATCAGCCGCGTCAGCGCCGCGCCGTTCTTCGCGTTGAACTCCGCGAGCATCGTGTTGTTCTCCGCGCGCGCGCACGCCTCAAACAACGCCCGGTCGCTCCGCGAAAAACGACCCCACAGACTCGCGTTGATGCCGAACGACAAAACCGTCCCTGGCTCATGAACGCCGGGATAGTAGTAATAACGAGCCGCCTCGTAAAACTTCATCGCCTCGTCATTCCACGGACCAACCCACTCGGTCGCGTCAATCGCGCCCGAAACCAGATTCTCGTAAATCTGTCCGCCGGGCAGCGACACCGGCGACGCCCCGAGTTTGGAAAGCAAATTCCCGCCGAGTCCGGGAATACGCATCTTCAAACCCTGAAGATCGCTCGCCGCGTTGATCTCCTTGTTGAACCAGCCGCCCCACTGACCGCCGGAATTGCCGCACGCCATCGCCTTCAGGCCGAACTCGCCGGACAACTCGTCCCACAACTCCTGCCCGCCGCCGAAATACAGCCACGCGTTGATCTCGGCCGGCGTCATTCCGAACGGCACCGCCGAGTAATACGCGAATCCGGGATGCTTGCCCGTCGCGTAATAGTCGGCGGCGTGATACCCCTGCGAATTGCCGGACGCGACCTCGTCGAAAACATCAAACGCTCCGACGCGCTCGCCCGCCGCGAAGTAGGTTATCTGAAACTTGCCGTCGCTCGCGTCGGCGACGCTCTGCGCGAAGCGCTGCGCGCCCGTGCCGAGACCGGGAAAGTCGCGCGGCCAGCTGGACACAATCGCGATATCAACACGCTCCTGCGCCACCGCCGGCGCCGGAAACGAAGACGCCGCGGCGACCGCCGCGCCTCCGCCCGCGACCGCGCCGGCCTTCATGAAGTCGCGGCGCTTCATCCGTTTCGTGGTGGATTTACTCATGGGTTCCTCCGTTATTCTGTTTTCGCGCTCCCTCCCCGTCTGACGGCGGGGCGAAAGTTGTCGCGGACGAGCATAGCGCGTCCGCTGTCCGGGGTCTAGGGGCGCGGCGGGGGCGGGATTCAGGCGCCGTCCGTCCGCTCATCGGATGCGGGCGTTGCGCTTCGTGATGTAGTTCACATCGTTCAATTCAATGTAGCGCGACACCTCCGCGCGCGACGCCGCGAACGACTCGTGAATCCGCCGCGCCAGCGGAGAGTGCTGTCGCGTCTCCTCCAGGACTTCTTCCGCCGCGACCGCGAAGGCGTCGCAGATGGAGTCCGAGAACTCGCGCAGTTCCACGCCGTGTCTGTCGACCAGCCGCGCGAGGGCGGCGCCGTTGCGGGCGTTGAATTCGGCGAGCATGGTGTCGTTTTCGGCGCGCGCGCATGCGGTCAGCAGGGCGCGGTCGGAGGCGGCGAGGCGTCCCCAGAGGCTGGCGTTGACGCCGAACGATGTCACCGCGCCCGGCTCGTGCACGCCGGGGTAGTAGTAGTATTTCGCCGCCTCGTGGAGCCGCAGCGCTTCGTCGTTCCAGGGTCCCGCCCATTCGGCGGCGTCTATGGCGCCGGACGCGAGTTGTTCGTAGACCTCGCCGCCGGAGAGCGAGACGGGCGTGCCGCCGAGGCGCGCGAAGAAGTTGGCGCCGAGGCCGGGGATGCGCATTCGCAGGCCGCGCAGGTCTTCGGCGGAGTTGACTTCTTTGTTGAACCAGCCGCCCCACTGGATGCCTGAATTGCCGCACGGCATGGCTTTGAGGCCGAATTCGGCGGAGAGTTCGTCCCAGAGTTTTTGTCCGCCGCCGAAATGGATCCAGGCGTTGATTTCGGCGGGGGTCATTCCGAAGGGAACGGCGGCGAAGTATGCGAAGCCGGGGTGTTTATTGACGGCGTAGAATTCGGCGCTGTGGTATCCCTGCGCGTCGCCGGAGGCGACGGCGTCGAAGACATCGAAGGCGCCGACTTTTTCGTCGGCGGCGAAGTAGGTGATCTGGATTTTGCCGTTTGAGGCGGTGGAGACATTTTCGGCGAAGCGCTGTGCGCCGGTGCCGAGTCCCGGGAAGTCGCGTTGCCAGCTGGAGACGATTGTCATTTCAATGCGTTCCTGGGCGAGCGCGGGTTTGGGGAGGTGTGATACGGCGACGGCGCTGCCTGTGATGGCGGCGGCGGTTTTGATGAATTTGCGGCGTTTCATTTTGCTTTCCTTTGGCGGGGGCGTGATTTCTGTATATCTTACCATAGTTTAATTAAGAGACAGACGAAGAACAGCCCTTGGCATTAGTGGGCGCCTTTAATTAAGGGACAACGAAGCACGGCCTCTGGCATTAGTGGGAGTTTGACTAAGACATTCACGATAGCGGCTCAAGCGAGCGATGCCAGCAGATGGGTGCGGGCTAGCCCGCAAAAAATAAATTAAAAAGCAATTGGACTATTTAAGGGGTCAAATTAAATAAATTCTTCTCTTATTAACATAGACAATTAATGGTGTCATTAAATAAATTGTTTTCTTATTATTTTTTAATTTTTTGCAGGCAGCGCCTGCGGGCATTAGTTGGTGCTGCTCGCTTGAGCGGCTATCGTGAATGTCTTAGTCAAACTCCCACTAATGCCAGGGGCGGTGCTTTGTTGTCTCTTAATTAAAAGGAGAGGGCGATGTCTTCGGGGAGGGCGCGGCAGCGCGCCACCCGCAACGCATGGGCGCGCGGCAGTCTCTCCTGCAAGCGCAAGCCGACCGTGTCCCGCAACTCCTCCTCCAGCGCCGCAGCCTCCGCCAGAACCTCAGACACCCCCGCCCCGCCCTCGCCAAGCGTCTTCACAAAACCCTCCAGGTCCGAATACCCCCCGTCCAGCGCGCGCCGAAACGACACCTGCGCCCGACGCAAATCCCCCGCAACACCACCAAACCGCGCCTCCGCCTCGTCCCACCCCGCAGGCCAGTCGCGCTGACGCAACTCCGCCTCGCGCCGCCCAAGTTCCCGAATCTCCGCCTCCAGACGCGTGACATCCGCGCCCCCCGCGTCCGCGACACGCTCCTCCAATTCCAGACGCCGCGCCTCAAGCCGTCCCAGCCGCTGCTCCAGACGCCGAACCTCACGATGCATCGGACGAAACCGCTCCGCCTCCTCCCCGTACACCGCCAGCGCCGACCCCAACTCCGCCGGCGCCGCGAACGCTCCGTCAAGACCGGCAAGAACCTCGCCTAACTCCGTCCCCAATTCCGAAGGAAGCCCGCCCGCCAGACCCGCGAGCCGCTCGCGCCGCGAAGCCGTCGCCCGCTCCGCGCGCGGCAACTCCTCCAGCAGCAACTCCTGAATACAACTCTGCAGCCGCGGATTGCGCGGCGGCGGCGACAAATCTCCCGTCAACTGCGCGCGATTCGGCAGATAATTAACCAGCGGCGGCAGCAACCCGATAATCACCAGTCCGAGCAACTGCAGCGCGATGAACGGCGCGACTCCCCGATATATATGCAGCGTCTTCACGGCGCGCGGCGCGACTCCGCGCAGATAAAACAGCGCGAACCCGAACGGCGGCGTCAGAAACGAAGTCTGAAGATTGATCGCGATGATCACGCCGAGCCATACCGCCGTCACATTCGCCGACGGATCCGCCAGCAGAATCGGCGCCACGATCGGCACCACCACAACCGCGATCTCGATGAAGTCCAGAAAAAAGCCGAGCAGAAACATCACGAACATCACCACGAAAAATTTCGCCCAGAATCCGCCCGGAAGTCCGCCGAGCGCGTGCCTGACAATCTCCTCGCCCCCGAAGGCGCGGAAGGCCGCCGTCAGCATCGCCGCGCCGAGCAGAATGATGAAGACCATTGATGTCGTCTTGGCGGTCTCCTCCATCACGGCGTGCAGCGTGCGTTCCGTCCGCAGGACGCGCCACCCGCTCCACACGACCGCCGCCGCGAAGGCGAGCGTCGCCGCGACAGCGAGAAGAAAGCCGGGCTGATAGCCGTCGTCGCCGAGCGTGCGGATGTTGAGGTCAAGATTCCGCGAGAGAATCCAGAGCGCGAGCAGCGACAGCGCCGCGAGTCCGGCGGGATAAAACGCGCGCGGCGACGACTCCGGATAGAGACGCCAGCCCGCCATGATGGTCGCGCCGACCGCGCCGATCGCGCCCGCCTGATTGACCGTCGCCACGCCCAGCAGAATGGAACCCAGCACCGCGAAAATCAGAATCAGCGGCGGAATCAGAGTCAGCGCGACCTGCAGCAGAAATCGCGGCGTGAGGCGGCGTCCCTCGTAATGCACCGGCGGCGCGACGCGCGGACGCAGCCACGCCGCCGTCAGAATGAAAATCACATAAAGTCCGACCAGCACCAGTCCGGGGAAGATCGCGCCGCGAAACATTTCGCCCGCGCTCGTGGAAACGATATCCAGTTCGGAGGGCATTGAGAATTCGCCGGTGCGCTCGCGGTAGAGCGCCTTGCGCTCGGCCGACGCCTGGTCGGCGGCGCTGGCGAGCTGGTCGGCGAGAATGATCAGAACGATGGACGGCGGAATGATCTGTCCGAGTGTTCCCGCGGCGCAGATGGTGCCGGTGGCGAGGCGCGGGTCGTAGCGGTTGCGCAGCATCGCGGGCAGCGAGATGAGTCCCATCGCCACGACGGTCGCGCCGACGATGCCGGTCGTCGCCGCGAGGAGCGCGCCGACCAGGACGACCGAGATTCCGAGTCCGCCGCGCACCGAGCCGAAGAGTTGCGCCATCGTCACGAGGAGGTCTTCGGCGATTTTGGAGCGCTGCAGCATCAGCCCCATGAAGATGAAGAGCGGGATGGCGATGAGGGTGTCGCGGTCGGTGTCCCAGTAGAGGCCGCGGAAGTTGGTCACGCCCGCCGAGAGCCATTCGCGCGGGTTGCCCTGCGCGAAGAAGGCGCTCTGGTCGCCGAAGAAGAGGTCGCCCGCGACGCCCGCGAGAAGGACCGAGAGGATCGCCGAGCCGGGCAGCGCGAAGGCGACGGGAAAGCCTCCGGCGAGCGCGGCGACCATCAGCGCGAAGAGGACGACGAGAAAGACGAGTTCCATCGGCGGTCTGTTATTCGGTCTGTTCTGACGGCGCGGACTTGTCCGCGGATTCGTCCGCGTCCTCGCCGACGATGACGGTGTGGACGCTTCGCAGGAGCATCGCCGCGAACTGCGCCGTCATGGACAGCGCGAAGACGAGCAGAAACGCCGCCATGAAGTATTTGACATGGAGTCCGGCGCTGGACTGCGTGATTTCAAAGTTGAGGATCGGCGCGTTGACGGCGCTGCTTCTGGTCGCGAGTCCGAGGGCGAGGATTGTCCAGCAGAAGGGGAATCCGAGCAGCAGGACGCCGGCGGCGTTGGCGCGCGCCTTCGCTTTCGGCGAGAACCCGGCGTAGAGGACATCGACGCGCACATGTCCGTCTTCTTTGAGGGTATATGCGGCGGCGAAGAGGAAGAGCGCGGCGTACCAGAAGCGCACGAGGTCTCCCATGAAGGGCTGTTCGTAGGAGAAGACGAAGCGCGCGATGACGATGAGGAGTTCGGCGGCGACGATGAGCAGGGTCAGCCAGACGAATGGGGCGCCGCGTTTTCTGAGCGCGACGAGGGCGGCGATAACGAGGAGCGGGTAGTGGAGTTGCGCGCGGTACTGACTGTGCGCGATGCCCTGCGCGATTTCGGCGGGGAGGAGGGTGTCGGAGAGGTTTTCTATGTGGAGGAGCGAGAGGGTGAAGTCGGCGATACCGATGAAGAGGACGGCGAAGAAGGCGGCGCGCGGGATGTACTGGGCGACGGCTTCCAGTTTCGCGGCGTCGGAGTTGAGGGAGCCGTGTCGGAGGGTGTAGAGGGCGAGGGCGGTGATGGTGGCGGGGTATGCGAGGAGTTGGAGCCAGGCGAGTATTGTTTCGGGGTTTCGGGGGCCTGGGAGGCTGGCGGCGTGTGTGAGGAAGTTATTGATGACGAAGAGGAAGGCGGCGGCGGTGGTGGAGGCGGCGAAGAACCGCCATCCTTTGACGAGCCTTTGCGCCCGCGTATTTTTGTCAATGACTGTAGTTGTCATGATGCCCCCGTTGCTGTTCTTTAATGTATTGAATTTTTGCCTTAATTTCCACCTTAATTAAGAGACAAACGAAGCACGATCCTTGGCATTAGTGGGAGTTTGACCCAGACATTCACGGCGCCGGCTCAAGCGAACGATGCCAGCAGATGGGTGCGGGCTAGCCCGCAAAAAATAAA